>JBKJIY010000088.1:0-14221 GCA_046598315.1 Gemmatimonadaceae bacterium
GAGACGCCCTGGTTCTGATACTTCTTGGCGACGCTCACCACGAAGCGCAGGTTGGAGCGCACGAGCTTGTCGAGCGCTTCCTGGTCACCCACGTGGATCTTCTGCGCCAGCGCGACCTCGTCCTCCCGAGTGATCAGCGGGTAGATGCTGATGTCCCGCAGATACTGGTCGAGCGAGCCCTCTTCATACGACGACTTCTTGGTGGGCGTGGAAGCCATGCGGGTGGTTCCAGGGGACGACAGCCTCCGCCAGGGGTGGGGCCGGCGTGGTGCGGAGGGAGGACGGCCAGGGACGGCCGCGAACTGCGAGCTAGGTCACTGCACGCGGTCGCCCAGCCGCAGCCAGCGGACGTGGGTGAGCCAGGCGAAATCGTCGGACGAATCGGGAACGAAGCTGAAATACACGACCTCGGGCCGGCCGCGCAGCAGCGATTCGGGGACGAATCCCCAGTAGCGGCTGTCGAGCGAATTGTCCCGATTGTCGCCGAGCACGAAGAACTGTCCAACAGGGACGACCAGGGGTCCCCAATTGTTTCTAGAGGGGTGGTACGACACCGCCGCCCCCGCGGAGCGCACCAGAAAATCGCTCTGCCAGCGAAAGTCGTCCCACACCGGATCGGCGTCCGGGTCCGAGTGGACCACGTAGGGCTCGGCGAGCGCTCGCCCATTGCGGATGAGCACCCCGTCGCGCATCGCCAGCGTGTCGCCCTGCATGCCCACCAGTCGCTTCACGAAGTTCTTCGTGCGGTCCTTCGGCCACTCGAAGACGATGACGTCGCCGCGCTCGGGCTGACGGAACGCGGGCAGCCGGCGGTCCGTCCCCGGCACCTCCGCTCCGTACACCACCTTGTTGACGAGCAGGAAGTCCCCGACGAGCAGGGTACGCTCCATGCTCCCGCTCGGAATCTTGAACGCCTCCACGATGAACGTGCGCAGGGCGAAGAACAGCGCAACGGACACGACGAAGATCTTGGCCCAGTCCCAGAAGAACGCGAGGCCGCTGCGCCGCTTGTTGACGTGCTGCAACGCCTCGAGCCGCCGCTCGGGGGTGATCGCCCTGGGCGGAAGCATGGGTTCGGGAGCTCCTGACATGGCCACCCCGCAATTAACCCCGCGCCCCGGGGGGCAGCAAGCGCCGCGCCCGGAGGCCACGCAACGGCGGCATCAGTCCGGCGTTCCCTGATAGTTGTCGATCTGCGCGCGCTGCAGTGCCCCGGAGAAATCGGCGTAGCCCACCTTGGTCTCCGAGTAGAACTCGTAGACCTCCCAGCCTCCTTCACGGTGGCCGTTGCCGGTCTGCTTCACGCCGCCGAACGGCAGGTGCGCTTCGGCCCCGATCGTCGGCGCGTTGATGTAGGTGATGCCGTTGTCCAACTCGTTGAACGCACGGAAGGCCAGGTTCACGTCCCGGGTGTACAGCGAGGATGACAGACCGTACTTCACCCCGTTGTTGACGGTGAAGGCCTCGTCGGCGTCGGCTACGCGGATCACGCTCAGCACCGGACCGAAGATCTCCTCCTGCTCGATGCGCATCCCGGACTCCACGCGAGCAAAGATGGTGGGCTCGAAGAAGAATCCGTGGCCCAGCGCCTTGCCCTCGCCGCGCCGGCCGCCGAGCACCAGATCGGCGCCGTCCTCCTGGCCCACGTCGATGTAGCGCTCGACCTTGGCGCGCGCGCGCTCGTGCACGAGCGGTCCCACGTCGGTGCCCTTCTTCCGACCGTCGCCCAGCGTCAGAGCACGCGCGCGGTCGATGAGCATGCCCAGAAAGCGGTCGTGAATGCCACGCTGGAGGATGAGGCGGCTCGTCGCCGTGCAGCGCTGTCCGGTGGTCCCGAAGGCGCCCCAGAGCACCCCGTCCAGCGCGAGGTCGAGATCGGCGTCGTCCAGCACGATCTGCGCGTTCTTCCCGCCCATCTCCAGCGAGAGCCGCTTGTGCATCCGGCCGCAGGTCTCGCCGACCACGCTCCCCGTGCTCGTGGACCCCGTGAAGGAGATGAGCGGCACGTCGGGGTGACGCACGAGCGGTGCACCGACGTCGGCGCCGAGCCCGTGGACGAGCTGGATCACCTCCGCCGGGAGGCCTGCCTCGAGCATGATCTCCACCAGCAGATGGCCCGTGTGCGGGACGTCTTCACTGGGCTTGAAGACACACGCATTACCGCACACCAGCGCGGGAAACATCTTCCAGGTGGGAATGGCGAGCGGAAAGTTGAACGGGGCGATGATCCCCGCCACGCCGATCGGCCGCCGGAAGCTCATCGCCCACTTGTTGGGCATCTCGCTCGGCACCGTCCTGCCCGAGAGCTGGCGTCCCATCGTGGCGGCGTAGTAGGCGGTATCGATGCCCTCCTGCACGTCACCCCGCGTCTCGGTGAGGGGCTTGCCCATCTCTCGCGTCATCGCGTCGGCGATCGCCTCCTTCCGTTGCGAGAGGAGGTCTCCCACGCGACGCAGCACGTCGCCGCGAGCCGGCGCCGGCGTGCGACGCCAGGTCTCGAAGCCTCGCTGCGCGGAGGCTACCGCACGGTCCACGTCGGCGGCGCTGGAGAGGGGAAACGCGCCGATGAGATCGCGCGAATCGGCTGGATTGCGGTTCTCGAAGTGCTCGCCCGAGGCGGGGGCGCACCACTCGCCGGCGATGAAGTTCTGGAACGTCCTGGTCATATCGGAAACGGATTCTGCGGGTGAAGGATGAATGATCGCCGGGGCGCTATCGGGCGAGCGACGGGACGGTGGGCGCGGCGAGGCAGGCGAATCCCGGCGGGCGCATCGAATCAGGTCTGGCATAGCCGACGCGCGGCAACACCTCGATGCCGCCGAGCAGGAGTCCCCAGATCACGAGGAGGAGGGAGAGCACGTGCGCGCGCGACGTCCGATGCTTCCACGTCCAGATGCTGCTCCACAGCCCCCCCGCCACCACCGCGGTCACGGCGGCGACGTACGCGGCGAGCGGCAGGCCGCAGACCCTGGGGTACGGCCAGAAGAGAATGGCCACACCCAGTGCGGTCGCCAGCGCGAGGCGTAGAAACGCGCCCCACGTGCGGGTGTTCTCGCGCGTCGCGGACACGCCCGGGTGCACCGTGCCCGCGGCGCCGGGCCGTGGATCGACTCGCGCGGGCGGCGACGCGGGGATCAGCGCCTTGTCGGACATCGACTCGAGCTGCTTGTCGATCTTCTTCATCTCGGCATCCCAGTCGGTCATGCGTCGTCCTCGTCGTCGGGGTGCATGCTGTCCGCGGTTTCGCTCGCTCCGTCCCCCCCCACTCCTGCTCCGTCCTCGCGACTGAGCGCATGCCGCTCGATCTTCTTGTAGAGGTTGGAGCGCGGCATGTCGAGGGCCCGCGCCGTCTCGCTGACGTTCCAGTCGAAGGCGCGGAGCTTCGCGACGAGATAGGCCTTCTCCGCCGCGTGCTTGAACTCCTCGAAGGTGGGCACCTCGAGCAGGCTGCCGAGCCCCGTCTCGCCACCGTCCATCGCCCGGCCGGCCAGACGGTCCACGTCGTCAGCGGTGATGCGCGGGCCATTGGCGAGGA
This sequence comes from Gemmatimonadaceae bacterium, assembly GCA_046598315.1. GTDB lineage: Bacteria > Gemmatimonadota > Gemmatimonadetes > Gemmatimonadales > Gemmatimonadaceae > AG11. Next base: position 3,536 of record JBKJIY010000088.1, read on the forward strand.
TGAGCAGGCGCTCGACGGTGTTGCGCAGCTCGCGCACGTTGCCGGGCCAGTCGAGCGATCGGAGGCGCGCGACCGCGTCGTTCCCCATCGCACGGGGCGCGAGGCCCGCGGACGGTCCGCTGAGCTGCTCCACGAAATGACGCACCAGCAGCGGAATGTCCTCGCGTCGCTCGCGCAGCGGGGGCACATGGATGGGCACCACGTTCAAGCGATAGTAGAGATCCTCCCGGAACTTTCCGGCGGCGATTTCGGCAGCGACGTCCTTGTTGGTGGCGGCGAGCACGCGCACGTCCACCTGCACCGGCTTGGCGCCGCCGATGCGCGTGACCACGCCGTCCTGCAGCACGCGCAGCACCTTCGCCTGCGCGGCGAGGCTCATGTCCCCGATCTCGTCGAGGAACAGGGTGCCACCGTGGGCCTGCTCGAACTTGCCGGCCCGGTCGGCGATCGCGCCGGTGAACGACCCCTTGATGTGCCCGAACAGCTCGCTCTCGATGAGCTCACCGGGGATCGCGGCGCAGTTCACTTCCACGAACGGCCCCGCGGCTCGCGGCGACTGGGTGTGCACGGCGCGCGCTACCAGCTCTTTCCCCGTGCCGTTCTCTCCCGTGATGAGGACGCGCGCCGGCGTCCTGGCCACGCGGTCGATCATCGCCGTCACGGCATGAATGGCCGCGGTGTCCCCCACGATCGCGAACCGCGACCGCACGCTGTCGCGCAGGCGCGCGTTTTCCTCGTGGAGGTCGAGGTGCGCGAGCGCATTGCGCAGGGTGACGAGGATACGGTCGGTGTCGAGCGGCTTCTCGAGGATGTCGTACGCGCCGTGCTGGGTCGCCTCCACGGCGGTCTGGATGGTCGCGTGCCCGCTGATCATCACCACCACGGCGTTGGCGTCGAGCTCGCGCAGCTTGCGCAGCGCCTCCAGCCCGTCGATGCCCGCCATCTTCACGTCCATGAAGACGAGATGCGGTTTGAAGCGGGCATATTCCGCGAGACCGTCCACGGCGTTGGCTGCCGTGCGCACTTCGTAGCCCTCGAATTCCAGCAGCTGGCCGAGGGCTCCCCTGATGCCCTGCTCGTCGTCGACGATCAGGATGCGCCGGGTCATGGCGCGGCGCCCGTCGTCTTGTACAGCGTGACGCGATGGTTGGCGATGCGCACGTCACCCAGGCTGGTGGGTGTGGGCACCGGGATCGCGTCGGGTGCCACGCCCTCTGGTCGCTTGCCGCGTCCGATCTGCTGCAGCAGCCGCGGCACTGCGCCACCGGGAATCTTGAAGTCGCGCAGCTTGATCTCCCGCACCTGAAATTCGCTCAGCCCGGGACGCACCACGCGGAACGCGCCGCAGAAGGAAAGCCGCTCCCGTGCATTGAGCAGGCCGGCGAGCGGGCCGAGGACGCCGGAACCGGCGAGATCTTTCATGGGCACGACGGCACGCACGCACAGCGCGTCACCAGTTACCGCCGCTTCGGCGCTGTCGGCCGATGCGGGGATCGTGCGGGCCGCGGTCTGGAAGACGTACGACGCCACCTCGCCCGCGCGCAGGTTGGCGAACACCGGTCCCGTCCGACCCGACAAGCCATCGATGGCCCGACGCGCCCGCTCGCCCGCCGCGGGCGTGAGCGGCTCCCATTGCGGCGCCGTGGACACGACGACGGGTGGCGAGCCGCCGACCCTGGACATCCAGCGATCGCGGGTGAACCAGGCGGCCACCGCAACGACGGCGAGCACCATCAGGCATCCGAGACGAGCAATGCATCCCATCGTTCAACGTCCTCCGAGTAGCGCCGCGTACTGGCGGCGGTGGCGAGGGCTCGCGGTCCCGCGCGAGCTCTCGAACAGTACCAGCTCCCTCACCAGTTGCGATGCCGAGAAGTGCATGCCGCGCGCCGCATGGGCCGGCGCGCGGGCTCGGTCGCGCGACAGCGGATCGGGCATGCGGGCCAGCGCGGGTCGCCGTCCACGCCCATCCATACGGTGCGCGCGCGGCCAAAGTTCGGGAAGGCACCGATCCCGAACACGCGCAGGTCGAACGTCCGGTGTTGCGCCACGGCGGCGTTCGTCGCGCTGGCGGCGCGTGCCGCCGCCTCAATCGCGAGGAGGAGCCGCATCGGCGTCGTCGGCCCCGGCGCCAAGCTCGACAGCGAGGTGGCTGAATCCGTGCTCGCGCGCGAGCGCGAGCGCGCCGCGACGAAGCTCGGCGTCGACGAGGCGCTCCACGCCCATCGAGTCGGTGATGAGAATCGCCAGCGGCCCCCGGGACTCCACTCGCCCCGACACGCCGCGCTCCGCGAGCGCCGCGGCGAGCGCCGCTTCCTGCGGACTGCCGCCACCGATGACGCGGCGAATGCTCACGCCGCGTCCACGCCGTGCAACACGTTCAGCGACCCGGACCGAAAGCCGCGCAGATCCACCGAGACGCGGGCGAAGCCCGCCGCGCGGACCGCCCGCAGCAGCTCCTCGGCGCGCGCGCTCGGCAGCCACTCGGCGACGAGGGGAGGCGCGAGCTCCACTCGGGCGACGTCACCGTGATGGCGCACGCGGAGATCTCCGTCGATCCCCAGCGCTCGCAGCGCCGCCTCGGCCCGCTCCACCTGCTGGAGCCGCGCTGGCGTGACGCTCGTGCCGTACGGGAGTCGAGACGACAGGCACGGCGACGACGGCTGCTGCCAGGTGGGCAGGCCGAGCTCGCGCGAGCGGGTGCGGATCTGCTGCTTGGTGAAGCCGAGCGCGGCGAGCGGGCTCGCGACCGAATGCTCCGTCGCGGCGCGTGCGCCCGGACGGTGCCCGGTCAGGTCGTCGGCATTGGTGCCGTCGGCCACGGTGCCGAATCCGCGGGCGCGGGCGATCGGCACGAGCCGGCTCCAGAGCTCCGTCTTGCAGAAGTAGCAGCGGTTGCTGGGATTGGCCGCATATCGCGGATCGAGCAGTTCCTCCGTGTCCAGTTCCTCCACCGGCACGTCGAACAGTTCAGCGACGTGGCGCGCCGTCGCCCACTGCACCGCGGGATACGACGCGCTGCGACCGATGAGCGCGAGCGTGCCCTCCTTGCCGAGGGTACGACGCGCGACCACGGCGAGATAGGCCGAGTCCACTCCTCCGCTGTATCCGATGGCCACGCGCCCGCGCTCGCGAAGCCAGGCGGCGAGGGCTTCTTCCTGTGCCAGCGCGAACTGCGGCGACGAGTCGGGGTGCGGAGCCATGGGTCGAAGTTAGGCACGGCGCGGCGCGATAGGCAGTGCGACGCCGGGGGGCGTGGCGCGCGACCGGTGCTGGCATGGCCCGTGCCTTGTGCGCTATCGTTGTTCCACGTCACGCCGCCCCGAGGGTGTTCCCAAGATGCATTGGCTTCTGCGCGCAGGCGCGCGGGCTCAACTTTCAGGGCTCGCGGGGCTGAATCTGGCGGTGGATACGTCGCCAGCGGTGAGCTGGGACGCCATCGAGCGCGCGGCGAACCTTCCGACGCGCGAGCTCGTGGTGCGTCTGGCGTCCGCGTTGCGCATGTCGCCCGCGGACCTGGCGTCCGTGGAACCGCCCGCGCGGCCCCTCATCCCGGAAAAGCTGGCGCGAAAGCACCATGTCTTCCCCATCCGGCAGGACGACCGGGCGCTGCACGTGGCCACCGCCGATCCCAACGATTTCCGTGCCGAGCAGGAGATCAGCTTCGCGTCGGGCAAGCGCGTCGTGTTCGAGCTGGCCACGCACGCCGAGATCGCCGAGGCCCTCAGTGCCGCGTTCTCGATGGAACGCGCGGTGGAGGCCCTGTTGAACAAGGTCGGCTCGGCGGAGGCTGACGCGTTGCGGCTCGTGGAGGAGGCGGCGCCGGAGGAGGTATCCCAGCGCGACGTCGAGGCGGCCCCCATCGTGAAGCTCACGAACCTCATCCTCGTCGATGCCGTCGGGCAGGGCGCGAGCGACATTCACATCGAGCCCGGGAGTGCACGCGGCGGCGTGGTGCGATTCCGGATCGACGGGGTGATGCGGCAGTACATGGAGCTTCCCCCATCGGCGGTGACGCGCATCGTCTCGCGCATCAAGGTTCTGGCCAAGCTCGACATCGCCGACCGGCTGCGTCCGCAGGATGGGCGAGCCCGTATCCAGGTGGGGGAGAAGGGATTCGACCTGCGCATCTCCACGGTGCCCACGCACGACGCGGAGAAGGCGGTCGTCCGCATCCTCCGGGGCGACACGCTGAAATCGCTCGACGAGATGCGGCTTCCCCCACCCGAGAATCTCCGGCTGCGGCAACTGCTCTCGTACCGAGAGGGGCTGATTCTCGTGACTGGCCCAACCGGCTCGGGAAAGACGACGACGCTGTACGCCGCGCTGCGAGAGATCGCCAATGGCGAAGTGAATGTGATGACCGTGGAGGACCCGGTGGAGTACGAGCTCGCCGGGGTGACGCAGATGCAGGTGGAAACCAAGAAGGGGGTCACGTTCGCCACCGCGCTGCGCTCGATCCTTCGGCAGGATCCCGACGTCATTCTCGTGGGCGAGATACGCGACGGAGAGACCGCGGCAGTCGCGGCGCAGGCGGCGCTCACGGGTCACCTCGTGCTCGCCACGTTGCACACCAACGACGCTATGGGCACGGTGGCGCGCCTCCTCGAGCTGGGCCTGGACCGCGCGACGATCGCGGCCACGTTGCGGGGAGCGGTGGCGCAACGCCTCATTCGCCGGATCTGCTCCGAATGTGCCAAGCCCATCATCGGTCCGCTCTACGCCGATGAGGAGCGTCTGTCAGAGCAGTACGACACGACGCCGTCGATGCGGGCGGTGGGCTGCAAGCGCTGCATGAACACGGGGTACAGTGGGCGGCTGCCCGTGGTGGAGGTGGCGGTGATGACGCAGTCGCTCGCCGATCAGCTCGTGGGCGGCGCGTCGGCGAATCAGCTTCAGCGAGCCGCCGTCGCGCAGGGCATGTGGCCCATGCGCAACGTCGCGCTGGACCGCGTGACGAACGGCGACACCACGCTGCACGAGGTAGAGCGCGTGCTCGGTGATAGCTCCAGGGAAGAGGGTGCGACGGCGCGTGACGGCAGGGACACGCTGGCCGACCCGGTTCCGGTGATGGCGTTCATGGATCCTCCCACGCCGGTGGTGTCGCGGGAGCGGCGGCATCAGAGCGACCGGCGGCGGGGTGGGCGACGGAAGAGGTGATTAATACAGGAAGACAGGAAGACAGGAAGACAGGAAGACAGTAGGGTGGGACGGAGCGTGACCATCATTTCCCCTTCGGGCGGTGGGCCACCGAGAGGACTTCGAATTTGCCGCGGCGCTGGAGCACGACGATGTAGCCACCTCGCACCTTTGCAGCCATTGTGGCGCGAAAAGGAAAGGCCATGGATTCCAGGTACGCTCCGGTCGTGGCATCGTACCGATCGATCCAGATGCCGCGACTGGCACGCGCATCCTCGTACAGGACGTCGATCGCGGTCGAGTCGGCGACCACGTCGATCACCGCCGCTGTCTTCTTCACGAGCCACTCCTCGCGCTGCACGCCGGTCGGGGTCGAATCGACTTTCACCTTCGCTTCGGGCAATCGGCGATTGTCCACGTAGTTGGTGCGTGCCACGACACCGGTTGGCGAGACGATCGCCATTCCGCCGCCGAGCGACAGCGACAGCACGCAGGTATTCCGACCAGGGATCGGGGTGAGCGTCGCTTGTCTGGCGATGGAGGGGAGCGTCAGGAGCTCCGGCCACGGCGACTCCATCACGGCACCGACGCTCCCCAGCGAGCGCACGCGCAGGATCGAACCGTCCTGCCCGCCGCGGAGAGCGAGCACGGTACCGTCATCGGTGGCGCAGACGCTCTGAATCGGCTTGTCACCGATGCTCATCTCCGACGTCCTGCCATTGCGCTGGTCCACCAGCTGCACGCCGGTCCGGTCGGGCGAGAAGGTGAGCAGTTGTCCCTTGGGCGCGGTCTGCAATTCACGGGCGCCCGGCACCCGCGTGCTGCGTCCGCCGAGGTCGGCGATCGCGCGTCCGGTGCCGGTGTCGAAGCGTCTGATCTGTCCGGACGCGCCATCGACGACGAACACATGGGCGCTGGTCGCTGCCACGGCGACGGGATAACGGAGCTCGGCAGCCGTCGTGTCGGACGCGCTCGACCATCGTATCTCCCACTCTCCGGCCCGGACTCGTCGAGGTGCGGCGCGTGCGGTACCACTCGCCTCAGGAGGCAGCTGTGACAGCCCTGGCGTGGCAGCCACGAACGACAGGAGCAGCGCGAGGGCGCGACTGATCAGGGAAGTGTGCATCGTTCGATGGGGTCAGAAGGTTTGACGCAGTGCTTCGAGCGTGACGGCGAGTGCCGCGTACTCCACCGGCGAGCGCGGCGCGGACGATGTCAGTCGGACTGCCCCCCGCTCGTCGAACACGAGGAGCAACGGCGTGCGCGAGACGCCGAGCGCTCGCAAGGCGGGCACCGCGGATGGGGGGAGTCGGCCGACAGGCATTTTCACACCTCTCGCGCGCAAACGCGCGGCGATCTGTGCGATGGACGCGGTATCTTCCACGACCCAGGCGCGTCGCAGGCGAATCGCCGGCGTCACCCTGGTGCGCTCCATCAAATGGAGAAAGTCCACATTTGCTTCGCAGTCTGCGCTTCGCACGATGACGTGTGCTTCCCAGGGACGGACGGCATCGCGATGGACCGCGACATTCAAAGCCGCGGCGAGTGACCTGGGCGCGACGAGCTGCGTGACCCGGATGCCCGCCGCCACTGCGACAGCCGCGGTGGCGAGCAGACCGATTGTCCTGGCGAACGCGGTGGTTGGCAGCATGTGCGGAATGGGCCAGCTGATGAGTCGAGATGCGGGAGTCCGGCGGGCGCACCGGTGGTCACTGTCCTCGTCCGACCTTGGATTCGTCGCCGCCCAGCGTCAGAACAGTCCCGGCTTGGCCGGGGTGGTGCTGCCACCGCCACCGTCGGCGCTGGTCCAGTAGTAGTAGATCGTCGTCGTCACCTCGCTCGCGCACACCTGCGTGAAAGTCCCTCCGCCTCCGGTCACGCCGGCAGTGCCACTGACACTGACCAGCTTGTACTCGAGGCACTCCTTCTTCGTGATCGTCTTGCACACCGATCCGGACCCCGCTCCGCAGAGCGTCTCGTCTTCCAACGTGCTGGCGAAGCCATCCGTCGGCAGCTGGAACAATGCCAGTCCGCCGACCAGCGCCATCGCGGAAACCACTGTGAACTGTGACATTGTCGACTCCATGTAAGGATTTCAAAGGCGGCGCGCCCGCCGGCTCCGTGCTGCAATTCTCCGTCTATCGAGCCGCGGCCCGTACGGCGCGTAGGGCGTACACGCCAGTCGCCAGCAGCAGGCTCACGATCCCCACCAAGAGCCACGGCCCCCCGCTCGTGTCGCTGAGTCGTATTCGCAGCACGCGAGCAGGCACACCCGTGTCGCGCAGTCCGTCGCCGGCGATCCTGATCGCCGCTTCATAATCACCGGGGATCACCGAGGCCGCATATCGAAGCTTGACGGCGACCACGAGCTCCTCGGCGGCTCGGAGCGGAGGCAGAACCGACGGCATCGTGCCGGCGGTCCACCCGGTGGGAAGCTCCGCGACGACATGCAGCCCGTGCAGCGTGCGCGCGCCCGTATTGCGTACGCGCATCACTGTCTCCAGCGAATCCCCCACGCGCGCCTCGACGAGCAGGTTGTCGATGTGCAGCTCGGCCCGCGCGAGACTGCGCGGTGTGATATCGAGCGACGCAGTGGACGTCGTCGCTTTTCCGCCGAGGGCGGCGTCTCCCAGCGTCGCCACCGCCGCGAACTTTACAGGACGCTCCGGAGGCATGGCGTCTGTCGCCCGGACGGGAAGGCTCAGCACGAGCTGGAGCCGCCGCTGGAGCTGCCCGGGCTGGAACTGGATCTGCGTGAGCTTCGCGCGGGTTTCCGCATCCCTGAATTCCCATTCAACACTCGTCGGAAGTCCCGTGACCGACAGGCGCACCGGCCGAGCGTCGTCGGTCATGCGTTCCAGCGTCAGTCCGTATTGCGCTTCCGTTCCGAGGTCGGCCGTCTGGGAGAACTGCTCGACCCGCCAGGCGCTGACGCCGATCCCCGCCTCCTGCTCGAGAAGCACGCGTCGCTCCTCGAGGCGGCCACCGTACGCCATTGCGATCACCACATCCTCGGACTCCCGGAGTAGATCGAACGCGATGGTCGTCGGCGTCGCGCCGACGCGCGAGAGGTGCCGTTCGTACGGCCGAGCGATCGTGATGCCATTGGCCCCCGCCGCATCCTTGACGCTCACGATGACATCGTCCACGCCGCCACCCGGTAGAAACACTTCGCTCTCCCGGTCGAGTACGAGTGCCCGCATCTGGCTCACCTCGCGGCGCGGCGCGCTGGCGAGCGTGATGCGCACTCGCGACTGTCCCGCCAGGGTGCGGACCTTCACCGCGCGAGCGACCGTGACGTGCCCATCCGATTTGGCGATCGCCAGGAGCTGCTGGGCGTAGTCCACGCGCGCGCGTTCGAACTCCGCCACGCGGTCGTCACGCTCCGCGTCGCTCATCACGCCCTTCAGCGAGAGTTGGGTGGCGCGCGCGGCGTGCGCGCGCGTTCGATCGAGCTCCGCCTTTGCCCGCACCAGGCCGAGTGCACGGTACTGGTCGTCTCGCGGATTGAACTGGGGCTGCGCGGCGACCGACGGCGCGCCGGCGAGCGACACGACGAGCCAGATGCAGAGACGGGTCATGAGACGATGTCCCTCCTCATCAGGACGACGCATGCCGTCAGCACCCCCGCCAGTCCCATGGTTGCAAGGGCGATCGCCGAGGGCACCGCGCCCATCAAGCGCGTCCCTCGCGTCTCCGCATCGAGGACGAGCCCGGGAAGCTCGGCGGGCGAGGGTGGCCTGTCGCGCGCCTCCGACGGCTGCCCATCCCAGGAAATCATTAGCTGGTAGCGCGGATGAAACACCTGGATGCCGAAGCTTCGATCGAAGGCGAGCTCCTCGAGACGCCGTTGATGGTCGCCCACCCGCGCGACCGAATGCGCCAGAGCACGCTCGCCCGTGCCGCTGATACTCTCGAGGCCGCGCACCAGGCTCCCGACCGGGCCGGTAAGATCGAGCAGGGCGAGGACCCGTCGCCGCGCCGCGAGCGCTCGCGCCGCCTCGTCGTCGACGTTGCGCACAACGCCGCGCCGAAGACTGAACATCCGCTGCTCAAGCGGCAGGCGCGCCCGATCGTAGACTTCCCGGACGTCGGGGGGGAAGTGCCCGGTGGGCACTGGCGTGTCGCCCATCGCGCTGGTCCAGACCTCAGCCAGCTCGCGCTGGCGTTGGCGCGCGACGGCCTGAATCCCGCGCGCGCGGCGCTCGCGCAGCAGCTCCGCCGGTTCGGCGGGCGCGGCGACCTGCGCCACGAGGCGCACGACGCGGGGTTGAATGAAGACGAGGCCAGCCCATAGCACAGAACCGACGACCAGCGCTCCCCGTGCGCTGCGCGAGCTGGCGCTGATCACCAGGCCGACACCCGTCATCGCCCCCAGAAACAGCACCCCCAACACCGCCATCGCGGCCAGGTCGAGAATATACCGCCCAAGCTGGAGTCGTGGCGCCGCCAACTGCACGGCGAGCGCGCCTGCACATAGTCCGGCCACGAAGGCCACCGTGCAGATGCTCATCGCCGCCAGCCACTTCCCGATCACGACATCGGCCCGATGGATGGGCGCCGCGAGCGTCGCCCGCAACGTCCCGCCCTCGCGCTCGGCGGCGATGACATCCACCGTGACGATCAGCGCCAGGAGGCTGAGGAGGATCTGCAGGCTCGCGCTCATGTCGAGCGAGCCATCGGCGGCATCGTGCGCAATGTCGCCGGGGGGCGGACCCTGTTCCGCACCGAGCGGCGAGAACTGCCAGTACGATGGCGCGCGCCGATCGAGGCCGGCCGTGAACATCGACAGGGGACTCGGCGGCCGAAGCGCGCGGAGCGACGGCTCGGCGCCCTCCTGATACCATCCCCACCGCGCACGCTGATGGAGCGGCATGGCCTTTACGTCGACGAGACGCTGCTGCTGCGACCGCACCAGCTGCGAGTACACGGCCTGTCGCGCTTCGTAATCCCTCGCGGAGGCATACATCCCCAGCGGCATCAGGAGGACATTGAGGGCTATCAATAGAAGCACGCGCCCGCTCCTCGAGTGCTCCATCAGCTCGCGCCTGGCAACGGCCATGATCATGGCGCCACCTCGGCGTCGCGCACGGCGTGCTCGTACGCTCCCTCGATCCGGTCGAACGTGTCGTGCTCGGTGAACTCCGCGACGATCCCCCCGCGTGTCATGATGAGGACGCGGTCCGCGAACTCGCGCACGCGGAAAAGATCGTGCGTGCACAGCAGCACGGCGCATCCGCCGCGGGCCAGCATGCGCAACCGTTCCATCAGTGTTCGCGACGCCAGCGGATCCAGGCCGGAAGTGGGCTCGTCGAGAATGAGATTTGTGCATCGCCGCGCTGCGGCGATGGCCAGCGCCACCTTCTGACGCGTGCCCTTGGACAGGGTGCGGACGGGCGTGAGATGGAGACTCTCGCTCACTCCAGCAGCGGCCAGGCACTCGTGGGTCTCGGCCCTGACGAGGCGCTCGCCATAGAGCGTCGCGAAGTACTCGAGATTCTGCGCGGCGCTGAGCGACTCGTACAGCGCCACGCTCTCGGGCAGATG
>JBKJIY010000048.1:0-17480 GCA_046598315.1 Gemmatimonadaceae bacterium
GACCATCTCACCGGGATACGTCGGCGTTCCGTAGAACTTCGCAGACAGGTATCCGTATACTGGCCGCGCCTCGAGCACGACCACTGAGGCAATCAGCATGATCGACGCGATCATGTAGACCAATCCACCGAACGACGTCGGAATCTGCGCCGCGTTCTCCGTCTCGAACTGCGGGAACATCGTCCCGAAGCCGAGGGCGAGCCCACACAGCGCCAGCGTCATCATGGTGATCGTCATGATCGAGAGCGCGAACATGAAATCGCTCACCTGCAGCATCGCGTTCGTCACGCCCACGATGCCGAGCGCGAGCAGCAGCAGGGGCATCGTCCCCACCCAGTACTTGGCCCACAGCAGGTCGCGCACCGGCATCGGGCTGGAGCGCAGCAGCCAGAGCGTGCGTCCTTCCAGGCTCACGCTGGGAAAGATGAAGCGCGCCGCGATCGACGCGAGCACGAATCCCGCCAGCACGAGATTGAGGAACGGGACGACGTTCACGAGAAAGAAGGTGATCCCTTCCCCACGCAGCGGCAGGTACTTGATGTTGAACACGTACACCACCACGAGCACCGCGAGCAGGATGAGCTGCGACCACTGTGTGGTGTCCCGGAAGAACAGTCGCAGCTCCTTGAGCAGCAGCTCGCGCCTGAGAATGCCGAACGGCGCGAGGATCCGGGCGCCGGCGCTCCGTGCGCCGGTGATGCGTGTTCCTCGTTGCCCGCCCTCCTGTGCCTTGCTGAAGCCCTTCATGTACAGCGCGCGATGCAGCATCGCGCCCAGCACGAACGCCGCCGCCGCCGTGCTCCACAACAGGTAGAGGGGCAGGTAGTCGGGCCGCTCGGCCAGCCAGCCGAGGATGGAGCGCTGGACCCATTCGCTGGGCAGGAACGGGGAGGTGGGCGTGCGCAGGATCGTCACGAACTCCACGAGCGAGCGGAAGCCTTCGGGACGCGCCAACCGCTCCGGCCGCACCACACGGAACAGCAGGACGATGCCGCCCGCCGCCAGCACGGCGATCACGCTGAGGATGTCGCGCGTGCGGCGCGCCGGAAAGATGTTCACCAGCAGCAGCGTGATGGCGCTGCCGATCACCGCGGGCACCACGAGAAACGGCAGGAACACGCTCATCACGACGAGCGGGAACAACGGCCCGCCGTGATAGGCCACGCCAAAGGCCGCGAACATCGGCACGGCCATGAGCACCACCATCCAGCTCGAGTTCACACCCGTCTCCAGCAGCTTGGCCCCGTACAGCGTGAGCCCATCCACCGGCGCCGACACGAGCAGGTCCAGATCTCGCGCCAGAAAGAAGCTCGACAGCGCGGTGATGATGTTGGAGAGCAGGAGGATGGAGAAGAAGCCGACGAGGAGAATGCCCAACAGCTTGCCGGACAGGAACGGGCCCAGGTCGGGCACGCTCCGGAAGTACACGAGCAGCTTGTACAGCACCGTGTACAGAAACGCCCAGAAGAGCAGGCCGATGCCGCCCAGCATGGAGAAGCGCGCCGCGCGGCCCCGCTCGTTCGCCATCGTCCGCGCCCGCGCCGTGAGCAGCTTGGGGCGCAGCAGCACCGCGAGCGACGGGTGCGGCCGTCGCTCGGCCGCCTCAGGCATTCAGCACCTCGACGAGCTCGCGCGCCGCGTTTTCGCCGGTGAGTCGGAGGAAGATCTCTTCCAATCCCTGGGTGTCCGCCTCGGCGCTCGCCCGCAGCTCGGTCATGGTGCCGCATGCGCGAATGGTTCCCTTGGCGATGATCGCCACACGATCGCACAGCGTCTCCGCCACTTCCAGCGTGTGCGTGCTCATCATGATCGTGTGCCCGCGCCGCGTGTATTCGCGAAACAGATCCTTCAGGATCTTGGCGGCCTTGGGATCGAGCCCCACCATGGGCTCGTCCACCACGATGACGTCGGGCCGGTGCACGAACGCGCTGGAGATGATCAGCTTCTGGCGCATCCCGTGGCTGTAGCTCTCCACGAGCTCGTCGCGCCATTCCTCCAGGTCGAACAGCGCGAGGAGCTCGCGCGCGCGGTGCTCCACCTCGGGGCCCTCCTGCTCGTAGAGACCCGCGACGAAGCGCAGGAACTCCGAGCCGGTGAGCTTCTCGTAGATGAACGGACGGTCCGGAATGAAGCCGAGCTGCATCTTGGCGCCGATCGGATCCCGGGCGAGATCCACACCGGCAATGGAGATCTCACCCGCCGTGGGACGCAGGATTCCGGCGATCATCCGGAGTGTCGTCGTCTTGCCCGCCCCGTTGGGGCCCAGGAAGCCGAACAGCTCGCCCTGCGGAACTTCCAGGTCGATCGCGTCGACCGCGGTGAAGCTGCCGTATCGCTTCGTGAGCCGTCGAAGGCTGATCATGCGCAGGGGGAGGAAGGTCGGGAACCGGCGCCTAACGCGCCGAGAGGACGTCGATCGTGAGCGCACCCATCAATCGCAACAGCTCGGTCTGTCGCGCCAGGCCTCCAACGGTGAACCGGAGATGCGAGGCATCCGCGGGGAACTGTCCGAAGGTCGGATCCACGGCGACCCATCGTTCCAGCCAGATCTCGGGCCACGCATGGTAGTAGAACTTGCCGTCCAGGAGAGCGAGCCCCGCCGCCACCCGTGCCGGGATGCCCGCGCTCCGCGCGAGCGCGACGTAGAGCTGCGTATGCTCGTTGCAGTCCCCGCGGCGCATGCGCAGCGTGCGCAGCGCGCTCGGCACCCCGATGGAAATCTTCTTGTCCAGCGAATCGTACACCCAGCGCCCGATACGCTCGGCCACGACCCGGGGATCCGTCTCCTCTGCGCGTAGCTGGCCGGCCAGCCGCTTGATCTCCGCGTGCCCCACCTCGAGCAGTGGCTCCGCATCGAGGAACACCGACATCACCGTGGCCCGGGCGCCGTGCGGCAGCCGGTAGCGCGCCACCAGTGCCTCCGGCGCCTCGCGCGTGATGGTGAGCGTATCGCCGATCAGTCGCTGGCGGTAGCCTTTCACGTCGAACGACGACAGGTCGATGCCGCCGAGTCGCACGCGTACCTGCGCGTTCTCCTCGCGCAGGCGCTTGTTCGCGGCGATCGCCGTGGTCTCGAAGATGTCGCGGTCGGTGGTGACACTGGTGCCGCGTGCGAGCTTGTCGGCGCGCCAGTTCTCGTAGGCCACCTCGTAGGGCCGCTGTTCCAGCGTGAGCCCGAGCAGCTGTGTGGCGCGCACCACGCGGCCCTGCTCGTCCACCCAGCCGGCGAACCCGGAGGCGCCGCTCGCGCTGTCGGTGGCGAGCCGCCACGCGCGCACCGTGTCCGGCCGTGCGCCCTGCCAGCGTCCTGACGCAACGTTGAACACGCTGCTGTCCTGCACCACGAACACGCTCTCCGCTTCCACCCGCACGCCCACCTCGCGCGCGGTCATCGAGAGCGGGTCGAACAACGGGAGCGGATAGCGCTTGCCGACCTTCGGCCGCTCACCGAGCGCGATCGCCAGCGGAACAAGGGTCGGGAGCAGGATCGGTCCGGTCAGCGTCACCCGCTGTGTATCGGTCGGCTGGCCCTCCACGCCGCCGATCGTCAGCAGCAGCAGACTGTCGCCCACGACTTTCCCCTGTGCCGTGATCGGGGCGAGGTCGGCGTCCACGTCGAACGTGAACGACGTCACGCGGAGCGCGCGCGTGAGCGTCACCGTGGTGCGGGCCGTCGCACGGTGCAGCGTGCCGGCAACCGGGAGATCGGCGACGAGATAGTCCTGCACCGTGATGCCGCCGTCCGCCGTGTCTACCGTAGTAGAGGCGAAGCCGATCTGCTCGCCCTTCTGCAGGACCGCGAAGAAGGTGGCACCGGGTGTGACGCGCAGTCCCGCTTCGGCGAGCTGCTCGAGATGCGGGCGGAACATCTCGCGATGCACGAGCGCACCGAGCCCCGCGATCCAGAGGGCGAGGATGGCGCCGGCGAGCAGGACGCGACGACGCGCGCGTGCGGTCATGCCGTCCGTCGCGCGCGCCCCCGCATCGCTATCGCCGCTGCGCGTCGCGCGCTCGACGGTACGCGGCGGCCGCTTCCGTCGGCCGGCCGAGCCGGTCGAGCACGATCCCGATCCCCTTCAGCGCTCGGGTACTGGTCGGCTGCAGCGCGGCGGCGGCCTCGTATGCTGCGAGGGCGGCGGGAAGGTCGTCGATGTGATTGTACGCTTCGCCGAGATGATACTGCGCGTCGGCGCGGTCGGGCGCCGCGTCCACCGCGGCCCGCAGCGGCTCGATCGCCTCGCGCCAGCGCGCGCGCTTGCTGAACAGTACGCCGAGCTGCACCTGCACCTCCGCGCCGCCCTCCGGCGCCTTGGCCGCTCGGCGCAGGTCCAGCTCGGCCTGGTCGTACCGGCCGCGCGCGGTGAAAAGCGCCGCGCGCGCGCACAGGATGGCCACGTCTTCCGGCGCCGAATCCAGCGCGCGGCCCAGCTCGCCCAGCGCGCCCTCGAGGTCGCCCCGCTTCTCCAGCAGGCCGGCCAGCGCGGCACGCGCATGCGCGTTTGCGGGCTCGCGCGCCACGAGGGCGCGGAGCGTCGTCAACGCGGCGCTGAGCTCGCCCGATGCCACCAGGTCGCGCGCCTGCTGCAGCGCGTCGAGCGGCTTCTCCGCCGGCGGCTCGTCGGCAGCGCGCGGGGCCGCGTCGCCCGCGTCGGACGGCGCGACCGGGGCGGACGCGCCCTCGATGCGGGGAGATTCCGGTTCGCTGCTCGGGCCCACGGCGTCTGATCGGGACATGTGTCGCTATCGCTGAAACGGCGGCCAGCTAGGCAAGGGCGAGCGTCGTCTCGCCATTGATCCATTCGAGATACTTCGCGTTCCCCGCGGTCACGGGCAAGGCCAGGAGCTCCGGCACCTTGTACGGATGAAGCTCGGCAAACGCGACCTTCAATGTCTCCAGGCGGGCCGAACGAGTCTTGAGCAGCACCACGGCCTCCTGCTCGTCGGCGATCTTGCCCTGCCAGCGATAGAGCGAGCGAGCGCCGGGCAGCACCGAGCCGCACGCGATGAGCCGCCGCTCGAGCAGAGCGCGCACGAGCTTCACTGCATCGTCGGCTGAGGCGAGCGTCGTGATGACAACGATGGCGTCGGTGTGCGGCATGGCGGACACGAGGCAATGATGGAAGGGCGTGCGCGGCGCGCGTTGATGCGGAATCGTGACGCGGCTTCGTATAATCTAACGCGCCTCGCAGCCGTCTTGTCTCCCCCTGGTCCGACGGCGAGCTTTCCCTGGTTATGGCAGAAGAATCCCTGATCGTCCGCGGCGCACGCGAGCACAATCTGCGCAATGTGGACGTAACCATCCCCCGCGACCGGCTCACGGTCATCACGGGACTGTCGGGCTCGGGGAAATCGTCCCTCGCCTTCGATACCATCTACGCCGAGGGGCAGCGCCGCTACGTCGAGTCGCTGTCCGCGTACGCGCGCCAGTTTCTCGGCCTGATGGAGAAGCCCGACGTCGACGCCATCGAGGGGCTCTCCCCCGCGATCTCGATCGAGCAGAAGACGGCCGGCCACAACCCACGCTCCACCGTGGGCACCGTGACGGAGATCTACGACTATCTCCGTCTGCTGTACGCGCGCGCCGGGACGCCGCACTGCCCCACCTGCACTCGTCCGGTGCAGCGGCAGAGTCCTGCGCAGATCTCCGAGACGGTGCTCGCCTGGCCGGACGGGACGAAGATCGAGGTCCGCGCGCCGCTCATCCAGGGCCGCAAGGGCGAGTTCCGCGAGCTGTTCGAGACGGTGCGCAAGCAGGGCTTCATCCGCGCATATGTGGATGGCGCGCTGATCGAGCTGGCCGACCCGCCCAAGCTCAACCGCCGGCAGAATCACAACGTGTCGGTGGTGGTCGACCGGCTCACCGTACGCGCCGACGACCACGGACGGCTCACCGACTCCATCGAGACCGCGCTCAAGCTGGCCGAGGGCATCGTCGAGGTGGCCAACGCCGACACCGACGTGGTGGAGACCTTCTCGGAAAAATACGGCTGTCCCAGCTGCGGCATTTCCATGCCGGAGCTCGAGCCCCGCCAGTTCTCGTTCAATTCGCCGTTCGGGGCCTGTGCGTCCTGCGGCGGGCTCGGCACGCGTCGGCGCGTGAGTGAAGAGCTCGTCCTCGGCGACCCGCGCATCTCCATTCTGGAAGGCGTGGTGCTGCCGTGGGGAGAGCCGACGGGATATCTGCGGAAGGTCGTGCTGCCGACCCTCGCGCGGCAGTTCACGTTCGACCTGAACGCGGCGTGGGGCGCGCTGCCGGCGTCCGTTCCCGAGCTGCTCCTGCACGGCGACAGCGGCGGCAGGAAGTCCCGAAAGGGCGACGGGACGTGGGAAGGGATCATCGCCAACGTGGAGCGGCGCTACGAGGAGAGCGACTCCGACATGGTGCGCGTGGAGTTGGAGCAGTACATGCTCGCCGTGCCCTGCTCGGAGTGTCACGGACAGCGCCTGAAGCCGGAGTCGCTCGCCGTCATCATCGGGGGCCGGAACATCGGGTTCGTCGTCGGTCTCGCCATCACGGACGCGCTCGCCTTCTTCGACGCGCTTCCCGTGCGCGGCCCCGGCCATGCGACGGGGCTCGATGCCGAGATCGCCGGCCCCATTCTCAAGGAAGTGCGCGAGCGTCTGCGCTTCCTCGTCGACGTCGGGCTCGACTATCTCACCCTGGGCCGATCGGCCGAGTCCCTCTCCGGCGGTGAGGCGCAGCGCATCCGCCTCGCCACCCAGATCGGCTCCCGCCTCGTCGGCGTGCTCTACATCCTGGACGAGCCGTCCATCGGGCTGCACCAGCGCGACAACGCGCGCCTCCTCGCCACTCTCGAGCAGCTGCGAGATCTCGGCAACACCGTGATCGTCGTGGAGCACGACGAGGAGACGATGCGCGCCGCCGACTACCTCATCGACATGGGACCCGGCGCGGGCAAGCACGGCGGCGAGATCATCGGCGCCGGCACCGTGGACGAGCTCATTCGCAATCCGCGCTCGATCACCGGCAAGTACCTCAGTGGCGAGATGGAGATCGCCGTGCCCGCCATGCGCCGGCCCCCCGACGACAAGAAGTCGATCAAGATCCAGAATGCCCGCGAGCACAACCTCCGCAACGTGAACGTGGAGATCCCGCTCGGATTGTTCGTCGCCGTGACCGGCGTCTCCGGCTCAGGCAAATCGACGCTCATCGAGGACGTCCTGCACCAATCCCTCGCGCGGCACTTCTACCGGGCGCGGGTCATTCCCGGGCTCCACGACCGCATCACCGGCCTCGAGCACATCGACAAGGTCATCGACGTGGATCAGAGCCCCATCGGTCGCACGCCGCGGTCCAATCCGGCCACGTACACGGGCCTCTTCACGCCCATCCGGGAGCTGTTCGCCGAGCTGCCCGAGGCAAAGATCCGGGGATACGGGCCGGGTCGTTTCTCGTTCAACGTGAAGGGCGGCCGGTGCGAGGCCTGCCAGGGCGACGGCCTCGTGAAGATCGAGATGCACTTCCTCCCCGACGTGTACGTGCCGTGCGAGGTCTGCAAGGGCAAGCGCTACAACCGCGAGACGCTCGAGGTTCGCTTTCGCGGCTCGAGCATCGCCGAGGTGCTGGACATGACGGTCGAGGATGCGCTGGCGTTCTTCGAGAACCAGCCCCGCGTGCGGCAGAAGCTCGAGGCGCTCAACGACGTGGGCCTCGGCTACATCCATCTCGGGCAGAGCGCGACGACGCTTTCCGGCGGCGAGGCACAGCGCATCAAGCTCGCGACGGAGCTCTCCAAGCGGGACACGGGCCGCACGCTGTACATTCTGGACGAGCCCACGACGGGCCTGCACTTCGAGGACGTGCGCGTGCTGCTCCACGTGCTGCACCGCCTCGTGGATCGCGGCAATACCGTGCTGGTCATCGAGCACAACCTCGACGTGATCAAGACCGCGGACTGGGTGATCGATCTGGGGCCGGAGGGAGGCACGCGGGGCGGTATGGTCGTGGCCGCTGGTACGCCGGAGGACGTGGCCGCCGTGGATGCGTCGCACACGGGCCACTACTTGCGACAGATGTTGCGAAAGTCCGCGCCGCGCCGGCAGAAGGCGGGCTGACGTCGGCGGCGGCAGTCGATCGTCACCGCACCGCTCCCATTCCCCGTTCACCGTGTAGTCATGGTCTCGCTCCTCGACATCATCGGACCGGTCATGGTTGGTCCCTCGTCGTCCCATACAGCCGGCGCCTGCCGCATCGGGCTGCTGGCGCGCTGCCTCGTGGGCGGCACGCCGCAGTCCGCGCGCATGGAGCTGCATGGGTCATTTGCGCGAACCGGTGAAGGACATGGCACCGACAAGGCCCTCGTCGGCGGGCTGATGGGCTTTCGTCCGGACGACGAGCGAATCCGCACCAGTCTGGAGATCGCCGAGCACGAGGGCCTCACGTATCGCTTCGAGAAGACCACGCTCGCCGACGATGCGCATCCCAACACGGTGCGGCTCACCCTCGAGCGCGGCGACCGCCATGCCGTGATGGTGGGATCCTCGCTCGGCGCTGGTCGCGTGCTCGTCACCGAGATCGACGGGTATCCCGTGGAGGTGAGCGGGAACTATCACACCATCGTCCTCGTCGCCGAGGATGTGAAGGGGTCCGTCGCTCGCATCGCCACCATCCTGTCGGAGCACGGACTGAACATCGCGACGCTGCGTCTCACCAGAAAGGCACGCGGCGGCGATGCCTTCATGGTGATCGAGATCGACGAGTTGGCCGGCGACGAGGTGCGGGAGGAGATTCGCGGACTCCCCTGGGTTCGGTGGGCCTTTCGCCTCGACAAGGTGAGCGCCTGATGTACAAGTCGCTGGCCGACGCCATTCGCGACGCGGACGCGCAGCAGATTTCGCTCGCCCGACTCGCCCTGGAGACCGAAGCGTCCGATCAGGGCCGCACCGTGGAGGACATCCGCGCCGCGCTGCTGCGCGCCCTCGTCATCATGCGCCAGGCGGTGGGGCAGGGGATGGCCGGCGACTTGTACTCCGCGTCCGGATTGGTCGGCGGTGATGCCGCCAAGCTGCGCACCGGTCCGGATGGCCCGTTGGCCGGCACCCCCTTCCGCGACATCCTGGCGCGCGCGCTCGCCGTGCAGGAGGTCAACGCCGCCATGGGCGTGATCGTCGCCGCACCCACGGCGGGCGGTGCCGGCGTTTTGCCCGCCGTGCTCACTGGTCTTGCCCAGGCACGCGGGATCGACGACGACGCCGTCGTCAGCGCGCTGGCCGTGGCCGGCCTCATCGGCGCGGTGATCGCCGAGCGGGCGTCGCTGTCCGGCGCCGAAGGCGGGTGCCAGGCGGAAACGGGATCCGCGGCGGCGATGGCCGCCGGCGCGGCCACCGAGATGCTGGGCGGCACGCCCTCGCAGGTCGGGCACGCCACCGCGCTCGCGCTTCAGGGCACACTCGGCCTCGTCTGCGATCCGCTCGGCGGGCTCGTCGAGCTGCCCTGCGTCTTTCGCAACGCGACCGGCTCGGCCATCGCCCTCACCGGGATCGAGCTGGCGATGGCCGGCGTCGAGTTCAAGATCCCCGTGGACGAGGTCATCGACGTGATGGGAGAGATCGGCCGCACGATGGACGTCCGGTATCGCGAGACGGCGGGCGGTGGCCTCGCGGCCACACCGACAGGCCGACGCCTGGCGAAGGAGCGGCTGGTGCAGATCAAGCGGGCCTGACTCCACCTGTGGTGTGACTCGAAGAGACGGGTACGCTCGCCTTCCCTGCGACCAATCCTGCCCGTACTTTCACTCCCATCCGC
Source organism: Gemmatimonadaceae bacterium (assembly GCA_046598315.1). Lineage (GTDB taxonomy): Bacteria > Gemmatimonadota > Gemmatimonadetes > Gemmatimonadales > Gemmatimonadaceae > AG11. The sequence continues at coordinate 9,767 of JBKJIY010000048.1, forward strand.
CACGCCGCGCTGAAACGCGCGACGTGCGGATCCCGTAGAGTTGCACAACCCGAGCTGCCAGGTGGTGTGCCGATGCTTTCCAAGGACGACGTCGAGAGCTTCATCATTCAGCTCAGCGCCACGGGCGCGACGTACAGCGAGGTGGAGGCGGGCTTCTGGATCGTTCGCCCCAGTCCCGACAGCGATCTCTCGCTCGCCGTGAACTATTCTCCCCCGGTGGTGCTGCTCCGCGTGGACGTGATGACGCTCCCCTCGGATGAAGTGCAGACCGCGACGCTCACCCGCCGGCTGCTCGAGCTCAACGCGTCCGACCTGCTCCATGGGTCGTACGGAATCCAGGAGGAGCACGTCGTCCTCACGGAGGCGCTCGAGCTCTCGGCCCTCGACTTCGACGAATTCCTCGCGAGCTACGAGAGCATGACGCTCGCGCTCGCGTCGCACCTGCGCGAGCTCGGCTCGTACCGCGAGGCACGCTGACCCATGGGCATCTTCGATCGCTTCTCCGCGCTCTTCAAGAGCAACATCAACGATCTCATCTCCCGGGCCGAAGATCCGGAGAAGATGCTGACGCAGATCCTCGTCGACATGCGCAGCCAGCTCGTGAAGGCCAAGCAGGAGGTCGCCTCGGCCATCGCCGACGAGAAACGCCTGCGCGACCAGGCCGACGCCGAGTTCAAGCAGTCGCAGGACTGGGAGCGCCGCGCCATGCTCGCCGTGCAGGAGGGGCGTGACGACCTCGCCACCCAGGCGCTCGTCCGGATGGGCGAGCATCAGGCGCACGGCCAGCAGCTCGAGCAGACCTGGGAGCAGCACCGGATGGAGACGGACAAGCTCAAGAACTCGCTCCGTGACCTGAACGACAAGATCGAGGAGGCGAAGCGGAAGAAGAACCTTCTCGTCGCCCGGCAGCGCCGTGCCCAGGCGCAGCAGCGCATCGCCGAGACGATGTCGTCGCTGTCCGAGAAGAGCGCGTTCGAGGCGTTCGCGAGGATGGAGGAGCGCATCGATACGAACGAGCGGCAGATCAAGGCGGCCGCCGAGATCGAGGACGAGTTCACCGGCGATACGCTGCAGCGCGACTTCAAGGCGCTCGAGCGTGGCAGCGCCGGCGTTTCCGTGGACAATCAGCTCCTCGCGATGAAGCAGAAGATGGGCATGCTCGGCGCCGGCACCACGACGAACAAGGCGATTGGTGCCGGTCAGCAGGCGGCGCTGGCGGCAGACGTCGAGCTTCGGTCCCCGGCCGACGAGAAAGGCCGGTGACGGCTCGGCCGCAGGCAAAGTTCAGCTTCGCGCCGATCCTCACGGCGACAGTCTTCACCGTCCTGCTGCTCTGGCTCTCAGGGCGGGTCGCCGAGGTCTTTCTCCTGCTGTTCCTCGGCGTGATCATCTCGCTGTATCTGGGTGCCCTCGCGGGCACCCTTCGGCGTCGGGCCATGGTGCCCGATCGGTGGACGCTCCTGCTGGCGATCATCATCACGTTCGGCGGGCTCGCGCTGCTCTTCTGGGTGCTCGTCCCGCCGCTCATCGCGCAGACGCAGGAGCTGGTGAAGGTGCTTCCCGAGTACATCAGCGGGTGGGAGGCCGCCATCGATCGCATGGTCGCCAAGGTGCCCGCACTGCGTCAGGTGTACTCGCCCGGCGAGCATCGTCTGCTGCTGGCCGTGTACGAGCAGGTGTCGGGGCAGTTCGGCAACCTCGTCCCCAAGCTGCTGTCGTTCGTCAATGTGATGGTGAGCCTGTTCTCCGTCGTCGTGATGGCGCTGTATCTCGCGCTGCATCCGGCGCTCTATCGCGAGTGGCTCATCGCCCTCTTTCCGCCCATCCATCGCGACCTCGTGCGCGACGTGCTCTCCGACTGCGCGAGCTCGCTCCGCGCCTACATCGTGGGGCTGCTGCTCACGATGACCTTTCTCGGGACCCTCACGGCGGTCTTCCTGTACTTCCTGAACGTCCCGTACGCCCTCACGTTCGGCGTGTTCACGGGACTGGCCTGTATCATTCCCTTCTTCGGCACGCTGCTGTCCACCACCCTGCCCGCGCTCTTCGTCCTCACCGGGCCGAACGGCGGCACGCGCGCGCTGTGGGTGATCGGCGTCGGCGTGGTGGTCCATCTGATCGAGGGGAACCTGGTGTCCCCCTACATCATGTCCAAGCAGGTCGATCTGCCGCCGGTGCTCACCATCGTCTTCGTGCTCATCATCGGCAAGCTGCTCGGTCCCCTCGGCCTGCTCGTGGCCGTGCCGGGACTCGTCGTCATCATGGTGATCGTGCGCCGCATCCTGCTGTCGCGGCTGTACGAGGGACAGGGTTTCCGTCGCACCACGCGAGAGCGACCGCTCCTGCTGCGCGTGCCGGCCTCGGAGGGTGGGTTGATCCTTCCGGCGCAGCCACTGGACTTCATCTCGCTGTTGGAGCGCCGAGTGGCTGGCGCGCCGGTGTAGATTCCCGGCGTCAGCCCACTCGCGCCACGCGCCTCATCGTACCGCCTACGCCCCTCTCGCATGTCCCGTGACCTGCGCTATCTGATCCTGGCCGACGGATCGTTCGGCCCCGAGACCTCCAAGACCGCCAACGCCTGCATCCGCTACACGCCCGACCGCGTCCTCGGCGTGCTCGATGCGAGCCGGGCGGGCCAGACGGCGCACCAGGTGCTCGGCTACGGCGGCGACATCCCAGTGCTCGCCACGCTCGAGGAGGGCTTGCCGCTCGGCCCGAATGCCATCCTCGTGGGCATCGCTCCTCCCGGCGGGCAACTCCCCGCACCCTGGATCGCGCTGCTCGGGCGGGCCATCGAGAACGGTCTCGAGATCTGGAGCGGTCTGCACAGCTTCGTCGCCGACATCCCGGAGCTCGCCGCCGCGGCCAGCCGGCGCGGCGTGGCGATCCATGACCTGCGGCGGCCGCCGGCCAAGCTCAACGTGTCGAACGGACGCGTGCGCGGCGTGAACGCCACCGTCGTCCTCACCGTGGGCACCGACTGCAACATCGGCAAGATGACGACACAGCTCCAGCTGCTCGGGGCGATTCGCGCCAAGGGGATTCGCACGAACTTCGCCGCGACCGGCCAGACCGGGATCCTCATCGAGGGACGCGGCATCGGTGTGGATGCCGTGGTCGCCGACTTCATCGGCGGCGCTGCCGAGCAGCTCGTGCTCGAGTGCGCCGCGGATGCCGATCTGGTGCTCGTGGAGGGGCAGGGCTCCATCATTCATCCCAGCTACTCTGGCGTCACGTACGGGCTGCTGCACGGCGCGCTGCCGCATGCGCAGGTGATGTGCGCTCAGCCGTCGCGCACGGCGATCAATCGCTGCGAGTGGGTGAAGATTCCGCCCCTGGTGGATTTCATCCGCCTCAGCGAGCAGGCCATCTCGCCGCTGCGCCCCGCGCCGGTCATCGCCGTGGCGCTCAATACGTACGACATGGACGAGGACGCGGCGATCCGCGCCATCGAGACCGTTCAGCGCGAGACGGGCCTGCCGACCACGGATACGGTGCGCTTCGACCCCGCCCCCGTCGTCGACGCCATCGTCGCGTTTCACCACGCACGGCCGCGCTCGACGCGCGAGACGGATGGTCCGGTCGCGCCGGTGACGGAGAACGACCAACTGCTGAGCTGAGCAGGCGCGCGCGCCGCGGTGGTTCTCGCCGCGGCGGATGGATGCGGGTGGGCCGAGCGCTCCGGCATAGTCTCCGTGATGCGCTCCGCTCTGCTGATCGAGGACCTGTGGAAGAGCTACGCCGCTGGCGTGTTGCGCTGTTCGGCTCGCGTGTGGGTGCTGCGCGGCTGTGCGCTGCACGTCCTCGCCGGTGAGCACGTGGCGATCGTCGGCGGGCGCGGCGCCGGCAAGACCACGCTGATCCGATGCGTGCAGGGACTCCTGCGCGCCGACCGCGGGCGGATCGCCACCCACGCGCCGCTTCAGGTCATCGACGACGACATGGCTCCGGACTGCGCCGACGCACTCCTCGTGACGGCGCGGAACGAGGAGCTCGTGCGCGGACGCGTCGATCGCGTTCTCCATCTCCGGGACGGGCGCCTGCATGCGACCCCACCCATCCGCCAACGGCGCGTGGCGGAGGCCGCCGCCGACACGCTCCGTTGACCGTCGCCAAGCGCCGCTCGTAGCTTGCGCGGATGCTCCAGTCGTCGCCGGCACTGCCGATCCTCGTCGCGGACGTTCCGCATCGACCCCGCACCCTCGCCGAGTGGCGGGCCACGGGGGCCGATTATGCCATCGACAAGGGCATCGACATCGGAGGCGTCCTCGTCGCGCTCCTCGTCGCCTGGTTCTTCGTCCGGTTTGTCGCCAGGCGCATCGAGCGATGGGGCGACGACGGCCGGCCCGGGCTGCACAGTGCGCGCGAGCAGCGCGCGCTCACCGCGGCCAAGCTCGTGCGCAACGTGGGACGCGCCCTGCTGGTCATCGTCGGGGCGCTGATGGTGTTCAACCAGCTCGGCTTCAATATCTCCCCTCTCCTCGCCAGCGCGGGCGTGGTGGGTCTCGCCGTCTCGTTCGGATCGCAGAGCCTCGTGCGCGATTACGTCACTGGCTTCTTCATGCAGCTCGAGCACCAGTTCGCACTCGGCGACGTCATCCGCATCGGCACGATGGAAGGCACGGTGGAGAACATCAGCTTGCGGCTCGTGTACCTGCGCGATGTCTCCGGCGCCCTGCACATCATCCCCAACGGGCAGATCGCGCAGATCTCCAACCTGACTCGGTCGTGGGGGCGGGTCGCGGTGGATGTCGAAGTGTCCTGGGCCAATGCCGATGCCGCCTTCGCGGCAGTCCAGCGCGCCGCCGCGTCGCTCGGCGGGGATGCGGCATGGGCTGATTCACTGCTCGATCCCCCCGTGGTGACCGGTCTGGAGCGGCTCGGCGCGGGGACCGTCACGATGCGCACGCTGGTCCGGGTGGACCCGTACCGGCGCGACGACGTGGCGCGCGATCTCCGCGCCCGCATCAAGCGCGAACTGGACACGGAGGGCGTGATCCCGGTGGCGCCGCCCGCGCCGAGCGCGCCGTCCGCAGCGTAGGTTCACTGTGGTGTCTCACCCTCTCGCACGTCCGCGCTCATGACCGACTTCCGGCTGTACAACACGCTCACCCGCGAGGTCGAGCCATTCGCACCCGCTGACGGCCGGACGGTGCGCATGTACACCTGTGGTCCGACCGTCTATAACCCGGCGCACCTCGGCAACTTCCGCACATTCCTCTTCGAGGACCTCTTGCGGCGCGTGCTGGTGCTTCGGGGGTGGGCGGTACACCAGGTGATGAACCTCACCGACGTCGACGACAAGATCATCAAGCGTGCGCTCGAGCAGGGGCAGACGATCACGGAGATCACCGAGCCGGTGATCGAGCTCTTCCATCGCGATCGCGAGTACCTCCGCATCCAGCCGGCCGAGGACTATCCCAGGGCGACGGAGTTCATTCCGCAGATGGTGGCGCTGGTGCAGCGTCTCGTCGAGCGCGGCGTGGCCTATCAGGCGGACGACGCGTCGGTCTATTTCGCCATCGACCGGTTCGCCGGCTACGGCCGGTTGTCGCGCCTCGATACGCGCGAGCTGAAGAGCGGAGCGCGCGTGCTGCAGGACGATTACACCAAGGAGAACGCGCAGGACTTCGCGCTCTGGAAGGCGGCGAAGGAGGAGGACGAAGCGACCGGCGCCGCCTGGGATTCCCCGTGGGGCCGCGGCCGGCCCGGGTGGCACCTCGAGTGCTCGGCGATGGCGATGGACCTGCTGGGCGAGACGCTGGATCTGCACTGCGGCGGGATCGATCTCATCTTTCCACATCATGAAGACGAGATCGCGCAGAGCGAGGCGGCCACTGGCAAGACCTTCGCGCGGGTCTGGTCGCACGGCGCCTTCCTGCTCACCGACGGCGCCAAGATGGCCAAGCGCGTGGGCAACGTGAGCACGGTGCAGGCGCTGCGAGAGGAGAAGTTCTCCGCCGCGGCACTGCGCCACTTCGTCTTCAACACCCACTATCGCAAGGAGTTGAACCTCTCGATCGACGCGCTGGAGGCCTCCACGGAAGCGGTGCGGCGGGTGGGCGATTTCCATGCGCGCCTGCATGATTCGGCGACGCTGGCGGCGGGCGGCACGCCCGAGCTCGCCGCCGCCGCGCACGACGCCCGGGGAGCGGCGGAGTCGGCGCTGTTTGATGATCTCAATGGGCCGGAGGCGTTGGCGGCGCTTTTCACCTTCATCAGAAGAGGGAACGCCGAGCTCGATCGGCGAGGGGGCGACGTCGACGCCGTCCGGCAGGCGCAGGCAGCGTTTGCACATCTGGATGCCGTGCTCGACATCGTTCCCGAGCGCGTCGAAGCGGACTCGGCGACAGCGAGCTGGATCCTGGAGCGCATCGGCGCGCGCCGCGACGCCCGGGCGGGTCGGAATTTTGCCGAGGCCGACCGGATCCGTGATGAGCTGAAACAGCGCGGCGTGACGATCGAGGATGGCGGGGGCGAGACGCGGTGGAAGCTGGGCTAAGTGACGCCCTCCCCGCGCCTTGACTCCCCCTCGCCGTCCCGCTATCCTGAGAGTCTGGCTTAAAAATGGCGGTCCGCTGGCGTAGCTCAGTTGGTAGAGCACCTGATTTGTAATCAGGCGGTCGCGAGTTCGAGTCTCGCCGCCAGCTCTGCTGTGATCTGGAGGAGCGAGCGCGAGATCAAGGGGTGGGGTTCCCGAGTGGCCAAAGGGATCAGACTGTAAATCTGACGGCTCACGCCTTCGAAGGTTCGAATCCTTCCCCCACCATGGCTCGAGAAGGTCGTGGTGCAGTATGTGGCGGCGGCATGCGGGAGTAGCTCAGCTGGTAGAGCGCAAGCCTTCCAAGCTTGATGTCGCGGGTTCGAGCCCCGTCTCCCGCTCTTGATGGTGTAGCGGTGCAGGTGAAGGAGCAGGCAGTGTGCACGCGTAGCTCAGTTGGTAGAGCACACCCTTGGTAAGGGTGAGGTCACCGGTTCAATCCCGGTCGCGTGCTCTGGAACGGATTGCGGTGTGCGCGGGTTGATGCAGTTGCACCGCAGGTTCGATGTTGTGCGCCGTGCGCCCGGTCAGGGCCGATTGGCGAGAGTGTGATTCATGGCCGCTGGGAGGCGAATTTGCCCTCCGGGGGCCGCTGGCTGTCCAACCCTATCGCGTTTCGGATCCCGTCATGGGTAAAGTAAAGTTCGAGCGGACCAAGCCGCACGTGAACGTCGGGACGATCGGCCACGTCGATCACGGGAAGACGACGTTGACCGCGGCGATCACGGCGATTCAGGCGGCGCAGGGGTTGGCGTCGGCGGTGGCGTTCGACCAGATCGACAAGGCGCCGGAAGAGCGGGAGCGCGGGATCACGATCGCCACGGCGCATGTGGAATACGAGTCGAAGCTGCGGCACTACGCGCACGTCGACTGCCCGGGGCATGCGGACTACGTGAAGAACATGATCACGGGGGCGGCGCAGATGGACGGGGCGATTCTGGTGGTGTCGGCGGCGGACGGCCCGATGCCGCAGACGCGGGAGCACATCCTGCTGGCGCGCCAGGTGAACGTGCCGTACGTGGTGGTGTTCATGAACAAGGTGGACATGGTCGATGACCCGGAGCTGCTGGAGCTGGTGGAGCTGGAAGTGCGCGAGCTCTTGAGCGCGTACAACTTTCCGGGGGACGACACGCCGATCATCCAGGGCTCGGCGCTCAAGGCGCTGGAGTCGAA
>JBKJIY010000095.1:0-23506 GCA_046598315.1 Gemmatimonadaceae bacterium
CCGGACGACGCCATTCACTCGCGTCGTCACCGAAAGCGTGGACAGCTCCGCGGGCACTCCGCCGACGGGCCCGACACAGCAGAAGGTGTCGAATCCCTTGGCCCGCGTCCACTGGGAATCGGACTTCTGCAGATCGCGCGCGGTCACGTCGTTGGCCGCCACAATCGCGCCGACGGCCGCTCTCGCTTCGTCCGCGTCGGCCGCGCGAAGCCGCTTGCCCACGACGACACCGATCTCGCCTTCGTATTCCACCTGATTGGACACGGCGGGGATGCAGATGGATTCCCCCGAGCGAATGATGCTCGACGGGGGCTTCAGAAAGAGCAACGGCTGAAGCGGAACGTCGTTGCCGAGTTCCTTGGCATGGGCGGCGTAGTTGCGGCCCACGCAGACGATCTTGCTGGGATGGACAGGCATGCGCCGAAAGATAGCGGCTCAGCCGGGATCGAGCGCGTAGAATTGCCGCATGCGCGTGGCGAGGTCGGACCATCGCCCGGTCGCGCGCGTGGCGGGCGGCAGCGCGTCCAGCAGCGCGCGGCCGTAGCGCTTGGAGATCACCCGGGAATCGGCCAGCACCACGACGCCGCGATCGGTGCCCGTCCGGATGAGCCGGCCGAAGCCCTGCTTCAATCTCAGCGAGGCGTGCGGAAGCATGTACTCCGTGAACGCGTCACCGCCGCGGGCCGTGATCGCCTCGCACTGCGCCGCGGTGACGGGCTCGGTGGGCACGCGAAAGGGCAGCTTGGCGATGACGAGTCCGCGGAGCGCGTGGCCCGGCACATCCACGCCCTCCCAGAAGGACGCGGTCCCCAGCAGGATGGCGCTGCCCGAGTCGCGGAAACGCGCCAGCAACGCATCACGGCTCTCCTCACCGTGCACGAGCAACGGCCACCGGCGCTCCACCCCCCGAGCCCGAAGCTCTGCGGCGAGCTGCCTGACTTCGCGATGGCTGGTGAACAACACGAACCACCCGCCATCGCTCGACTCGGCCGCGTCGAGCACGATGCGCGTGAGGCCGGCGCGATGCCCGTCCGCATCGACGTTGGGCGCGGGCACGTCGGTGGGAATGAGCAGCAGGGACTGCTCGCGGTAGTGAAAGGGTGAGTCGAACACGGCCGTGGTAGGAGGCGAATCGGGATCGTCGAGGCCAAGGCGCGCTGCGAGAAACTCGAAGCGGCGTGCGTCGCCGGCCACCGTGCCGCTGGAGGCGGTGAGGGTGGCGCTGGTGACGATGGTGCTGTCGAGGCGATTGAACAGGTCGTCGCGCAGGATCGGCGCGAGATCGAGCGGCACGCACGACACGGCCACCGACCGCTCGCGCCCGCGTACTTCCACCCAGCGCACGCTGTCGTCGTCCGGGGGCGGGGCCAGTCCGCGGCGCAGCCCGTCGCCATTGGCCTGCAGCCGCCTCGCCACCGAACGGAGCTCGTTCAGCAGCGGCGCGAGCGACTCGTCCAGCTTGGAGCTTCCCTCGATCCGCTCGCGCACCAGGCGCAGCCCTTCCTGCAGCAATCCGATCTCGGCGAGGGTATCCTCCAGTGCCCGCGTCAACCCCGCGGCCCAGATGGGGTGCGACGCGAAGCCGCGCGTCAGGCGTACCACAGGCTGCCCGGACTCCTCGATGAAGACGTCGAGCAGATCGAACAGCAAGGCGCTCTTCTCGGCGAGACCGCGCACTGCCGGCGCAAGGCGCGATTCGAGCAGGTCGAGGCTGGCCGTGCTGAGGAGGTCGTTGCTCGCGGACAGCCGTGTGGCGAGCGCGGGCAGCAGTCCCTTGCCGCGACGGTCGAGACGGCTCACCAGCCGGCCGAGCGCCCGGCGGGTCACGGTGCTGCCGAGGTGCGTTGCCGCGGCGTCCTCGAGATGGTGACCCTCGTCCACCACGAGACGCCCGTACGCCGGCAGCACCGCGGCATCGTTCCAGTTGTTGCCGGCGCGGCGCACCGCAAGGTCGGCGAGCAACAGGTGATGGTTGACGACGATCACATCCGCATCCGCCGCGGCGCGCCGCGCCTTGAACACGAAGCACGCGTCGAAGTGCGGACATTTCATGCGAGCACAGAGGTCGCCCTCCGCCGAGACCTCGTCCCAGACTTCCGGCCGTGGCGGTGCGGGGAGATCGGCGAGTGATCCGTCGGACGTCCGCTCCGCCCACGCCGCGAGCGTGGCCAGCTCGCCGGCCATCCCGTGCTCGAACAGTTGCGCGGCGCCGCCGCGCGCCTGCTCCAGGCGCGCCAGGCACAGGTAGTTGCGCCACCCCTTCAGCAGGGCGAAGCGCACCTTCTGGTCGCCCAGTGCCTTGGCGAGAAAGGGCAGGTCCTTGCCGACGAGCTGCTCCTGGAGATTGATCGTGTTGGTGGACACGATCGTGCGCTCGCCGTTCGCCGCGGCCCATCGCAGCGCCGGCAGCAGATACCCGAGCGACTTGCCCACGCCCGTGCCCGCCTCGAGCAGCCCCACACCGCCCTCGTTGTAGACGCGGGCGATGGCCGCCGCCATCGCCCGCTGGCTTGCGCGATCCTCGTACCGCGCGTGCTGGGCGGCAATCGGCCCCGCCGGGCCGAGGTCGTGTGCGACCGCCGCCGGGTCGAGACGGATCTGCGCGTCGGCAGTGGGCACCTCGACCACCACGTACAGGGCTCTCGCTTGATTATCGATGATCCCGAACCCGATGCCGTCGTCGTGCAGGCGCGCCGCCACGTCGTAGTCGGCGCCGGAGGGCTCGAGCGCGCCGGAGGGATGGTTGTGCACGAGCATCTCGCCGCGTCGCGCGAATCCGGGCAGGGCGAGCACGCTGCCGACGTCCCCCCGCGCGACGACGCGCGCAGTCTGGACGACGCCGTCGTCGGCGAGGGTGCACACGAAGCACACCTCGTTGCCGCCCGCCAGGCCAATGGCCGCGCGCATGGCCGCCGACGCAGGCTTGGCGAGGCGGGCGGTGGACGGCGGCTTGAGCGCGGGGTGCGACACCCCTGAAGATACACCGAAAGCCGCTGCAACGTGTACCGCGCACGTCCACCACCCGACCGTTACGTCTTGAGCGGCTTCTTCCTGGCGGCGGGGAACAGGACGTTGTTGAGAATCAGCCGGTAGCCCGGGCTGCTCTTGTGCAGCGAGAGATCCGTGGGCGGATTACCGACGGCGTGCTGGGGGTCCTCGGGATCATGCCCTCCCAGGTACGTCCACGTGCCCTTGCCGTAGTCGCCGTGCAGGTACTTCACCCAGGGTGCTCCTTCTTCGGTCGCGAGCACCACGTTCGCCGGCTTCAGCGTGGCCTTGGTAAAGCTTGTCGTGACGCCATAGAAGTCATTGAGCACGCTGCGATGATTCTGCACCAGCATGCTGGGCACGGGATCGAACTTCGCCGAAAAGTTGAACAGGGTGAAGGTGCCGAGTGGCTGGCGACGGCCGGGCACGTTCACCTGATGGCCATCGATGTCGCTCATGGAGTTGAGAAACGGTGACGGCTCGAGGTGAGCGTCCTTGAACGCGAGCGATCGTTTCCAGTTCATCCGCGCGTCGGCGTCGACGTCCGCGCGGGAGCCGTCGGCGAACTCCCCGGCGATGTCGACGTCGTGGCCCGCGATGGCCAGCTCCAGCGTCTCCGTGGCACCGCACATCGCGAACAGGAATCCGCCGCGCTCCACGAAGGCGCGGAGCCGCTCTGCCACGTCCTTCTTGAGCGCCGGCACGTTGGCGAAGCCGAGCCGCTTCGCCGTCGCCGCGCTCCTCGCCACGAGATCGCGGAACCACGGCGCGTCGCGGTACCCGAGGTGGAACTTGTTGAACTGGCCCGTGAAATCTTCGTGATGCAGGTGGACCCAGTCGTACTTGCTGAGCTCTCCACGCTCCACCTCGTCGTCGTACAGCGGCGTGAACTCGATCCCCGCGTACTTGAGCGCGAGGGTGACGGCGTCGTCCCACGGCGCGGCTTCCAGCGGCGTATAGACCGCGATGCGGGGGGCCTTCTCCAGCGGAACGCTCTCCATGTTGCCCCCCGCCAACTCCCGCCGCAGCGCGGCGAGCTGCTGGTCGCTCGTCGGCTCGGTCGTGACTCCGTCGAGCGATGCCTGACGACGGATGGCGGGAAGATCGGGCAGAAGAAAGGCGCCGCCACGATAGTTCAGCAGCCACTCCGCCTGCAGGCCGGTCGCCATCGCGTTGTAGGTGAGCCCGTATGCCTTGAGGTGATTCGTCTGCGCGTCGTCCATCGGGACGAGCAGGCGCTGCGCGGCCAACGGCAGGGCTGGCATGAGGACCAGGGCGAGCAGCGTGCAGCAACGCGGGACGAGCGAAAGACTGGTCATCGGCTGGGCGGCACGGCGCCGCGCGCGAGCTCGAGCTCGCGGCGCGCCTGGGGGAGGAGCGCACTGTGCGGTGCGCTGAGAATGAGGTGCTCGAGATGGACGATGGCGCCCGCCTGGTCGCCGCGGCCGCGGAGGGCGCGAGACCACTCCAGCTCACTTTCCACGGCCTCGGGAGTGCCGGCGTAGTCGGCGACGATCCGCGACCAGAGCGCCAGGGCCGCGGACGTGTTGCCGCGCGCCCCATGCAGGCGCGACGCGGCGAGCAGGAGGCCGGGTGCCAACTCCTCATGGCGTGCCGCCGCAACGACGAGGGCGGCGATGGCGGCCGCGCTGTCGCGCCGCGCGAGGGCGAGAAACGCCGCGCCTAGCTCCGGGGCCGCCTCGGCGCTCGTGCGCGCGACCAGACCGAGCGCGAAGGCCAGCTCCGGCGAGGGATCACGCGACGTGCGCAACAGCGTGCGCGCCGCGCCGAGCCGACCTTCGTAGAGCGCCAGCCACCCGGCTGCCTCGCTGGAATCGGCATCGACGCCTCCCGCGGCGAGCGCCTCGCGTGCCCTGACCAGATTTCCCCTCCGCACCCACGCCGTCGCCACCAGTTGCGCAAGACGCAGGCGCTGGCCAGGGACCAGATATCGGTCGAACCGGGCGACGAGCGCCTCGGCGTCGGCCACCCGTCCGAGCGCGGCGAGTGCCTCCACGTGCACTGGGAGATACTCCCGAGCGAGGCGAGGCGGGTCGGGTTCCATCTCGCCGAGCGGCGCCAGGGTGAACACGTCTGCCGGCGATCCGGCGCGCACGGCAGCCGTCGCCGCGAGCACCTCCAGGTCTGGCGTCCGGCGCACCCCGAGCGCGGCACGCAGCGCGTCGCGCGCCAGAGCGAAGCGCTCATCGTGGAGCGCTCGTTCGCCGAATTCCTCCCACACGCGCGCCGTGGTCGTGTCCGGGGTGAGCGTGCGCATCGCGTCCCACGCCGCGTGAGGTCGCCCCCAGATCAGCTCGAGCTCACCGAGTGCGCGCCGTGCGCCCGCCTCCGCGGGAGTGGCGAACAGGGTCCCTCGCACGCTGTCGCGCACCGAGGCGGGAGTCGGCGCGAGCGCATACGCCGCGGTGCTGGCGAGGTGAGGCGCGCTCGCCAACGCGCCCCGCCATGCCGTCGCACTCGCCGTCCACTGTCCCATGGCCGCGCGCAGCTGCGCTGTCTCATACTGCAGATCGCGCGCGCTGCCGAGCGCGAGACGACCGCGCTGCACGATGCTGTCAGCGGCGGCCGGGCGACCGAGCTGGATGAGCACGCGGGCGAATTCTCGATACGGCGCCGGGTCCGACGGGACCTCGCGCGTCCACCGCTCGAACGCGGCGCGCAGCTGGTCGTCGCGCCTGAGAATCTGCAGCGTACGGAGCTGGACGCTCCTGTACAATGGATCGCGCGGACGCCGGGCGATGAGGCTGTCGAGCGGCGACAGCAGCGAGTCGCTCATGTGCAGCTCGGCGTACGTCCGCTCCAGCCCGAGCAGCGCGCCCGCCGTGGGGGCGGTTCGAAGGGCACTGCGAAAGATGACCGCGGCCTCACGGTACTTGCCGCTCGCCTCGAGCTCCAGAGCGCGCAGCACGTCGGCCCTCTCCTCCTCCTGCGCCACGGTCGCGATCCAGGGGATGCAGCAGGAGAGCACGAGCAGCCAGCACGCGCGACGGCGGGGCGCGCGCGCCCCGCTACGGCGCCGGCGCATTGCTGTTGAGCCGGGTGAAATAGTCGAGGATGGCGCGTCGCTCTTCTACGGAGAGTCCGCGCAGCTCCTCCCACCCTGGCGGTCGATAGCGGATGGCGCTCTTCCCCGCAGCGCCGACGGCCGGCGACACACTCTCCTGCGTGGCCGCGCTCTTCGCCTCGCGCTTTCCGGTATCCTCACGTTCCTCCTTCTCCAGCGAGCGGCCCGCGTCGAGCAGGCGGCGAAAAAGCTGCTGCTGCCGCTGGAGCGTGCCCGGGTCGAGCCGGCCGTTATCGAGTGCGTCGGCGAGCTGGCGCGCCTCCCTCGCCAGATCGGCTGCCTTCTCGCCACCGGTTTCGTCGCCCGCCTCCTCGAGCTGCTCGGCCACGCCGCGCTGCTTGCGGGCCAGCGTGCGGGCCAACGACTGCGCCGCCGAACTGCTGGCGCCGCTCGGCATGCTCATCAGGCTCTGCGCGCCAGAGTTGATCTGCCCCTGCTGCTGCGCCATCTGCTTCATCTGCTCCAGCATCTCGCTGAAACCGGAGGCGCTCCTCGCGCTGTTGGCCTTCTCGCGATCGCGCGCCAGCGACGCGGCGGCCCTCGTGAGGGCGTCAGCGGCATCGCCGAGGGCGCTCGCCTGCTGCGACCCATTGCCGCCCGGCTGGCGCACGCTCTGCGTGGCCTGCTGCACTTTCTGCTGCGCATCGGTCACGGCTTTCTGCGAGCGCGCCGAGAGGTGGCTGCTCTTCTTTCCTGCGCTCTGAAGGCGATCGTTCGCTTTCGCCACCCCCTGCTCGACCGCGCTCTGCGCCCCGCGGTCGTCCACGTCGCCACCACCGCGCGCCTTCTGCTCGAGCGATCGCTCCTCGCGCGCCAGCTGCATCAGCTCCTGCACCGCCTGGTCCAGTTCGGTGGTGAGCTCCTGCTTCCACTCCTTCACCTGCGCGCTGCGCGCCTCCTGCATCGACCGCGCGGCCTGCTCCATCTGCCCCGCCGCCGCGCGAGCCCGATCGGCCCCCGCCGACTTCCCGTCCCGCTGCTGCTCGCCGGACTGCACCGCATCGTCGGCCCCGCGCCCGCTCTCGCCCTGTTTCATCTCGTTGGCCGCTCGGCGCAGATCGCTCTGCGACTTCTCCGCATGGCCACGCGCCCGCTCCGTGGCCGAAGCGCCGGCGTCGGCCTTGTCCCGCGCCAGCCGGCGCTCGAGCGCCTCCATCTGTTCGCGAAGCCGCTCCGTCTGCGCCGCGAGCTCGCCCGCGGTTCGTGCGTTGGCGCCCCGCCGATCCACGGCCTCACGCGGACGGACGGCGACGGAGTCGGCGAGTGAGCGCTCCCGCGTCGCCAACTCCTTCGCCTGGTCGGCGAGCGTCTGCATCGAGCCCTCATGGGCGGCCCGCTTGAGCATCTCGGCGCTGCGCTCGAGCTGCTCGCGCATGCGTTGCTGCATCTGCGCCAGATCCCGCAACGCATCGCGCGACTGGTCCCCGCTCATCCGTTGTGCGGCCGATTCCAGCGTCTGCATCTGCGCCATCAGCTCCGGCGTGAGCGCCTGTCGCAACAGGGCCTGCGCCTCACCGAGTTGCCGAGCCAGCGCGGTGTCCAGTGCGCCCGCGGCCTTCAGCTGCTGCTCGAGCTGCCGCGTCGCCTCGCGGAGTCGGTTGACGCGCTCGGTCATGCCGCGCTGTTCCTGCGCCAGGGACCGCACTTTCTCCGCATTCTCGTAGCTCATCTGCGCTGCAGGCCGCGCGGGCGCCGCGGGCGTCGCGCCGGACTGCCGGCTGCCTTGCGCCGCGCCCTGCCGCGACTGCGCGCGCGCAGCCTCGTCCGTTCGCTGCGCGAGCGTTCGTTGGGCGGCCGCCGTCGCGCGGGCCTCGTTCACCGTCGTCTCGCCGAGCGTGCGCGCGATCTCGCGCGTCTCTTCGGACGTGGGGCGCTTGATGATCACGTCGCGGCTCACGCCCCGGTGCATCCACGGCGAAGCGTCCACCACCTCGGCGCGCACGCGCACAGCCTCGCCCGGCCGAAGCCGGAATCCCGCGACGTCCACGCCAGCGTTTCCCGCCCACGATGTGCCGGCGGCCGTCGCCACCGTCAGCCTCGCCGGGGACTCGTCGGGGCGACGTCCCTCACGCACGAACCGGAGCTCCACTCGCGCCAGTCCATGGTCGTCCGCGGCGGCAAGAGACAGGGAGAGCCGATCGTCGGTGGCGAGGAGCGTGTCGCCGAGCGGTGCGACGATGGCGATGGTGGGCGCGGAGTCGGCGAGCGCGTCGATCTCGAGCGCCGCGGGAAGATCGAAGACCGGCCCCCCGGGACCCGCAGCTGTCCAACCAAGCTGCTCGGAGTGATCGATGCGCACGCGTCCGTTGAACGTGTGGCCGGAGGTGGCCAACGGTCTGGCGACGCCGCGCGCGTCCACGAGCGACACGCTGGAGAGCGCAACCGACGCACGACCGGCGATGTCGAGCATCGTGCCACGCGGCAGTCGCAGTGGCTCGCCGAGCGGGAGCGACTCGTCAGCTCGGCCGAGGTACGCGGGGTAGGTCGCCCGCAGCGTCACGGCACCCACGAACGGCCGGTCGGCGGCCAGCACGGTTGCGCTGTCGCTGACGGCGCGCCCGTCGCTGGCCACGATACGCAGGTCGCTCCTCAGCGCCGCGAGCGTCCAGCGTGCCACGCCGGTGCGGGCGTCCACCGCCAGCGTATCGGTGCGCCACGGCGCACCGGTCTGGCGCACGCTGAGGAAGACACGCGTGCGTCCCGCGGCGTGCACGGTGACGTGCAGCGGCGCGCCGCGCAGCAGCTCGCGCGGCACGCCTTCCAGGCGCGGACGGGCCAGTAGCGCGCCGCGCCATGCGTCGATCGGGCGCAGCACCGCGCGGATCCCGTCGCCGAAGACCGGGGTGGCCGTCGCCAGCATCAAGGTGCCGGCCAGCGCGACGCCGGCGCCCAGCACGGCGCGCCGCGAGCTTTCCCGACGGAGCGCGGGTGCGTACGGCGCGCGATCAGGCAGGCCGGCGCGCACCGCGTGCGCGGCGTGCGCGGCGAGCCCACCGGCGCCTTCCATTTCGAGCACTCCCACCAGCAGTCCGCGGCGCAACCCCTGTTCCGACTCGATGACGAGCGCGACCCCGGCCGGCGTGGTGCGCGACCGGAGACGGGCGCGAGTCCGGAGCGCGAGTGCGGCGAGCGCCGCCGCCATCACGATCCACGCGACGAACGGGAGCCCCCGTGGCAGCTCCAGCCAGCGCGCGCGGCCAAGGAGCACGCCGGCACCGGTGAGCACGAGCGCCGCGGAGCCCGCGGCGAGCAGGCCTGCGCTCAACAGCTCGCCTCGGCGCAGATGCCGCCGCTCGCCCTCCACGAGTGCGCCGACCGTCATGGCAGCGGCCGGCTCGTCACCGCGTACACGAACAGGTTGATGCCCATGCGCAGTGCCGCTTCGCGCAGTACCGACGGGTCGTCGTAGGTCCGGGGATCCTCCCAGCCGTTGCCGAGGTCGCTGGAGTAGCTGTAGTACACCGCGAGCCGGTCGCCGAGAAAGATCCCGTAGCCGCGCGCCGGCTTGCCGTCGTGCTCGTGGATCTTGGGCAGGCCCCGCGGAAACGCGTAGACCGCGTGATAGATCGGATGGGCCAGCGGCACGTCGACGAGCTCGCGGTCGGGAAAGACCCGCTTCATCTCACGCCGGAAGCTTTCGTCGAGGCCGTAGTTGTCGTCGGCGTGCAGGAATCCACCGCGCTGCAGGTACTCGCGAAGCCGCACGACCTCCGCGTCGCTCAGCGTGATGTTGCCGTGGCCCGTCAGGTGAAGAAATGGGTAGTCCCAGAGCCGATCATCGGTCAACGTGACGCGTCCCTCGGCGCGATCCACCGGCAGCGACGTGCGCTCCCGGATGGCGGCGAGGAGATTTGCGAGGCTCGATGGATTGGCGTACCAGTCGCCGCCGCCGTCGTACTGCAGCCGCGCGATACCCAGCCGGGGCAGCTCACGCGCGCCGGTGAGCGTCAGCATCAGGAGCGCCGCGCACAGCCACACCCGTCTCGCGGGACGTCTCATTCGTGCGCCAACCGATACGCCAGATTTCGCGGCGCGCCGAATTCGCTCACCAGCGCCGACGCGATGTCGCGCGCGACGAGTCCCTCGGCACGGAGCGCGGCTGCCCGGGCGTGCAGCGACTCCTCGCTCGCCCGCTCCACCTCGGCGCCGGCTATCACGATCACGACCTCTCCACGGGGGGATGCACCTTGATAGTACGCCGCCAGGTCGTCAACCGTTCCGCGCCGCAGCTCCTCGTACTGCTTCGTGAGCTCGCGCGCCACCACCGCCGCGCGTACGCCCGCGCCCGCCTCGGCGAGGTCCGCCAGGGTGTCTCCCACGCGCGCGGGTGCTTCGTAGAGCACGGCCGCGTGTCCGAGTTGCACGATGTCGCCGACCGCATCGCGACGCTCCTTGCCCCGCCGAGCGAGAAAGCCGTAGAAGGTGAAGCGGTCCAGGGCGACGCCCGAGCACACCAGTGCCGCCAGGAGCGCCGAGGCGCCCGGCACGGGTGACACCGCGATGCCCGCCTCCACGCACGCTCGCACCAGCCGCGCCCCCGGGTCGGAGAGCAGCGGCGTGCCGGCGTCGGACACCAGGGCGAGACTCTCGCCAGCCAGAAGTCGGCGGACGAGCGCCGGGGTGGTCTTGGCCTCGTTGTGCTCATGGTACGCCACGAGCGGAGTATCAACTGCGTAGCGTCGCAGCAACGGCAACGAGTGCCGCGTGTCCTCGGCGAGCACTGCGGCCGCCTGCTGGAGGACTTCCACGGCCCGGAACGAAAAATCCCCCATGTGTCCGATGGGGGTGCTCACGATGTACAGCGTGCCCGGCTGGCTCGCGCCCTCGGTCACGTGATCGGCCAGGCGAATCGTTCGAGCAGTCCCGCCGACTGAAACAGGTGACGCCTCTCGTGGGTGAGTTCGCGCAGCATCTCCACGGGGCCGCGGCCCTCCTGATCCGTGGCGGTCCACAGCAGCTCGTTGATCAGGGACGCGATCGCCTCCGTGAGCGCTTCGGCATCGGCGACGATGGGCCGCGACGGACGTCCGCTGAACGAGAATCCCTCGAGCGCCGGATGCCGTGCCTTGAGCTGCTGGCGCGCGTGCTCCGCGATCGCGGGAGCGCTCTCGCGGCCCTCGGCCACGAGCCGGAGCACGAGCGAGGTCGCGAGGTCGCGGTAGGCCTGGACGAGCGCCGTGGGCGCCTGGACCGGCAGTGGTTCCGGTTGCGGCCATCGGCGCACCGTCACGTGGAGGGCACGCCGGTCACGCTCGAAGAGGCGGCTCACGCGCTCCGCCAGCGTGCCGCCCGGGGCGCCGGCGAGATACGCCCGAACCGCCGCGCCATCCTGGAAGATCAGGTAGTTCACCGCTCCCTCGGCGGCGATCTCCACGAGGCCGTCGAAGGTGGACGCCATGAGGTAGGGAAAGAGCGCCGAAGGGTCCGTCGCGCGCAGCTCGACGGGCCACGCCTCCGGGGTGGTCGTCTGTGCCACGAACATGCACGCGAGCTGCTCGTCGTCCGCCTCGTGAAAGCAGATTTCTCCGTACTCCGGTTCGGAGGGCACCTTCTCCACCGCGGTCGCGATGGCGAGCGCGCTGGATGCGCGGCCATCGTGCACGCACGCGTTGACCAGCTCTCCGCGCTGGAGGTAGAGCACGACGAACTCCTCCGGCAGCCAGATCGCCACGTACCCCGACACCCGCGCGGCGCGGTCTCGCTTGGCGTCGGTGAGCAGATTGCGCAGGTGCACGTAGGCCAGCCGCGTACGCGGAAGCAGGACGCGCGTACACGGGTACCGCAGGCCGGCGACGGTGGCGGGCATTCAGCGATGCAAGAGGCCGGCGCGACGTGGTGTCGCGCCGGCCTCAAATGTGCTCGGCGAGTGCGACCTAGGCAACGGCGTCGCGCTCCGCGCCGGCGACGTCAGGCCACGTGCTGCTTGAACTTGGCCTCGATCGCCTGGCGCGGAACGGCGCCGACGATCTGGTCCACGACCTTGCCGTCCTTGAAGAACAGCAGCATCGGGATGGAGCGCACGTTGAAGCGCGTCGCCGTCTTGATGTTCGCATCCACGTCCAGCTTGGTGACGCGCACCTGGCCGTCGTAGTCTGTCGCGAGCTGATCGAGAATGGGCGAGATCATCTTGCACGGCCCGCACCAGCTCGCCCAGAAATCCACAACCGTCAGTCCGTCGTGCTGCTCCACCTGCTGCTCGAAATCGGCATCGGTCACCGCCATCGCGTTCGACATCGTTCGTGCTCGTCTCCCGGCCGGGCTGTCTCGCCCCGCCCCCAGTAAAGTAGAATTCATTGCGCCATCCCCACCATCAGCGCACTCGCCATGACTCAGCTGCCCCACCGTCCCACGCGCATCGCCCATGTCGGCATCGCCGTCGAGGCGCTCCGCGACATCCTGCCCTTCTACCGCGACATCCTCGGCCTGCCCGAGGTCCCGCTCGACGACGCCGATGGCGCACGCATCGCCGGACTCGCCGCCGGGGACTCGCTCGTCGAACTCCTCGAGGCCGACGCACCGGACTCTCCGATTGGCAAGTTCGTCGCCAGACGCGGACCTGGCATCCACCACATCTGCTTCGCCGTGGACGACCTCGACGCCACTCTCGCGCGCTGCCGACTCGCCGGCGTTCGCCTCATCGACGACGCGCCCCGCATCGGCGCCGAGGGGAAACGTATCGCGTTTCTCCATCCGACCGCTACGGCAGGCGTGCTCATCGAGCTCAGCGAATTCTAACGGCCGTCACTTCTGCGCACAGAGGTCTCGAACCGGCTCCATCTGTGCCGTCCGGATGTACCATCGGTCGCCGCCTCTCGTTGCATAGAAATTCGTCGTTCGCTTTATGGTTCCCCTGGCGAGCTCCACCTCCATGACACGCTCGCCATCCGCCGCCGGCGCCTCGCCCAACACCCGGAAGGTGTCGTGCTTGAAATAGCACATCAGGATGAGCTCGCGCCGCTCCATTTCCTCGCGGCCCATGCGCTTGCTGTCACGCACCGGCCCATCCTTGTCGCCCCACACCGCCGACATTGCCTGCAGGTCCTGCGCGCGCACGGCGGCAAGGAATGCGTCGAGCGCCGGCCGAGGACTGCTCGCGCCTGCCATCGAGCTGCCGGGCATGACGGTGGAGCGGGTCGTGCAGGCGGCAATGAACAACAGTCCCAGAAACACCTTTCTCACGCGAGGTCTCCTCGAGAGTCTGTACGAGCGGAACCATGCCCGCCAGGATCGCGCGACGGCGGTGACCTGGGACACGAAGATGCAATATGCGCATGGACGTGACTCGCCGCCGCCTCTATCTTCTGCCCGCATGAGCGCTCCCGTCCAGTTCCTCGACTTCTTCGTCCTCGAGGCGAGCGATTACATCGATCAGCTCGACGCCCTGCTCCTGCAGGGTGGCGGCGCCGGTCCCCATCCGGACGCGCTGCAGCGACAGGCGCGCGCGCTGCGCGGCAGTGCCACGATGGCCAGGCTGGCCACCTTCTCCGAGCTCGCCGGGGGCATCGAACGGGTTGGACGCGCCATGCGCGAGGGCCGCCTGCAGTGGGATCCCGGCCTCAGCGGCGCGGTCGTGTCGGCGGTGGACGACTGCAAGGTCCTGCTGCGCAACGTTCGCGTGTGGAGTGGCGACGACGATCGGCGCGCCCGAGCACGCATCGTGGAGCTCGAGCGTCATGCGCCGGCACGCCAGGAGACGCCCGCAGCACCCGCCGCCGCCGGCCCCGACGATTATCTCGCGAATGAGACGTCCAACGTGGGTGCCGGACTGGAGCTGCTCGCCACGAGGCCGAACGACAGGGACGCCGCGGCCAACGTCCTTCGCCGCGCGCGCGCCTTGCGCGGAATTGCCGGCGTCAAGGATCACGCGGCACTCGCCGATGTGCTCGAGGCGGCCGAGCAGGCCGCGCAGCCGCTCGAGCTTGGCGACGGTCCGTTGAGCGCCGAGCGTGTCGCGCTGCTTGGCGCGGCCGCCACGGTGCTGCGCGGCGTGGCGGGCGCGCTGCGCGCGGGCACGTCCGGCGGTGGCGAGGCGGATCTCGCGCGCTTCGCCGCCGCCCTCGACGCGATGCGCGTCAGTGTGGTGGAGATGGAGCGCATCGTACCCATCGCCCATCTCTTCTTCGAGGATGGGGGCCCGACACTGGTCGAAGCGTCGGCGCACCCCCCCACGTCGCCCGCGGAACGCTTCCGGCTGGAAGTCGTGAGCCAGGGCGAGCATCTGCGACGACTCGTGGCCGACGCGCGAGCCGCGCACGATTCGCTCTCGCGCGATCGGGTGGCCCGCGCGCTGCGGCAGGCGCTCGGCGGCCTGCGGCTCGCCGCCGAAAGCTTCGGTGAGCGCGAGCTGGCCGACTTCGTCGCCCTTCACGCCGGCGCCTCCGCACCGCTCGATTCGCGCGCGCTCGATTCGCTGGACGAAGTCGCGTCGCTGCTCGCGCAGCCCGGCGCCTCCCCCGCCCCGCTGGGCGAACGCCTCGACGCGCTGAAGCAGGCGCGGCGCGCCAGCGCGGAGCGCGAGGTCATCCCCGCCGCCGAGCGCGCCGAATCGACCGCGCCTGCCCCGGCCGTGCCCGTCGCGCCACCGGCAGCGCCGCCAGCGCCGGCGCCGCCCCGACCGTCAGTACCGATGCTCGCCGTCGGGAGCGATCCGGCCACGCTGGTGGGCGAGTCGCTCAATGTGACGCCGGCGATGACGCCGTTCACCTCGCATCGCCCCATTCCCGCGCCCTCGGCACCGCCGCAGGAGCGCGACCGCCCCGCGGCGGCCGAGGTGGCGCATGCTGTGTCCGACGTCCCAACCGCGATTGCGCCTCCCTCGCTTGACGAGCTCCTCGGCCGGGGGATAGAGCGACTCGGCGCGCTTGGCGACAGTCCGCTCAGCGCGCCGCGGACGCTCGCCGAGCAACCCGTGATCTCCATCGACAAACTGCTCTATCGCGGCAGGGCCGCGATCGAGCGCTGCTGCGAAATACGCGACGACGCACGAGCCTCCACCGGCACCGTCGACGGCGAGGCCCTCGAGGAGCTCATGGAGCTCCTCGACCTCGCCCTCACCGACTGATCGGGCTCACCCATGAAATTCGGGTGGCGCGGCGCGCTTGGCCTGGTGCTGAGCGCCGCCTTTCTCTTCTATGCGTTCAGCGGCATCGAGTGGGCCGAGGTCGCCGAGCATGTGCGCCGTGCGGATGTCGCGCTGCTGGCGCTCTCCGCCGTGACGGCCACCTGCATCTTTCCACTGCGCGCGCTGCGGTGGCGTCCGATCCTCGCGCCCATTCAGCCGGACATTCCGTTCCGCACGCTCTGGAGCGCGACGGCTATCGGAATGATGGTGAGCAACGTGGTGCCGGTTCGGGCCGGTGAGCTGGCGCGCGCGTTCGCCCTGTCGCGCGCCGTTCCCACCGTCTCATTCCCCGCCGCGTTCGCCTCCATCGCCGTCGATCGCCTGTTCGACGGCATGGTGGTGTTGCTGCTCCTCTTCGTGGCCATGCTCGATCCGGCCTTTCCGCAGGGGGTGCTGCTGCTCGATCGTCCCATCTCGCACTACGCGGTGGGCGGCGTGGCATTTGTCGTCGTCGGCATCGGCGCGATGTACCTGCTCATTCTCTTTCCGGCGCGTATCCTCTCCCTCTACGAGGTGGTGGTGCGACGCCTGGCGCCGCGCCTCGAGGCGAGGGGCCGCGAGGCGCTGCTCGCCATCGCCGGCGGATTGAGCGTGCTCAAGTCGCCCGCGCGGTTCGTGACGGTGTTCGCGTGGACGCTGCTCCACTGGCTGGTCAACGCCCTCGCGTTCTGGCTCGCCTTTCGCGCCGTCGGCATCACCGCGCCATTCAGCGCTGCGCTCTTTCTGCAGGGCATCATCTCGGTGGGCGTCGCCATTCCGCAGGCGCCGGGCTTCTTCGGGGTGTTCGAGACCTTCGGCAAGCTTGGGTTGGGCGTCTACGGGATCCCGGACGATCAGGCCCTCACCTGGGCCATCGGCTTCCATGTGCTCTCGTACATTCCCATCACACTCATCGGCGCGTACTATTTTGCCCGCGCCGGCATGTCGATGGGCGAGCTTGGCGCGGTGGAGCAGGCGGCGACGCACCACGAGTCCCCTCCCCCGCCCGTCGTGCCGTGACCGTCGCGGCGGAATGCCCGCGCGGCGCGCGCGCCGTCTCGGTGGCCGCACAGGCCAAGATCAACCTCCGCCTTCGCATCCTCGCGCGCGAGGCTGGCGGGTTTCACCAGATCGAGACGCTGTTTCTGCGCCTCGAGCTCGCCGACACCATCAGGATACGCCGGCGGGCGAGCGGCCTGGCGCTCGAGGTCATCGACGAGGTTGGCGGGTCCGTGCTTGGCGCCCCCGAGCGGAATCTCGCCTGGCGCGCCGCCGCGGCGTACCGCGAGGAGGCGGGATCGAGCGACGGGTACGCCATCGAGCTCGAGAAACGCATTCCCATCGGCGCGGGGCTCGGGGGGGGCAGCGCGGACGCCGGCGCCGTGCTCCGCGCGCTGGATGCCATGGCCACTGTGCCATTGGGGGAGGCGCGGCTGCACAGCCTGGCCACGCGGCTCGGGGCCGACGTCGCCTTTCTCACCGGCACGGCGTCCTACGCGCTCGGCTGGGGCCGAGGCGAGCGTCTTCTCGCGCTGGACCCACTTCCCTCGCGGCTGGCCGTCCTCTTCGTGCCGCCGTTCGGGGTGAACACCGCCGACGCCTATGGGTGGCTGGCCGCAGCGCGCGCGAGCGCCCTGACGGCGCCCCCGTCGGACTCGCCCCTCGCCCTGGACGTCCTCGGCGACTGGAGCCGGCTCGAGCAGCTGGTCACCAATGACTTCGAGCAAGTCGTCGCGGCACGCCACCCGGAGATTCTGGACATCGTCGCCGCCCTGCGTGCCGACGGCTGCCGGATCGCGCAGATGAGCGGGTCGGGCTCCACCGTGTTCGGGATTCTCCCAGCCGGCGCGGTGCGTGTCGCGCCGGCCGGGGACCGCGATGCGTTGCCGGTCGGCACGCCTCTCATGACACGGACCGCCTCCCGAGTTGAGCCGGTCTCTCTCCTCGACTAGCTTAGTAGGCTGCAAGTCGCTGTGGTGCCCCTTCGTCCAACGGCAGGACAGCGGCCTTTGGAGCCGCGAATCTTGGTTCGAATCCAAGAGGGGCAATCACTGCCCACCGGCGAGCGCGCTCGGATTCCCTTCCACTTTTTTTACGAGGCTCCGCATGGACGGGCTCGCCGTACCGGCGCATGGGTTCAAGCTGTTGGCAGGGACGAGCAATCATCCGCTGTCCGAAGAGATCGCCCGACAGCTCGGCGTCGACCTCTGCAAGCTCACCTGCACGCGATTCGCCGACGGAGAGATCTTCGTGCGCATCGACGAGAACGTCCGCGGCAACGACATCTTCATCGTGCAGAGCACCAACGCACCGGCCGAGAACATCATGGAGCTGCTGCTCCTGATCGACGCGGCGCGACGGGCGAGCGCGGCACGCATCACGGTGGTGGTGCCGTATTACGGATACTCGCGGCAGGACCGCAAGGACCAGCCACGCGTGGCGATCGGCGCCAAGCTCATGGCCAACATGATCATGAAGGCGGGCGCCGATCGGGTGCTCGGCATCGATTTCCACCAGCACCAGCTTCAGGGCTTCTTCGACGTGCCCGTCGATCACCTGTACGCGATGCCGGTGCTGAGCGGGCACTTCAAGCGGAAACAGTTGAAGGATCCCGTCATCGTGGCGCCCGACGTCGGGGCGGCGAAGATGGCGCGCGGCTTCGCCAAGCGCCTCGACGCGACGCTCGCCATCATCGACAAGCGACGCCCGCGCGCGAACGTGAGCGAGGTGGTGAACGTGGTGGGGGAGGTGGAGGGGCGTGATTGCGTCCTCGTCGACGACATGATCGACACGGCGGGCACGGTGGCCGCGGCGTCGCGCGCGCTCAAGACGCTGGGGGCGAACGACATCTACGTCTGCGTCACGCACGCGCTGCTGAGCGGTCCGGCGGTGCAGCGGCTCACCGAGGCGCCGATCGAGGAGGTCGTCGTGACGGACACGATCTACTGTCCCCCCGAGCGCCGCTTCGAGAAACTGAAGATCCTCTCGGTGGGCGAGCTCCTCAGCAAGGCGATTCGGTATACGCACGCGGAGCAGAGCGTCAGCTCGTTGTTCGATTGACGCGGTCGCGCTAGATTTCCCTCTCCACGATCAGCTGCCTCGCAGCACCGGCATGGTAGGGCGGACGCAGCCGCCTGAGAGTCGCACCGGCATCGTGGTTCGCTGCAGTCGAAGACCGTATCACGAAGGACACCATCATGGCATCCGCAACACTTGGCGCCGAGCTGCGCACTGATACCGGCAAGGGCGTCGCGCGCAAGCTTCGCGCGGCCGGCCGCACGCCCGGCGTCGTCTATGGCCACGCGCGCGAGGCGCAGTCGCTCTCCGTCGTCGCGCGCGACCTCGAGAAGCTGCTCTCGCACATCGCCGCGGGCAGCACGGTCGTGGAGCTCACGCTCGGCGGCGCCACGACGCGCACCCTGATCCGCGAGATCCAGCGCCATCCGTTCAAGAAGGTCATCCTGCACATCGACTTCCAGGAGCTGGTGGCAGGAGAGAAGGTCGCGGTCGATCTTCCCCTCGTCTTCGTCGGTGTCCCGGAAGGCGTCCGCCTCAGCGGCGCACTGCTCGAGCAGATCATGCACAGCGTGCACGTGCTCGCCGATCCGGCGAACATTCCGAACCACGTGGACGTCGACGTCTCGCACCTGGCGATGGGTCACTCCCTGCACGTGCGCGACATCAAGCTCGCCGACGGCATCGAAGTTCTCTCCGACGAGGATGCGACCATCTGCGCCGTGATCGCGCCGCGTGCCGCCGTCGAGGCAGCCGCCGCCGAGCCGGGCGCCGCCGAGCCGGAGCTGATCCGCAAGGCGAAGGAAGACGAGGCCGCGAAGTAGCATTCGCGCGCTGTTCGCTGCACTCACGCGATGGCTCCGCCCTTCCGGGGCGGAGCCATCGTCGTCTCACGACCAGCATCTCCACGAGCCACGCATGAAGGTGATCCTCGCCCTCGGCAATCCGGGGAAGGAATACGAGCAGACCCGCCACAACGTGGGCTGGTGGCTTGCCGAGCACCTCGCCGACCGGTGGGGCGGTGACGGCTGGAAGAAGGACGGGCAGGCGAAAGTCGTCCAATGCCAGCTCCCCGGCCTGAAAGAGGCCGTGCGCATCATCAAGCCGCAGACCTACATGAACCTCTCGGGTGGCGTCCTCGTGTCGTACGCGCGCCGCCCCTTCTGGGCCGCGGCGACCGACCTTCTCGTGCTGTCGGATGACGTCGCCATCGCCGCGGGCACCTGGCGCTTTCGGTCCGAAGGCGGCGCGGGTGGGCACAACGGACACAAGTCGGTCCAGCAGGCGCTCGGCACGCAGGGCTATCCGCGCCTTCGAATCGGCGTGGGCGATCCGGAGCGGCCATCGGGCGGCCCGTTGACCGACTTCGTGCTCGGTGCAGTCGGCAGGCGTGATGCGGAGTCGATCCGGGGCCAATTTCCGCTGATGGTGGAGACGGTGGAGGCGTGGCTGCGAGCCGGCAACAAGGGCGCGCTCGACGTCCAGAGCCAGCGGCGCGATTAGCTTTCGCGCTCGGCACGCACGCAGTCACTCAGGCCTTCAGTCGTTCCCATGCTCAGACTCGGCATCGTCGGACTTCCCAACGTCGGCAAGTCCACGCTCTTCAACGCGCTCACGAGCGCCGGCGTGCTCGCCGCGAACTACCCGTTCGCCACCAAGGAGCCCAACGTCGGTCGCGTGAACCTGCCCGACGGTCGGCTCGACGAGCTGGCGAAGGTGGTGAATCCGCAGCGCACCGTGCCGGCGGCCGTCGAGTTCGTGGACATCGCCGGACTGGTGGAGGGCGCATCCAAGGGCGAGGGGCTCGGCAACCAGTTTCTCGCCAACATCCGCGAGACCGACGCCATCGTGCACGTCGTCCGGTGCTTCGACGACGACGACATCCTGCACGTGATGGATGGCGTGAATCCCGTGCGGGATCGCGAAGTCATCGAGTTCGAGCTCGCGCTCGCCGATCTCGCCACGGTGGAGAAGCGGCTCGACCGCGTGAAGCGCTCGGCCAAGACCGGCGACAAGGACGCGCTGGCGGAGCTGCCGACGCTCGAGCGCGCACACCAGCTCCTCGCGGAGGGACGCGGGTTGTGGGAGGCGAAGTTCGACGCTGCGGCGCTCGCGCTGCTCAAGCCGCTCACCCTGCTCACCACCAAGCCGATCCTCTACGCCGCCAATGTCACCGACGCCGAACTGGCGGGCGAGGAGGGTGCACATCTGACAGCGCTGCGCGAGGCGATCACGGCCAGTGGCGAGCTCGCCCAGGTCGTGCCCTTCTCGGCGAAGATCGAGAGCGAGCTCGCCGAGCTCCCGGCCGAGGATCGGCAGGACTTTCTCGCCTCGCTGGGGCTCGAATCGGCGGGGCTCGATCGGCTCATCCGGGCCGGCTACGAGCTGCTCGGGCTCCAGACATACTTCACCGCGGGCGAGCAGGAGGTGCGCGCCTGGACGATCCATCGCGGGGACACGGCGCCGCAGGCCGCTGGGGTGATCCACACCGACTTCGAGCGCGGCTTCATCAAGGCGGAGACGGCGGGCTACGCCGATTTCATCGGGATGGGCGGCTGGAAGGGGGTGAAGGAGAAGGGCGCGATGCGGCAGGAGGGCAAGGAGTACGTGGTGAAGGATGGGGACGTGCTGCTGTTCCGCTTCAACGTGTAGGGCTCGTCACCGGGACACCGTCTGCCCCCCGCGGCGGCTGCAGCGCCAACCACGCTTCGGCGTCGTCCACCGAGCCGAATACGCGCACGTCCTGGCCAGCTGCCCTGGCGTACCCGGAGTAACGCGCTGCGAGCTCCTCGCCGGCCGCGGTGGTGGCGACGAACGCTCTCCGCGTGCCGACGTCGAACCGGAGCATCGCGGCAGCAGTCTGAAGCTCGCGCGGCCGGATGAGCGCCGCCTCGAGCCGCCTGAGGTCGATGATCTGCTGAAAGTCGGACTCGAACAGCGGATCGGCCATCATGTGCGAGTAATGGTCGCGAAGGTCCTCCTCCGTGACGACGCCCCAGGCGCGGCTGCGCACGAGCCGGCGCGCACGATCGATCGAGTACGATGTCCCCATCTGTTCTCCAGATCAGCACTGTGAACTGACGACATGCGCCGCGCGGCGCCCGCTCGCGCGCCCCGAGCCGGTCATTCCAGCAACCGACGCGGCACGCCCGTCACCTCCGCCGTCTCGATGATCGCCTGGAGCTGCTCGTTTGGCAGATCCGCCCACCCCTCCGGCACCGGCGACACTCGACGCCGCTCGGTCGGGGAGCGCATTGCCAGCCATCCGGCATGCAGCTTTCCCGGCAGGGGCGATCGCGCCGAGCGCCGCTTCCGGCGCTCCAGTCCGGCCGGTGGCGTCGGCTGCGCCTGGCGACGTCGATCCGCAAGGCTGGGATGCACCTCCCAGACCTGCCACGCCACGCCCGACGCGTCCGTCACCTCGCGGTAGGACATCTCCCTCCCGTCGTTCGGCGAGATCGCGCCGGACTGCAACGTGGCGCGATCCCGCTGCGTGATCTTTCGATCAGACGATTCGTCGTGCCCGACGGTTCACCTGCGCACGTTCCACCAGGCTGGCAAGGTCATCGTTGCTCGAGTCCCGCCACTTGTCTGGAATCGGATAGAGGCGCCGCCGCTCCTCATCACTGCGAAAGGCCAGCCAGCCTTCCTGCAGCGCGCGTGGCAGGCTGCGGCGGCGCACTTCCACCACGCGTCGCTCCCCGGAGCCGCGGTCGGCATGCCGGCGGTCGCGCGCCCGCCGCCGTTCCGTCAGGGTGGGATGCACCTCCCAGACCTCCCAGCGCCGTCCGGACAGATCGGCGAACTCCCGGTACGACATGCTCCTCCCCGAAAATGGCTTCTGGTGCTATGCCGGGAGCGTGCCAGACCGTCGCAAGAGTGCCGACACGAGCTCGCGAATGCGGCGAGAGAACGGGATGCCGAGATTCCGCGAGGTCTACCGGGCGCCCACCGGGCTCGTCAGCCGACGAGAGACGCCACTCGAGCGAAGTCGATGCGGAAGGTCGTCCCGATGTTCGGCTCGCTGTCCACGCTCAGCGAAAACCCCATCGCCTCGCAGAGCGCGCGGGAGATGGAGAGTCCCAGTCCGGTGCCACCGTACCGTCGCGACGTGGAGGAGTCGGCCTGCTCGAAGGCCTCGAAGATCGCGTCCAGACGATCAGCCGGGATGCCGATGCCGCTGTCGATCACCTCGATGCAGGTAACCAACGGCATCCGGCCGTCCGCCCGCGCCTCGTCGGCCGTCACCCTGAGCGTGACGCTGCCGTGGGGCGTGAACTTCAGCGCATTGCCCACGAGATTGAACATCACCTGCTGGAGCTTGGCGACATCGGCGTACAGCAGCGCCCCGCCCGAGGGGGATTCCAGCCGGAGGGTGACCCCTGCAGCATCGGCCTGCGACTCGAACTGGCCGAGCACTCCGCGCGCAAATTCGCCAAGCTCCACCGATGCGAGCTCCAGGGTCATGCGCCCCGCCTCGACTTTGGCGATGTCGAGCACGTCGTTGATGAGCGATAGGAGATGCGTGCCCGCCGACTGCACGCGGCCAAGGTACATCATCTCGGCGTCCCCTAGCGCCCCCCGCTGGTTCTTCAGGAGAATGTTGGAAAATCCGATGACCGAGTTCAACGGGGTGCGCAGCTCGTGGCTCATCCGAGCCACGAAATCGGTCTTGGCCCGGTTCGCGGACTCCGCAGCCTCGTGCGCGCGACGCGATTCCGCTTCGGCGTCCTTGCGCGCGGTGACGTCCCGCATCGTCACGGTCACGCCGTCCTCCAGGGGGACGACCTGCTCCTGGATCCAGCGGTGGCTCCCCCGCGCCGTGACGAGCTCGCGCTCCCCCTCGAACGCGGTGCGCGAGTGCAGGACCTGCGTCAGCTGCTCCAGCTGTGCCACGTTCTCATCCCCCGCGAACAGGCGGCTCACGCGCTCGCCCAGCAGGGCGCTGCGTGTCAGTCCGCACAGCTCCTCGCCTCGGCGGTTCGTGTCGAGATACTCGAAGTCGACCACGTCGCCATCCTCGTCGCGGATGGCGCCGAGGATGAAGAGGGCGTCGAGCGACGCGTCCATCGCGGCGCGAAAGCGGGCCTCGCTCTCGCGGTAGGCTGCGAGAGCCAGCGTCCGCTCGGCGACGAGCGCGCGCTTGGCCTCGAACGCCTGCGCGTGGGCGATCGGCCCCGCCAACATGCCGGCGAGCAGCTGGAGCGTCTGCGTGTCCTGCTCGTCGAAGGCGAGCGCCGACGAGCAGGACACGCAGACGCTCCAGCTGCTCGCCGGCATGTTGGCGGGGCCGATCGCCCACGCGCAGGCGTTCGAGG
>JBKJIY010000049.1:0-29432 GCA_046598315.1 Gemmatimonadaceae bacterium
GCCTGATAGAGCGCCATCATGATGCGCGAGGCGGCGCGCACCTTCTTCACGTCGTCGAACAGGAAGAACCCCAGCTCGCTGGCCTGGTACGGTTGCAATCCATATCGGGTATCGATGGGGAGCTTGAGGATCTTCTCGGGCGTGCTCGCGGCGACTTCCTCGATGTCGATGCCTCCGGCAGGGCTCACCATGAAGACCGGCTTCCTGCTGGCGCGGTCCAGGATGATGCCCACATACGCCTCGGTGGCGATGTCGGCCGCCGCCGTCACGAGCACCCGATGCACGGTGAGTCCGTTGATCTGCATGCCGAGGATCTTCCCGGCGATCTCCTTCGCTTCCTCCGGCGTCTTTGCGAGCTTCACGCCGCCGGCCTTGCCTCGGCCTCCCGTATGGACCTGCGCCTTGACGACGACCATGCCGCCGATCGATCGAGCGATCGACTCCACCTGCTCGGCCGTCGTCGCCACCTCGCCCGCCGGGATCGGCACGCCTTCGGCGCGCAGAATGTCCTTGGCCTGATATTCGTGGATGTTCACGCCTTCTCCGCTGTGATGGTCGTTCCTGCCTCGCCGCGCACTGCCTCTCGGCCATGGCGCAGCTCGGTGATGATCGCGCGGCCGCCTGTATGGCGCACGAAGTCGATTGCCGCCCGGATCTTCGGCGCCATGCTGCCTTCGCCGAATGCGCCCGCGCGGTCCATGTCCACCGCCTCGTCCACCGTGAGGCGGGCGAGCGGGCGTTGCTGCGGCGTGCCCCAGTCGGCATAGACCGCGTCCACATCGGTGAGTATCAACAGGAGCTGGGCACCGAGGTCACGCGCCAGCACCGCCGCCGCGAGGTCCTTGTCCACCACCGCATCGATTCCCTCCCACCCCTTCTCCGGGTGGTCGAAGACGGGCGCGCCGCCGCCGCCACAGGCGATGACCAGCGTTCCCCCCTCCACCAGCTCCCTGATTGTCGGCAATTCGTGGATCGCCTGCGGTATGGGACTCCCGACCACGCGACGCGCATGCCCCCGCGCGTCGAGTTTCACCACATGTCCCTCGCGCCGCAGTTCCTCGACGCGCGCGTCTGTCAAGATCTGCCCGATGAACTTGGTCGGATTTCGCAACGCCGGGTCGTCGACGTTTACCTGCACCTGGGTGATGATCGTGGCGACACGGCGCGTGGAGCCCACGCGCCGCAACGCATTCTCGAGCGACTGTTGCAGCATGTAGCCGATCCAGCCCGCCGTGGCGGCCACGAGCACGCCCAGCGGGAGCGGGTTCGCTTCCAGACGCGCCGCTTCGTTGCGGACGAGCTCGTCTCCCACCTGCGGCCCATTCCCGTGCACCACGCACACATTCCACGCGTCATGGGCCAGATCGACGATCGGACCGAGACTTTCGCGAGCGTGCCGGAACTGATCGTGAATCGTGCTATGCTCACCCGCTGGAGCAAGCGCATTGCCCCCCAGCGCGATCACCGCCGTTCTGGAATGTCTAGCCGTCATGAATAGGCGAGAGAAGCTAGACCGCGCCAGAGCCGGGAGCAAGCTCACGGGATCGTCACACGCAGCACGCTGCCGAGGTCATCGAACGTCCGACCGAAAGTCGCCCAGTCGGATCGCGTGAGCGCCTCCTTCATGACCTTGTACAGGCTCTCCGCGTGAGCTCGGAGATCCGCTCCCACCGCGGACTGGGGCCGACGCGATCGCGAGAGGCCGGAGGCCGTCGCCAGCGTGGCGGCGGCGCGCACGCTGTCACCGCGGAGGACCACCACGCGCACGAGACTGGGCGCGCCGCCCGGCCGCCCCTGGAAGACCGACTGGACGTACACCGGCGTGCCGCCCACCGGGATCACCCGCAACGGACCGCGCGTCAGGCCGCTCCCGCGCACGGCGGTCTCGGTCGCACGCATGCGGTCCACCACGACGTTGAACGACAGCCCGTCGCTGGCCACGGGAATCCACGACGTCACCCGAGATGCACCAGCGCTCGCCGCGACCATGCCGCGCACGCGATCGGTGGAGTCGAGGAGAGGCAGGAGCTCCATGATACCCGCCCCCGGAAGTCTCACGTGCAGCGGTTCGTGCGATGCCGCGGAGTCGGCCCCGTCGGGGGCGGCGAAGTGGCGCACTTCCAGGCTGTCTCCACGGAACCCCGTTGCGGCGAACGCCAGCGCCTGTGCACGCGCGCCATCGGTCACCGGCGGAAGCGCTGCCTGAAGGGCGACCGACAGGGCGCCGACGCTCACGAACAGTCCAGGAAAGCGGTTGGCCCAGGTGGACGACACCGGATCGGGCGAGGCCGCCAGCACGAGACGGACCTGGCCGCTGGAGGCATGCAGCACGGCAGAGGCCGCGTGCTGAAAGTAGCTGCGCTCCTCGCCGAGCACGCTGAAGCGCTGTGCAAGCGGATAGCTCGAGGAGGCCGCGTACATCTCGACCACCCAGTACAGGGAATCGTCCGCCATCACGGGCACGACCTGACTCGCCTGCACGAAGAACGGCGCCAGCGAGGCGAGTCGCTCCCGCACGTCGCGCCGCTGGACGATCGTCGGTCGGTTCCGCGGCAGATCGCCGAAGAGCAGCCGGAAGTTCTGCAGACTCCAGGCGTGCGCCAGACGCGAGGTCGTCGACACCATCTCCACGCCCGCGATGCGCTGCAGCGAGTCGGCGAGTACGCTGTAGGCGGGCGCGGAATCGTAGACGGCCGGCTCATCGAGGAGCGTCTCGTCGCCGAAGCGACTCGCGCCGCCAGTGCGGCGGGGCATCCCCAGCTCATCGGCCGACGTCGGATCGAGCCGGCGGATTCCCCATGCGTCTCGCGACTCCGCCGCCGGATCGCTCCCCCGCTCCACGAGGAGCGCCGAGAGTCCGCTGTCGGTCTGCTGCCATCCGGCGCCGCCGCCCACCACTCGCACCCGGCGCATCCGCTCGGCGGCACGCGCCAGGGTGACGCCGTCCCACACGGCCGTGCGCGGCACCGCTTCCGCGAGAGAGGCGAAGCCAGCTCCGAGCGACTCGGGCCGCATCCGGTCCACACCGTATGCGCGGCGCGTATAGCCGAGCCGAGTGGCGCGATACGGCCGCGCCTCGGCCGCCGCGGCGGCGGGATCCACCGACCGGCGCGTCACCAGCGGCGCCACGGTGCGCGCGACAAGCGAGAGGACGAGGACCGTGGACACGGCCAGAAAGGCCAGACGCATCTGCCCCGTCCATCCGGCCCAGCCGACGACGATGCCCGCCGAGAGGGTGACCACGGAGAGCAGCAGCGTCGCCGGCACCATCACACGATGATCGATCGCCGAGAAGACGCCGGTGCCGTCACCGCCAGACACGAGCAGGTGATACATCGCCAGCCGGTAGCTCCAGGCCAGCACCAGGAGCAGCACGCCGCCCAGCATCGTGAAGTGCCGGCGCACGTATGCCGACACGAAGAGCGACCCGCGCTCCCATCGGAGGCTGGGCGTGAGTGCGTACAGCGCGACGACCACCAGCGTGACGACGAGCAGCACGAGGACGGCCCAGTAGTGGACCGCCGTCTCGAACGGGAGCCAATAGACGAAGAAGCCGAGATCGGCGCCAAAGTAGGGATCCGCCTCGACGAACGGCTGCCCGATCCACGCGAGCAGTGCCGTCGTCCACAGCTCCGTCGGCAGCGAGACCGCCACGCCGATCAACGCCGAGAGCAGGCAGACGGCGAGCAGGAGAACGCGAGGTGGCACCTCCTCGCCAATCTCGATGTTGCCGAGCCGCCTCGGCAGCACGAGCGAGACGACCGACTGGCGCACCGCGTACAGGTTGAGGAAGGCGAAGAGGGTGGCGACGACGAACGACCCGCCGCCGAGCAGCGCCGATGTCTCGAGACGCGCACGCCAGACCGCGCTGGCGCCCATGGAGGCGAACCAGAGATGGTCCGTGTAGAGCTCGGCCCCCCACCGTCCGAGGAGAAGGAGAAGCGCCGCGCCCGCGAGCGTGCCGAAGACGACCTGCCGCGGATTCACGTCAGACGGCGATGCCCTGATCGCGCAGCCATCCTTCCATCACGCCGCGGATCTCGGCCAGCCGCTCCGGTGTGTTCGCCTCGAACCGCGTCACGAGGATCGGCTGGGTATTGGAGGCGCGGATGAGGCCCCACCCGTCGCCGAACAGGACGCGTACCCCGTCGACGTCGCTCACGTCATGCGTGCCGCGGAAGTGCGCCACGGCGCGGTCCACGACGCCGAACTTCGCCTCGTCCGTGCAATCCACGCGAATCTCCGGCGTGCTCACGTACGGCGGCACATCGGCGAGCAGGTCGGCGACCGTGCGGCCCGAGTCGGCGACGATGCGCAGGAGCCGCGCCGCTCCGTACAGGGCGTCGTCGTGCCCGTAGAAGCCCTCCTGGAAGAACATGTGGCCCGACATCTCGCCCGCCAGTGGCGCGCCCAGCTCCTTCATCTTGTCCTTGATGAGGGAGTGGCCCGTCTTCCACATCACCGGCGTTCCGCCGGCCTGCGCGATGGCATCGGGGAGCGCCTGGCTGCACTTGACGTCGAAGATCACCGCCTGCCCGCGGCCCGTACGGGCCAGGACGTCGCGCGCGTAGAGAATGAGGATGTGATCCCCCCACACGATCTTTCCCGTGCCGTCGACCATGCCGATCCGGTCGGCGTCGCCGTCGAAGGCGAGGCCGATCTCCGCATGGTGCTCCTGCACCGCCGCGATGAGATCCTCGAGGTTCTCCGGGACGGTGGGATCCGGATGGTGATTGGGAAAGGTGCCGTCGCTCTCGGTGAACAAGCCGACGGCGTCCAGTCCCAGGGCGCGCATCAACTGCGGCGCCACGAGCGCGGCGGCGCCATTGCCGCAGTCGTAGACCACGCGCAGAGGACGCGAGATGGGGCCGATGCGCGCGACGACATCGGCGATGTACCGGTCGATCACCTGTTCGGTGCGCACGCCGCCCTGCCCGGTGGGCGCCACGCCCTGGCGAATCAGCGCGAGCAGATGCTGGAGGTCGTGCCCATGCAGTGATTCCCGGCCGAACGACAGCTTGAACCCATTGTACTCGGCCGGGTTGTGCGACCCCGTGATCTGGATGCCACCCACCACGTCGAGGTGGTGGAGACTCCAGTAGAGGAGAGGCGTGGGGACGACGCCGATGTCGACGACGCTCACGCCGGCGCTCGTGAGCCCATCCACGAGGGCATCACGCAGGGCCTCCCCGCTCGGGCGGTTGTCGCGACCCACGGCGACCTCGCCGGCCACGCCCCGCTCGCTCATCAACGCGGCGTACGCCACGCCGATGGCGCGCGCCGCCTCCTCGGTGAGATCCGCCCCGACGATGCCGCGGACGTCGTACTGCCGGAAAATGCCTGCCGAGATGGTCATCGCGATGATCGAAAGACGACGGGGCCGCCGAGCGGCCCCGCGGTGGTCAGCGACCGTCCGGCGCTCGCGCGGGAGTCGCGAGGGACAGCGGCGCTCGAGGAGTCTGGAGTCTGGGATACCCCACCTGCGCATACCGCACGGCGAGATCGGGCGCGATGCCGAGCGCGAGGATCGCGAACGCCGCGGTGACCATGACGGCGCGCGTCAGCGAGCGCGTCTCGGCCACGGGGGCCGCACCGGGCAGCCGCGGGCGCATGAACATCACCATGATCACATAGAGGTAATATCCAGCGGAGATCACGGTGGTGAGCACGAGCACCACGGCCAGCGTGGTCTGCGGCACAGGCGCCTGCAGCGCCGCCTTGAGAATGTACCACTTGGCCAGGAATCCCACTCCGCCGAACACGGGGAACCCCATGAGCGCGAGCATGAAGACCGTCATGGCGATGGCGAGCCAGGGGCGCACCGACCAGAGCCCGCTGATGTCGTCCGTCGTGACCGCCGCATCGCCCCGCGAGAGCACGATGATCACGGCGAACGCGCCGAACGTCGCGAGCGTGTAGGCGAGCAGATAGAACAGCATCGCCGACGCGCCCTGCGCGGTGCCCGCGGCGATCGCGACGAGGATGAAGCCCGCGTGCGCGATGGAGGAGTAGGCGAGCATGCGCTTGAGATTGCGCTGCTGCAATCCGATGGCATTGCCGACGACCATGGTGAGTATGGCCAGACCGGCGACGGCGCGGTGCCAGCTCGTGTACTCGGAGCCGAACGCCTCCAGCCAGATCCGGAGGAATGCCACGAATGCCGCCGACTTGACCGTCGCCGCCATGAACGCCGTCACCGGGTTGGGCGAGCCGTCGTAGACGTCGGGTGCCCACATGTGGAAGGGCACGGTGGAGACCTTGAACCCGAAGCCGACGAGCATGAGCGCGATCCCGATGAGGAGGATCGGACTGCCGCCCAGGCTGTGCTCCACGACGCGCAGGCGGATCTCCGCCAGCCCCGTGGTGCCCGTGGCGCCGTAGACGAGCGCGATGCCGTAGAGCAGAAACGCGGTGGAGAAGGCGCCGAGCAGGAAGTACTTGAGGGCGCCTTCCGCCGAGCGCTCGCTGCGGCGGTTCAGCCCGGCGAGCGCGTACACGGCCACCGACATCAACTCGATCCCGAGGAACACGATCATGAGATCGCGCGCCGCAGCGAGGAGCATCATTCCCGACGCCGCGAGGAGAATGAGGACGTGGGTCTCGGAGGTGGTCGTGCCGGCGCGATCGTTGTCGTCGATGCCGAGCGCAAGGGCGCCGATGGTGCCGAGCAGGATGATGACGTCGGCCATCCACCGGAAGGTATCCACGGCGATCGGACCGTCGGTGGCGAAGGTCCGGTTGAACATCATCGCCACGACCGCGACGAGCGTGGCGACGCAGAGCCCGATGGAGAGGAGGCCGACGTGCCGCTGGTGCGATGCCGACTCCGGCCGCCACA
Organism: Gemmatimonadaceae bacterium; assembly: GCA_046598315.1. Taxonomy (GTDB): domain Bacteria; phylum Gemmatimonadota; class Gemmatimonadetes; order Gemmatimonadales; family Gemmatimonadaceae; genus AG11. Next base: position 6,839 of record JBKJIY010000049.1, read on the forward strand.
CGGCCCAGAGGAGGAGCGCCATCGCGCCGACCATCAGCATCAGGTCGGGCAGCAGCGCGGTCATCAGCTGCGACGGGATGGTCAGATCATAGAGCGGCATCAGCGGCCTCCGGCAACGAGAGCCGACGACATGGCGGCGCGCGCCTCCACCGTCCGCACGAACTGCTCGGCGGCGGGCTGCATGCGGCGCAGGACCGGCGCCGGATACACGCCCATCCAGATGATGGCCGCGAGCAGCGGCGCCATCAGCAGCAGCTCACGCCGGTTGAGGTCGGGCACGTGCTCGTTCTCCACCTTGTCCAGCGCGTTGAAGAGGATGCGCTGGATGGCCCAGAGCAGATACGCCGCCGCGATGATCACGCTCGTCGCGGCGATCACGGCAAACACCGGGAAGGTGCGGTACGCCCCGAGCAGCACGAGGAATTCACCGACAAAGCCGTTGGTGCCGGGCACGCCGATGGAGCTGAGCGAGACGAAGACGAGCATCGCCGAGAAGAGCGGCATCACGCGCGCCAGCCCGCCATAAGCCTCGATGAGGCGCGTGTGCCGGCGCTCGTAGAGCATGCCGATGAGAAAGAAGAGTGCGCCCGTGGAGATGCCGTGATTGATCATCACCATCAGCGACCCCTGCACGCTCTGCACCGTGAGCGCGAAGATGCCGAGCATGACGAACCCGAGGTGGCTCACCGAGCTGTACGCCACCAGTTTCTTGAAGTCGGGCTGGACGAGCGACACCAGCGCCCCGTACACGATGCCGATCACGGCGAGGACGAGGATGATGTTGCGAACGGTCGGATCGAGCGCGGCGCCCGGAAACAGGGGCACCGCGAGCCGGATGAACCCGAACGTGCCGAGCTTGAGCATGATGGCCGCCAGGATCACAGAGCCGGCCGTGGGGGCTTCCACGTGCGCGTCGGGTAGCCAGGTGTGGAAGGGAAACATCGGCACCTTCACCGCGAAGGCGAGGAAGAACGCGCCGAACAGCCAGTAGGCGGCCTGCGGCGCGATGCGCGCCGTGGACATGATCGTGTCGTACGAGAAGTTCGGCACCCCCGTCATCGGATCCTGCGCGGCGATGCCCAGGTAGATGATGCCCGCCAGCATGAGCAGCGAGCCGATCATCGTGTAGATGAAGAACTTGAGGGTGGCGTAGATGCGGCGCTCGCCGCCCCAGATCCCGATGATGAAGTACATCGGGATGAGCATCGCCTCCCACATCATGTAGAAGAGAAACAGATCCAGCGCCATGAACACGCCCAGCATGCCCGTGGTGAGCACGAGCAGCAGAGCGTAGTACGACGACGTCTTGTGACGCACGGACGTGAAACTGCCGACACAGGCGAGCAGCATGATGAAGGTGGTGAGCAGCACCACCATCAGCGCGATGCCGTCGAGGCCGAGGGTGAAGCGGACGCCCCACGACGGGATCCACGCGATGTCGAACTGCTGCTGCCAGCCCGAGACGGCGGGATCGAAGGCCCACCAGAGCCCTGCCGAGAGCAACAGCTCCACGGCGAAGACCCAGGACGCCAGCGTGCGCGGCCGGTGGGCCGCTCCCGAGGTGACCTCGTCTTCCTGATCGGCGGTTCGGCGGCCGCCAGCGATGATCGCCGCCGCGCCCAGGAGCGGCAGGGCGAGCAGCGCCGGCAGGATCCAGCGGTCGTAACCGACCGAAAGCAAGAACTCGCGCATCTGGTTAGCGGAAGGTGAAGGCGCCGAGAACGAACAGCACTCCGACGACGAGCACCCAGGCATAGGTGCCCACCTGTCCCGACTGGAGCTGCGAGCCGACGAGTCCGACGAGTCGAGTCACGAACCCGCCCATCGGGACGCTCGTGCCGATCGCCTGGTCGTCGTCCTTGCTCTGGACGAACAGGCGCGTGAGCCCGTCGATGATGCCGACGTCCACGCCGCGCCACAGCAGACTGCGCGAGGTGGCGACGACGGGCGTGACGATCGCCTTGTCGTAGATCTCGTCCACGTAATACTTGTTGACCAGCACACGCCCGAATCCGGTCTCCTCGGGCGACTCCGCCTTCGGCAGGAGCACGGCCGGCTTGAGGCGCGCGACGGCGAACAGGATGCCGGCAACGCCGATCACGACGGCGGTGCCGATCAGTGCGAGCTCTGTCCCGTGCGAGACGTGCGGCGCGACGCCGCGCGTCACCATCAGTGCCCCCTCCCCCACCACGGGCTCCAGCCAGTGCTCCAGCGCGCCGGCGGGCCCGAGTCCCGTGAACAGCGCCGGCAGGTTGAGCCAGCCGCCCGCCACGCTGAGCACGCCCAGCACCACGAGCGGTCCGGTCATGATCCACGGTGCTTCGGCGAGGTGCGTGCGCGCGTCATCCCCGGTACGGTTGGGACCGTGGAAGGTGTAGAGCATCATGCGCGTCATGTAGATCGCCGTCATGAAGGCGGCGGCGAGGCCGAGCACGTAGCAGAGGTAGAGGATGGCGCTGCCGGGGATGCCCAGCCAGCTCGCGTCGGCGAGCGAGGATCCCGCCGCGGCGCGGATGAAGACCGAGCCGAGGATCTCGTCCTTGGAGAAAAAGCCGGAGAACGGCGGAATGCCGGCAATCGCCAGCGTGGCCGCCCACATGAGGAGCCAGGTGGTGGGCATGTACTTTCGCAGCCCGCCCATGTTGCGCATGTCCTGCGCATCGTCATGGCTGCCGGTATGGTGATACGCGCGGTGCATGGCGTAGATCACCGACCCCGCACCGAGGAAGAGCAGTGCCTTGAAGAACGCGTGTGTCATCAGATGGAACACGCCCGCCACGTAGGCGCCCGAGCCCACGGCGATGAACATGTAGCCGAGCTGCGAGACGGTGGAGTAGGCCAGCACCTTCTTGATGTCCCACTGCTTGAGACCGATCGTCGCGGCGAACACCGCCGTGAGCGCGCCGACGAGGACGACGGTGAGTCCGGCCACGGGCGCCAGCGCGAAGAGCGCGTTGCTCCGTGCGATCAGGTACACCCCGGCGGTGACCATCGTCGCGGCATGGATCAGCGCGGACACCGGCGTGGGGCCGGCCATGGCGTCGGGCAGCCAGACGTAGAGCGGGATCTGCGCGCTCTTGCCGGCGCAGCCGAGAAAGATGAAGAGGCAGATCGCCGTGACGATGGCACCGCCGAAGGCCAGCGCCGCCGGCGCCCCCTCGGTGATCCCCACAAAATCCAGGCGCCCCAGATTCGCGAAGAGCATGAACATCGCGACGAGCAGCCCGAAATCGCCGATGCGGTTCACGATGAACGCTTTCTTGCCCGCATCGGCATTCGCCTGCTCGCTGTACCAGTAGCCGATGAGCAGGTACGAACAGAGTCCCACCCCTTCCCATCCGATGAAGAGAATCGGGTAGTTCGCGCCCAGCACGAGCACGAGCATGAAGAACACGAAGAGATTCAGATAGGCGAAATACCGCGGGTAGCCGGCATCGTCCTGCATGTATCCCACGCTGAACAGGTGGATCAGCGTGCCCACTCCCGTGATGATCAGCACCATCAGCATGCTGAGCTGGTCGAGCTGGAAGGCGGCATCCACCTGCAGGTCGCCCACCGGCATCCAGCTGAAGTACGTCTGGATGAAGGGCGCGTGCATGGCGCCGCCACCGGCGGCGCGCATGGCGACAAAGATCGCCAGCGCCAGCGCAAACGCGGCCACCAGCACGCCCGGTCCGATCAGACTGACGAGGCCGGCGTGGCGGTGGCGCACGACGGCATGGTGGTCGTCGCCGTGGGTACCGGGCGCGTCGGCATCGTGTGCCCGATGCGCGTCGCCCACCGACGACCCGTGGGCGGCGCCTGGATCGGAGGCGCCCAGCCTGACCGCGCTCGTCAGCGAGAGCAGGCCATTGATCACGAACCCGAGGAGCGGCAGGAGGGGGAGCAGCCAGACATACCTGGCCACCGTACCGCTCAGCGGATGCGCGCTCGCCTCTACTGCGTGCTGGAGGAGCATCAGCCCTTGAGGAGATTGATGTTCGACAGATTGACCGTCTGCCGATGCCGGAAGAGCGCGATGATGATCGCCAGCCCCACGGCCGCCTCGGCCGCCGCCACCGTCATCACGAAGAAGACGAACACCTGCCCCGCGGCGCCGTACACCTGCGCGAACGCGACGAAGGTGAGATTCACCGCGTTGAGCATCAGCTCCACGCACATGAACACGATGATCGCGTTGCGCCGGGTGAGCACACCGACGACCCCGATCGTGAAGAGAACCGCGCTGAAGAAGAGCGACTCAGCCAGCACGTTCACGCTCCTTGCGTTTGCCCAGCACCACGGCGCCCACCACGGCGGCGAGGAGCAGAACGCTCGTCACCTCGAAGGCGAGCAGGTACTCGTTGAACAGAAGACCGGCCAGCGGCGCGATCGCGCCCTGGGCCGCCACCTGGTTGGCCAGCGTGTTCTCCGGCAGCACGAGCGCCTCGGGCACGCGCACGCGCGTCAGCGCGAACACCTGGGCCAGCAGCGCGAGCCCGACGAGCCCGGCGGCGAGCTTCCACCACATGCCTCGCGCGTCCGCCACGTCCGACGCGTGCCCCAGGTTGAGCAGCATGATGACGAACAGGAACACCACCATGATCGCGCCGGCGTACACGAGCACCTGCATCGCCCCGAGAAAGTGCGCGTCGAGCAACACGTACATGGCCGCCAGGCAGAACATCGTGTTGACGAGCCACAGCGCCGCGGCCACGGGGCTCTTGCGCGTCACGAAGGCCACGGCCGAGGCGATGGCGACGATGCCGAAGAAGTAGAAATGAAACACATAGAACAGTGGGAGCTCGTTCGTGACCATCACCCCCCCTTGGGATCGGCGGGATCCCACATCTCGCAGACCGGATGGGTCTGCGCCATGAGGCGCTCCAGATCGTAGACGAACCCCTCGCGGCTATACTCGGCGTTCTCGTAGTGGCGACCCATGTGAATGGCCTCTTCCGGGCAGACTTCCTGGCAGTAGCCGCAGAAGATGCAGCGGAACTCGTCGATCTCGAACACGAGCGGGTAGCGGTTGCCCTGCTCGTCCTCGCCGGGCACGAGCTTGATGCAGTTCGCCGGGCAGACGGTCGGGCAGAGGCCGCAGCCCACGCACTTGGCCTTGCCGTCCTCGGTCGTGAGCATGCGGTGCGTGCCACGCCACCGCTTGGAGATCGACTCCTTCTGCTCGGGATACTGCGTGGTGACCTTCTCGGGATTGAGCAGATGCTTCAGCGTGTGGGCCATGCCGGTGAGCGTGGCCCGCACATAGCTCGTCTGCTCGATCGGTCGCTCGACGACCTTCACGCCGATGGACATCAGTCTCCGGATTCCGGGAGAAGTGGGGTGCGATGCGGCGCGCTGACGGCGCGCAGCTTGGCGATGTCGCGCTGGTTGAGGCGCGACGACGCGGGGCTGATCAGCCGGCCACGGTCGAGGATCATGAACAGGATCACGACGAAGACGATGTTCAGCAGGATGAGGCCGGCGTGGAACGGCACGGAGCCGCGCGCGAAGCCGAGGGCGTCGAGCGTGACGATCGCCGTGGCGATGGCGACGATGTACGCCAGCGCGAGCGGCAGCAGCACCTTCCAGCCAAGCGACATCAGCTGGTCATACCGGAAGCGCGGCAGCGTCCAGCGAATCCACATGTAGAAGAAGACGAAGAACAGCGTCTTGACCGTGAAGCTCACCAGGGTCAGCAGCGTCTTGAGCCCGGTGTGCGGCGCCAGATTGTCCCAGAGCGTGAAGGGAATGTCCCAACCGCCGAAGAACAGCGTGGCCATCAACGCGCTCGCCGTGAGCATGTTGCAGTACTCGGCGATGAAGAACAGCGAGAACTTCATCGCGCTGTATTCGGTGTGGTAGCCCGTGATGAGCTCCGACTCGGCCTCGGGCAGATCGAACGGCAGGCGGTTCGTCTCGGCGAAGGCGGCGACGAGAAAGATGAAGAACGCGATCGTCAGGTTGAGCACGTTCCACGTCTCGAACGCCTGCTGGTTCACGATCTTCGTCAGCGTCACGTTGCCCGCGAGCAGCAGCACGGGGATGCAGCTCATCCCCATCGCGATCTCGTACGACACCATCTGGGCGCTCGACCGGATGCTGCCCAGCAGCGCGTACTTGTTGTTGGAGGACCAGCCGGCGAGCACGATGCCGTAGACGCCCAGCGACGAGATGGCGAGGATGAAGAGAAACCCCACCGGGAGCGGCGCCAGCACCATCTCGATCACCCCCCACTTGCTGCCCCACGGAGCCGCGAACGGGATGACGGCCCAGGTGACGAGCGCCGGAATGAAGGAGAGCACCGGCGCGAGGATGAACAGCGGCAGATTGGCCGCGGAGGGATACGTCTCTTCCTTCACGAAGTTCTTCACGCCGTCGGCGACGGGCTGCAGCCAGCCCTTGCCCACCCGGTTGGGGCCATGCCGGTCCTGCATCCACGCCGAGACCTTGCGCTCGGCAAGCGTGAACAGCGCGGCGCCCAGCATGTAGACGGTGAAGACGACGAGCAGCTTGACGACAGTCGCCAGCATCCACACGCCGAACGACGGCTCCGTGGTGGGACCGGTGATCTGGAGCAGCGCCAGCAGCGGCATGGTCATGCGCCCGTCCCCGCGCCGCTCATCGCGTCCGCGGTGAGGGCGCCGCGCAGCGCCAGGGTGTCGTACGACATGCCGGCGAATGCGGGATGCGCGGCCGCGAGCGCGTCGAAGGCCTGCGCCGCCGTCCAGTAGCCCTCGCCGTCGCCCATGGCGGCGAGGAGGTCGCCGACGACGAAGAAGCTGGGCCGCGCCACGCCAGGCGCCGCCTTCGCCTGCAGAAAGCGCTGCACCCGGCCGCGCAGGTTGGTGAAGGTCCCATCCTCTTCCACGCAATTGGCGATCGGCAGCACCACGTTGGCGCCGTGCCGGGCCCATGCCGGGAGCGTCGTTCCCACGATGATCACCGCGCCCGCGCGGGCCACATCGGCGGCGTCGAGCCCCGCCAGCTCCTCGTCGGCGACGACGAGCACGTCGCCCGCGGTCAGGCCGGCGAGCGGCGCGTCGGCGCGCGAGAAGCCCGCCAGTTCCGCGCCGCGCACGTTGGCGGCGCGATCGGCCCGGAGCGCGAGGTCGTCGACGCCAGGCAGGGGCGCCTCGTCGCCCTGATTCACGCGACACGCCCCGCTGCCGCCGGTGCGGGCGACGAGCCGACCGAGCAGGAACAGGGTCTCGTTGGACAGGTTCGGCGACGCGAGCACGAAGGCGCGCTTGCCGTCGAGCAGCCGCGCGGCGGCCCGAAGCGCAATCTCCCAGTCGGCCACCGCGAGCACGCCGTGCTGGCGCACGAGCGGCTGGTCCACCCGATCCTTGCGGTTCATCCAGCGGTAGTTGAGCCGGCCGTGGTCGCACATGAAGTACTGGTTCACCTCGTCGTTCGGGCGCGGCCGCAGTCGTACCACCTGATTGTCCCGCGTTTCCACGATCATGTTGCAGCCCTGCGAGCAGTTGGGGCACACGGACGCCGACCGATCGAGGTCCCACGCTCTCGCCTTGTTCAGCGAGTCCTTGGACAGCAGCGCCCCCACGGGGCAGAGGTCGATCACGTTGCCCGCCCAGGCGTGTGTCAGGTCCTGCCCGTCGAACTTCCCGATCACGGCGCGGTCGCCGCGCTCGGCCACGCTGAGCACGGGATCGTGCGCGACGTCGTCCATGAAGCGCACGCACCGCGTGCACAGGATGCACCGATTGGCCACGTACATCACGTCGCCGCCGAAATCCTCCACCGGAGTGAAGCGCTTGGGATCGCGATAGCGGCCCTCCGCGCGCCCTTCCTGATAGGTGTAATCCTGCAGCTCGCATTCGCCCGCCTGATCGCAGATCGGGCAGTCCAGCGGATGATTGATGAGCAGCATCTCGAGCACGCCCTTGCGGGCCTCGAGCGCCTTGGCGGAGTGCACATGCACCACCTGGCCCTCGGCGACGGACGTGGCGCAGGAGGGCGCGAGCTTGGGCGCCTTCTCCACCTCCACGAGGCACATGCGGCAGACGCCGGCCACCGGGAGCCCCGGGTGGTAGCAGTAGTGCGGCACGAGCACGCCCGCCGCCTTGGCCGCCTCGAGAATCGAGGTGCCGTCGGGGACCGAGACCGCCCGTCCTTCGATCGTCAGCGTCACCATCTTCACATCCGCCATCAGGCCACCTGCGCGGGCACCATGTGGACCTTCTTCACCTTGATCAGCGCCTCGAAGTCGGCGCGGAACTTCTGGATGCCCGACGCGACCGGCGTGGCGCACGAGTCGCTGAGCACGCAGATGGTCTTGCCGGTCATGTTCTCGCCGATCTCCAGCAGGGTGTCGAGATCCTCGTGCGTCCCGTCACCGGCGACGATGCGCTCGAGGATCTTCGTCGTCCATGCGGTGCCTTCGCGGCACTGCGTGCACTGCGCACAGCTCTCGTGCGCGAAGAAGCGCGCGGCGCGCGCGATCTGCTTCACGAGGTTCTGCGCATCGTCGATGATGATCACGCCGCCCGACCCGAGCATCGTGCCGTTGGCGACGAAGCCCTCGTAGTCCATCGGGGAGTTCTCCGCTTCGGCCAGGGTCTGGATGGGCACCGAGATCCCGCCGGGAATGATCGCCTTGAACCGCCGGCCGGGGAGCGGGCCGCCGCAGAGATCATAGAGAAAATCCTTGAAGGGAAAGCCGAGCGTGACCTCGTAGTTGCCGGGCCGCTGCACGTTGCCGCACACGGAGAAGAGCTTGGTGCCGGTGCTCTTCGGGTTGTCGGGCCGGCCGAACTTCTTGTACCACTCGGCGCCGTGGTTGAGGATGTGCGGCACGGCGACGAGCGTCTCCACGTTGTTGATCGTGGTGGGCTGGCCGAACAGGCCGGCGACGGCCGGAAAGGGCGGCTTGATGCGCGGGTTGCCGCGACGCCCCTCCAGCGAGTTCATCAACGCGGTCTCCTCGCCGCAGATATACGCGCCGGCGCCCTTGTGCACGTACACGTGCACGGTCTTGCCGGTGCCCATCGCGTTCGTGCCGAGGATCCCAGCGGCGTAGGCTTCGGCGCACGCGGCGTTCATCTTCTCCAGCGCTTCCGTGTACTCGCCGCGAATATAGACGTACGCCACCTCCGCGCCGATCGCGTAGGCGCCGATGGCACATCCCTCCACCAGGGAATGCGGCGTCCAGCGCATGATCTCGCGATCCTTGAAGGTGCCAGGCTCCGACTCGTCGGCGTTGCAGCACAGGTAGTGCGGCTTGCCATCGCCCGGCTTCATGAAGCTCCACTTCACGCCCGTCGGGAAGCCGGCGCCGCCGCGCCCACGCAGTCCCGATTCCTTGACGATACCGACGATCTCCGATGGCTCCATGCGGAGCGCCTTCTCCAGCGCGACGTAGCCACCGCGCGTGCGCCAGCCGTCGAGACCGATGGCCTCCGGGTCGCCGAAGTGCCGGGAGAGGACGAGCGTCTCGCGCTCGTGGGGCGTATGCGGAAAACCCATGTCAGCTCAGCGAAGCGAGGAGTGCGGGCACCGTATCCGGCGTCACGGACTCGATGAACTTCTCGTTGACCATCAGCGGCGTGTTGAATCCGCACGCGCCCAGGCATTCCACCTCGATCACCTGAAAGCGGCCGTCGGGCGAGGGGACGCCGAGCTCCTCGCATCCCGTCGCCTTCAGCAGCGCGTTCACCACATCCTCCGCGCCACAGACGTTGCACGGGGTCGTGGTGCACACCTGGATGAAGTGCCGGGCCACCGGGTGCTGGTGGTACATCGTGTAGAAGGTCACGACGCCCTTGACGTACGCGGGCGTGAGGTCGAGCAGTTCCGACACCTCCGTCATCCCCTCGGGGCTGACCCAGCCGCGCTCCTCCTGGACGATCCACAGGGCGGGGAGCAGCGCAGCCATCCTGGACGGGTAGCGGGTGAGCAGCTCATCCAGCTCGGCCCGGCGCGCGCCGGTGAACACGGGCGTGTAGGGGCCGGTTTCTCCGTGCGACGCGTGCGCCAGCGCGGGCGCGCCGCCCATGTCGCGCTTGGTGGTGCTCATCGGACCATTGCTCATCGATCGATCTCTCCACGATAGTCGGTCGCGCTCGCTCGATGCGCTACGCTCATCGCTCGATCTCTCCCATCACGGTGTCGATGGACGCGTTGATCGCGATCACGTCCGAGAGCAGGTGTCCCTCGACCATCTTGGGAATGGCGGAGAGATTCACGAACGAGGGTGGACGAATGCGCCAGCGCACCGGCTTGGACGTGCCGTCCGACACCATGTAGTAGCCCTTCTCGCCCTTGGGACTCTCGACCGCCACGTAGGCCTCGCCGATCGGGGGCCGCGGGCCTTCCATCACCTGCTTGAAGTGATGGATCATGCTCTCCATGTCGCTGGTCGCCTTGGACTTGGGCGGCAGGATGACGCGGTGATCGTCGATGTTCACCGGGCCGTCCGGCAGACGCTTCAAGGCCTGGTCGAGAATCCGGATCGACTGGCGCATCTCCTCCATCCGCACGAGATACCGGTCGTACACGTCGCCCGCCTGTCCCACGGGTATGTCGAAGTCGTAGGTCTCGTAGTCGAGGTACGGGAAGTCCTTGCGCACATCGTATGCGACACCCGACGCGCGAAGCATCGGGCCGGAGAGACCCCAGTTGACCGCCTCGTCCGCCGACATCGCTCCCAGTCCCACCGTGCGGCCCACCCAGATCGCGTTCTTCGTGAGCATCGTGCTGCACTCTTCCAGCACCGCCGGGAAGGTGCGCACGAAGTTGGCGAGATCGTCCGTCCAGCCGTCCGGGATGTCCGCCGCCATGCCGCCCACGCGCGTGAGGCTCGTCGTGAGTCGCGCGCCCACCCAGCTCTCGAGCATCGAGTAGACGCGCTCGCGTTGCTGGAAGATCCAGAGGAATGGGGTGAAGGCCCCGATGTCGATGCAGAAGGTGCCGAGCCAGACGCAGTGCGAAATGAGGCGCGACAGCTCCATCGCCATCACGCGCAGCACCTTGCAGCGCTCGGTGATCTCGATGCCGAACAGCCGCTCGGCGTTCAGCGCGAACGCGACGTTGTTGCCGGGACTGTTGAGGTAGTCCTCACGATCAGTCCACGGAATGATCTGATTGTACTGCCGATACTCGCCGATCTTCTCGAATCCGCAGTGGAGATACCCGATGTGCGGGATGCATCGCACGACCGTCTCGCCATCCAGTTCGAGCACCAGCCGCAGCACGCCGTGCGTCGCGGGATGCTGCGGCCCGATGTTGATGAGCATGTGCTCGCCCTCGAGCTCCGGCTCCATCGCCGGTGCCGCGGTCACATCGACGAGATTGCCAGCCGCGTCGGTGACGAGCGGCACGCGCCGCGGCCGCCCCTGTGCGTCCATCCCGGTGGTGGAGAGCTCCACCTCGACGGTGCGCTTCGTCGTGGCCATCGGCTACTCCCCCACCCGCTCGCCGCCCGCCAGACGCTGGCGCATGTCGGGCGGCAGGTCCTCGAACGCCTGCGCGATCGACAGCTCTTCCATGCTGTACTTGGCCTCGGGATTCTGCGCGAGCGCCTGGCGGAGCTGCTCGGACCGGCTGAAGCGACCACGGAGCGGAAAATCCTTTCGCAGCGGGTACCCCTCCTTGTACTGCTCCCACATCAGGATCCGGCGCAGGTCCGGATGGCCCGTGAACACGATGCCGAACATGTCGTAGCACTCGCGCTCCATCCAGTCCACGCCCTTGTGAATGTCCCAGATGCTGGGGACCTCGAGCGTCTCTCCGCGCGGGATCATCGCCTTGAGGCGGAGAAAGCGCCGATAGGGCAGCGACCGGAGATGCCAGACGACCTCGATCGGCCGTTCGAGATCGCGATACTCGACCGCCGTCACGTCCACGCAGTAGTCATACTGCTGCGCGGGATCGTCGTGCAGCCACCGGACGATCTCCTTGATGCGTGCGCGATCCACGTACACCGTCGTCTCGTTCCAGACGACGTCCACCCGCGCGACGGCCGCGCCGAACTGCGCGCGAAGGGCCGCGGCGGTCGGATTGGCCACGCCATCACGATGCGGCACGTTCCTCGGTGTCGCGGGCGCGGCCATCCCGGCGCCCACGGCATGGCCGGCCACGACGGGGACGAAGTTGCCGCTCACAGGCCCGACCGGGTCTGATGGATGGAATTGCCGAAGGGCTCGGACAGCTCGTCGATCATGGTCGGCGGGATATAGAGCTGGCTCCTGGGGTCGGGCTCCATCTCGTGGCGCAGCGACTGATCGGCCATGCGCTCCTTCATGATCTTCGCCTGCAGCATCATGATGCCGTACAGCAGGCCCTCGGGACGAGGGGGGCAGCCCGGCACGTAGACATCCACGGGAATGATCGTGTCGATCCCCTGCACCACCGCGTAATTGTCGAACATCCCGCCGGACGACGCGCAGGCCCCCATGGAGATGCACCACTTGGGCTGGGGCATCTGCTGCCAGATGCGCCGAATCACCGGGGCGAGCTTGAAGGGGACGCGGCCGGCGCAGATGAGCACATCGGCCTGTCTCGGCGAGAAGCTCATGCGCTCCATGCCGAAGCGCGCGAGGTCGTACTTCGCCGCGGCGGTCGCCATGAACTCGATCGCGCAGCAGGCGGTACCGAACGGCATCGGCCACAGGGAGTTGGCGCGTCCCCAGTTGACGAGGAAGTCCAGGCGCGTGGTGACCCAGCTCTCCTGCGAGGAGGGGTTGATCGACACCGTCGCGTCGGCCGCCCGGCTGTCTAATCCCATTGCAGCGCTCCCTTCTTCCACACGTAGATGAACCCGACGAGGAGAATGGCGATGAAGACGAGCATCTCGCCGAGGCCGAACAGCGAGAGCTGCCCGGCGGGACACGCCGCACCCACGAGGTCCACGGCGCACGAGAGCTGCCGGAAATGCGCCGCCCACGGGATCATGAACACCGTCTCGATGTCGAAGATGATGAACAGCACCGCGACCATGTAGAACTTCACGGAGAACCGCTCACGCGCGTTGCCGAGGACGGGCATGCCCGACTCGTAGGGCGTCTGCTTCTCCTCCGTCGGCCGAGGCCGCAGGGTCAGGTGTGAGATGACGAGGATCAGCGCCGCGTTCATGACGACGAATCCGAGGAGCAACAGGACGGGCAGGTACGTGCGTTCCATGGGATCTCGCACTTCGTGAAAACTTTCACTAAGTCGCAGCGCCATGAAGTTACCCGGTGCTGCGAAGCAGTGTCAACGGCGCGCGGCGGCGAATTGCGCAACGTACACGCCAGCCCGATCAGGGGGCGCGAGGCGGGCGAGGCGACGCATGGCGGAGCCTGCGCGGCGCGCATAGCTTTCGCGCCGATCGGCCCCGCAATCCCTAGTCCAGTCTTCCCCTCGATCCTTCGACCCCGCCGCGTCATGAGCATCATGTCCGACCGCTGGATCACCCGGATGGCGACCGAACACGGCATGATCGAGCCGTTCGAGGGGCGGCAGGTGCGCGAGGGCGTGATCTCGTACGGCGTGAGCTCCTACGGCTACGACATGCGCGTGGCGAATGAGTTCCGCATCTTCACCAACGTGATGAGCTCGGTCGTCGACCCCAAGGCCTTCGACGACCGGTGCTTCGTGGAAGTGGAAGCGGATGTCTGCATCGTACCGCCCAACAGCTTCGCGCTGGCGCGCTCCATCGAGTACTTCCGCATCCCGCGCAACGTGCTCACGGTGACGGTCGGGAAGTCCACCTACGCCCGGTGCGGCATCATCACCAACGTGACCCCCTTCGAGCCGGAGTGGGAAGGATTCGTGACGCTCGAAATCTCGAATACCACGCCGCTGCCCGCCAAGATCTACGCGAACGAGGGGATCGCGCAAGTGCTCTTCTTCGAGGGCAACGAGGAGCCGGAGATCTCGTACAAGGACAAGAAGGGGAAATACCAGGGGCAGCACGGCGTCACGCTGCCCCGGCTCTGATCCGGGCTAGAAGCCCGCGACGTTGACGCAGCCCCGCGGTTGGGGCGACCGCTGATTGCACTCGTCCAGCGGGATCGGGACCACGGGGAAAATCCGGTGATTCGGGAGCGCCTTCTCGAGCGAGGCGAGTCGGCCGTACCGCCGGAGATCCACCCAGCGATGGCCGTACTCGTCGAACAGGGAGTAGCGGCGGTTGTACAGGACCTCGTCCACCAGATCGCCGGCGAAGGCGCCGCCGAGGGGCGTGAGACCGCCGGAGTTGACGCGGACGAAATCCAGGTCGCGAATGGCCAGCGCGCGGTTGCCGAGCCCGGCGTACGCCTCCGCTCGGAGCAGGATCAGCTCCTCGTTCTTGACGATGGGCACGGGGGCCACGTTGCTGGCGTACGCCGTGATCTTCACGTTGGAGTTCACGCCTTGGGTAGTGACGTTCACCGGAGTGACGAGGGCCTTGGTGCTGGCGCGCAGATCCACCGAGCCGTCGGGCCGGCGCTGCGCCTGGGTCAGGTAGCTGGGCACGGCGACGAGCGCGCGCGGTGCGCCGTCGAACAGCGGGTTCAGTGCATCGCCCGAGGCAGTGGAATACACATGGTAGGCGCCCGCGGCGAGCGCGGCGGGTGTCGTGGCGGCGGTGCTGACGAACGACTCGCCAAGCGTGACGAGCGCCTCCGCCCAGTTGCTGCGGTAGACGTCGACGCGGGCCTTGAGCGCGCGGTTCACGCGCAGGAAGGTGGCTGGCGTGTTGAACCCGGCGAAACCGGTGGTGAGGGCGAACGGAAACGCCGCACCGCCGGCGAGGAGGTCGGTCTTGGCCTCGTCGAAGAGCGCCGCCGCGCGCTTGTAGCCGCTGTCTCGGCTCACGAAGTTCCCCAACGCGCCGGGATCGGAGGGCACGTCCACGACGATCCCGAAGGTGTCGCGCACGCGCAGCTGGTTCACGTACTCCTGCGCCATGATCGTCTTCACGAAACCGCGCGTCGCGGCCTTCTGCGCGGCGGAGTAATCGGGGACCTTGTCCAGCGCCTCGAGGACGGTCGCGGCGGTGCGCAGATTCCGGTAGGCGGCCGTCCAGCCCACGTCGGCGACAAAGCCACCCGGCTCCAGCGGACTCACCAGATAGGCCAGCACGTTCCGCGGCTCGGCCTGGTCCAGATTGTAGACCTCCCGACCGAGGATCCCCAGTCCGGTGGCATAGGTGCCCACCGTCGAGCGCAGACCGACCAGCAGTCCCGCGACGGTCGTGTTCACCGTGGCCGCGTTGGGGCGGTTCAGCAGCCCGTCGATATTGGGCGTGTTGAAGTTGGGGACGGTGGACTCCCGGCACGCGCCACCCGCGCCGAGGAGCGTCGCGGACGCAGCGAGCATCGCCGAGCGCATCGCCGCGCGCCGGAAGAGGCTGAGACGAGGATGCATGGTCAGAAGTCCACGGAGAGGTTGAGCCAGTACGACTTGCTGGCGGGATAGGCGGCGAGCTCGCGATTGCGTTGCACGGCATCGGGCACATTGCCGGCGCCGAAGTTCTGCGCTTCCGGATCGCCCCCGCGAAACTTCGTCCACCATACGAGATTGCGGCCGCTGAGCGAGAGCTTGGCCCCGTTCACCCGCGAGCTGACGGACTGCAGGAACCGCGTCGGCACATTCCTGCCGAGCGTCACCTCGCGCAGCTTGGTGTAGGTGGCGTCCTGGTAGTAGATCCGCGTCACCTGGAGATACGTCAGGCGGCGCACCTCGCCGAGCTTCCGCCCATCCGGCGCCACCTCGTCGTAGTCCACCGAGTTCTGGCCGAGATCGTAATGGCGCCAGGTGCCATTGGCGAGGAGGCCACCCTGCTGGTGATCCAGCAGCGCGTAGAGGGAGACGGATCCGACGCGCACTTCATTCGACCATCCGGCGTTCCACGACGGACTGCCGTCGCCGATCACCACCGGCACGACGACCCGACCGCCCGGCTGCGGCAGCGTATCGTTGCCGATCACCTGGGTCGCCGACTTGCCTTGCTCGATCCTCACCCCGCCAACCTGGGGTGCCCCGAGCAGAAACGCCGGCACGGGCAGACTGGTGATCAGACTGCGATTCATGCCGTAGTTGAGGCGAGAATTCCAGCCATATCGCTCGGACTGCACCGGAAAGCCGCCGAAGCCCACTTCCAGGCCGCGCACCCGCATGTCCGCCCCGTTGGACACCTCCGCGCTGTAGCCCGTGGACGGGGCGAGCGTGCGTGTGATGAGCAGGTCCGAGATGTTCCGCTGGAACGCCGTGAGTTCGAGCGTGGCGCGATTGCCCAACAGCGCGGCATCGAGGCCGCCCTCCACCTCGCGCTGGCGCTCCGGGCGAATGTCGTCGGCGGCGCGTGTCGCGCCCACGCGAAAGGCGCCGAGGCCCCCGATGTTGGAGAAATCGAGGCCGGTGAACTTCTGTCCATACAGCGGCTGATTGCCCGTCTCCCCGTAGCCGGCACGCAGCTTGAGCTCGTCCACCCGTCCCGGCAGCAGCTCGGCGAATCGGTAGGACGCCGACACCTTGGGGAAGACGAAGAACTTCTTCGTATCGCCGTTGTTGCTGCTGCGATCGGCGCGCGCGCCGACGGTGAGGAGGAGGCGCTCGTTCCAGAGCATCTCCGACTGCGCGAACACCCCGAAGTCGTTCACCTCGAGGCGCGACTCATCCACATCGCGAACGGTGCCCGCCGTGACGATCTCCAGTCCGCCGAGGAGATTCTGCGCGGAGGCGCGGCTCTGGCCGAGCTTGCGACGTTCGTACTGCGTGCCGATCTGCGAAGTGATGCCGATGCTCGCGCGCGGCGTCCAGCTGTGCACCGCGTTCAGATTGACGTTGCTCTGGACGTTGTCGCTGTACGACGTCGCCGACGTGCCGGGCAGTCCGTCCAGCGGCTCGTACTGGAGCTCCGGCGGCGAGAACACGAGGTTCTTCTGATTGAGCACGTCCACGCCGCCGTAGGCGATGAGCTGCAGCTTGTGCTGGTCGCGTGCGAGCGCATCGAGCGTGAACCGTGCCGTGCTGATGTTGCGAAAGACCGATTCGGTGTTCTTGAACAGGTCGATCGTCTGCAGTGGATTGGAGTTGTAGAATGGATTCACCGGAAAGGTGCCGTCGGCCTGGCGCCGCAGATCGAGGAAGCTCGGCACCTTGGTGAGCGTGTACGCGATCGAGTTGCCGGCGTTGTCGTTGCCGAAGAGCCCGCGGTCGTTGCCCGTGCGCAGGATCTCGGAGCCCACCTGCATCATGAGGCGCGCGCCGAGGCGCTGGTCCAGATTCACGCGCACGCCCGCCTTGTCCGCGTAGGTGTTGCGAACGATGCCTCGCTCGTCGCGCACCAGCCCGGACACGAAGTAGCGGGTGTTCTCCGAGCCGCCACTCACGCTGAGCGAGGTCTCCGCATTCAGCGGGTGCTCCCCGTAGGTCACGCCCTCGTAATCGATGAACGTGTTGGGGTCGTAGCGTGACGCGGCCGCCGCGCCAAACGCGGAGACGACGTCGGCGACGGAGGTGAACCGCCGGGAGCCGTTCCGGTACGCGAGCCGTGAGGTGCCGAGGCCCTGCCGGAGGGAGAATTTCGGCGCGCCAACGTCGCCACGCTTGGTGGTGATGATGATCACGCCCCCCGACGCCTTGGAGCCATAGATGGCGGCGGCGGCGCTGCCCTTGAGGATGTCGACGTTCTCGATGTCGTTCGGATTCAGATCGGAGATGCGGTTCGCCGGATTCTCCTGATTGCCCACCGAGATCCCGGAGCCCGCCGCCCGTGTCACCTTGTTCGTGCCGGAGCCGATGGCGACGTCGCTGACGATCACGCCATCCACGACGTAGAGCGGCTGTGCCGAGCCGAGAATCGACGAAATGCCGCGAATGCGGATGCGGTTGCCACCACCGGGCGCCCCGGTGGACTGCGAGATCTGCGCGCCGGCGATCTTGCCCTGGAAGGCATTCTCGATCGACTGCGTGGACACCTTGGAGACCTCGTCCGCACTCACGCTCGCCACGGACGTGGCGAGGTTGCGGCGCGAGATGCCCGTGGCCTGGCCGGTGATGACGATCTGATCGAGGTTGAGCGGGTCGCGCTTCAGCACGACGACGACGCTGCCCGTGGTGGCGGCGACGGGCACATCGGTTTGCGGATAGCCGAGACGGCGCACGGTCAACACGATGGCGCCGGTGGGTACCTGCAGTGTGAAGGAGCCGTTCTCCCGGGTGAGCGCGCCAATGCTGGTGCCCTTCACCACCACCTGCGCCGAGGCGAGGGGCGCGCGCGTGCCGTCCTCCAGCACGGACCCGGTGAGGGCACGGGATTGCGCCTGAAGGGCCGTGGCGCCGAGGAGCAGCAGCGCGGCGGTCCACGAGCAAGATCGAATCACGGGGTATCTCCTGTGCAGGATAATGGGGAAAGGCAGGCTCAGTACCGCCACCAGGGTGTCGTCTCGCCAGTGGGCTTCGTCCGCAAGCCGTGCTGGCCCATCTCTTTCAGCCGCTCGGCGGCCGTGACCGGGCCGGACCAACAGTGTCCCTTCTGGTCGCCGTACGTGAACTGTCCCTCGTAATGCGGGTTCTCCGTCGTCTTCATCCAGGCTTCGAGCTCGCGCGTGGGACGGTCCAGATGGAAGTTGTCCATGTCGCCTACATAGATGTGCAGCTTGTTCACCAGCTTCGGCCCGATCGCCGGCCAGTTGCGCTGAAGATGATGGAGCAGGTCATAGTGCTCCTTCCAGTAGCGCACCACGGCCGTGTCGATCACGCCCGTGCGCTTGTCGTACGCCGGTTTATAGTAGCCGTCGCCACCCAGCGGACCGAACACCGCCGACCAGATGTCGAGCTGGCCCGTACCGCTGCGACCCTTCGTACCGTTCACCAGTTCCATCCAGTTGCGCTGCTGCGACGTCTGCCTGATCTCGCCGTTGATCTCCCGGGAGTTCACCGTCGGGGTGCGATGCCAGTCGCCGATCTCCTTGTAGAACGCATTGCCGTCGCGGTACATGTTCACCCCTTCCACGTCGGAGAAGGTCACCGGATCGGGACAATACGCCCAGGTGCCGCCGAAAAAGTCGGGGTTGAAGATCTGGAGCGCGAGCGCTTCCCACCCGCCCGTGGACCCACCCGACAACCACCGTGCCCACGGCTGTGCGATGGTGCGGTACCGCCGCTCGATCTCCGGGATGAGCTCGCGCATGATGGCGTCACCGTACGGGCCGCCGTTGACCGAGTTCACGGCGTACGAATCGTCGAAATAGGGAGTGGGATGCTGGAACGTGACGGCCAGCATCCGCGGAAACTCGGGGCTGGACCACGCGCGGCGAAACGCGGTGTCGCGCTCGAACGCGTACGGCGCCGCGAGCGAGAAATGCCCCTGCACGAAGTTCACCGGATAGCGCGTCGTCGCGCGAGCGTAACCCGCGGGAAGCAGGACGGTGGCTCCCAGAAAGACGGGCCGTCCCCAGAACAGGCTGAGTGACTGGCTCTGGAACTTGATGCGCTGCACGAACTCGTCGTCGGGAGGCACGACGACCGGCGGGATCTCCTGATCCGCAACAAGCCGAACGACCTGCCGCGACAGCGGATCGATCCGCAGCTTCTGCGGCGCGCTGTACAGGTTGCCCGGCGAGCGATTCCATTGCTGGCCTTCCCACTGGTCGTCGTGCATCCACACGGTATGCCCGTCGGCCCGCTTGAATTCGCTATACACGTTCACGAAGCCCTGCACCCAATACTCGCCCGCGGGAATGTCGGCGAGATCGAACACCGGGGTGCCGAGGTCGGTGCCATCGATCACGGCAGACGTTCCAGGCGCCAGGCGCTCGATATCGCGGCCGAACATCGGCGCGCCAACGCGGCCGATCTGCAGCCGAGGCTCGCGCTCGTTGTGGCGGGCCAGCATCACGTACGCGCGCCCGGTCGTGGGCGCGCTGCGGACGCTGGCGGGCACGGAGATCTCGAACCGCATGGCCGCCCGGCCGGACGGCCCAGGCAGCAGCTGCGACGACTGCGCCGAGCTGATGAGGGGACACAGGACGGCGACGCACCAGGCGCGAAGTACCACGGACAGCACCATCCAGGCGGTGGGAAAGGGACCGGCGCGCGGAACGTGCGATGCGGCGACCCGTTCCGCCAGATGGACGGGGGCCGCCCCCTACTCGGTGCCCCCTGCCCGCTCCTCGACTTGGCTGATCGCGGCCCGCATGAAGTCGCGGTTCATGCGCGCGATCGTGTCGATGCTGATTTCCTTCGGGCACGCTTCCTGGCATTCCCCGTACAGCGTGCATCCGCCGAACGACTCGATGTCCATCTGCGCCACCATGCTCAGCGCGCGGCGGTACCGCTCCGGCTGTCCCTGCGGAAGCCGGCCGAGGTGCGAGACCTTCGCCGCGGTGAACAGTGACGCGGAGCCATTGGGACAGGCGGCTACGCACGCGCCGCAGCCGATGCATGCCGCTGCGTCCATCGCGTCGTCGGCACTCTGTTTCCCGACCGGTACCGCGTTGCCGTCCTGCGCGCTGCCAGTGGGTGCCGAGATGTAGCCACCCGCCTGGATGATGCGATCGAGCGCCCCTCGATCGACGACGAGGTCCTTGAGCACCGGGAAGGCGCGCGCCCGCCACGGCTCGATCACCACGGTGTCGCCGTCGTTGAAGGTGCGCATGTGGAGCTGGCAGGTGGCGGTCGCCTTCATCGGCCCGTGCGCCACGCCATTGATCATCATCCCGCACGAGCCGCAGATCCCTTCGCGACAGTCGTGATCGAACGCGATGGGCGCATCGCCCCTGGCGATCAGTCCCTCGTTCACGACGTCGAGCATCTCGAGGAACGACATGTCCGGGCTCACCCCGGTCGCCGCATACTCCTCGAGTCCGCCCTCGCTGTCGGGGCCCCGCTGACGCCAGACCTGCAGGGTGAGGTTCATGGTTGCGCTCACTTGTAGCTCCTCTGCGACAGCTTGATGTTCTCGTAGACGAGCGGCTCCTTGTTGAGGACGGGCGGCTTCCCCTCGCCGGCGTACTCCCACGCGGCCACGTAGGCGAAGCGTTCGTCGTCGCGACGCGCCTCGCCGTCGGGCGTCTGATGCTCCGTGCGGAAATGTCCGCCGCACGACTCTTCACGGTGCAGCGCATCGCGGCACATCAGTTCGCCCAGCTCCAGGAAGTCGGCGACGCGTCCGGCGTGCTCGAGCGTCTGGTTCAGGTCGTTCGCGTCGCCCGGCACCATCACGTTCTGCCAGAACTCCTCGCGCAGGGCCGGAATCTTCGCCAGCGCCTCGGTGAGGCCGGCGGCGTCGCGCGCCATGCCGCACTTGTCCCACATCAGCAGCCCGAGCTCGCGATGGAAGGACGCCACCGTGCGGGTGCCGCGAATGCCGAGCAGCGTGCTCGTGCGCGCCTGCACGTCGGCCAGGGCGGCCTTGACCTCGGGTGCCTCGGTTGTCACCGGCTCCAGCTTGTTGGATGCCAGGTAGTCACCGATCGTGCTCGGCAGGACGAAGTACCCGTCGGCCAGCCCCTGCATCAGGGCGCTGGCGCCGAGGCGGTTGGCGCCGTGGTCGGAAAAGTTCGCCTCGCCGGCCACGTGCAGGCCGGGAATCGTGCTCATGAGATTGTAGTCCACCCAGAGGCCGCCCATGGTGTAGTGCACGGCAGGGTAGATGCGCATCGGGACCTGGTACGGGTTCTCGTCCGTGATACGCTCGTACATCTCGAACAGGTTGCCGTAGCGCTCCCGGATCTTGCCCTCGCCGAGCCGCGTGAGGGCTTCGGCAAAGTCGAGGTACACGCCACGCCCGCCCGGCCCCACGCCCCGTCCGTCGTCGCAGGCTTCCTTGGCCGCGCGCGACGCGATGTCCCGCGGCGACAGGTTCCCGAAGCTCGGATACTTGCGCTCCAGGTAGTAATCGCGATCCGACTCGGCGATGTCGCCCGGCGCCTTGCCCACGTCCTCGCGCCGCTTCGGCACCCAGACGCGGCCGTCGTTGCGCAGCGATTCCGACATCAGCGTGAGCTTCGACTGGTAGTCGCCGGCCACGGGAATGCAGGTGGGATGGATCTGGGTATAGCACGGATTGGCGAAGGCGGCGCCTCTCCGGTGGGCTCGCCAGATCGCCGTCGCGTTGCAGCCCTTGGCATTGGTGGAGAGGTAGAAGACGTTGCCATAGCCGCCCGTGGCGAGCACCACGGCATCGGCGAGATGCGGCTCGATCTTCCCGGTGACCATGTCGCGCACGACGATGCCGCGCGCCCGCCCGTTCACCACGATCAGATCGAGCATCTCGTGCCGCTCGTGCATGGCCACGCCGCCCCGGGCGATCTCCTTCTCCAGCGCCTGGTAGGCGCCGAGCAGGAGCTGCTGCCCCGTCTGGCCGCGCGCGTAGAAGGTCCGCGAGACCTGCGCGCCGCCGAACGACCGGTTGGCGAGGAGGCCGCCGTACTCGCGGGCGAACGGCACGCCCTGCGCCACGCACTGGTCGATGATCTGGAGGCTGATCTCGGCGAGCCGGTGCACGTTGGACTCCCGTGCGCGGAAGTCGCCGCCCTTCACCGTGTCGTAGAAGAGGCGGTGGATGCTGTCACCGTCGCCGGCGTAGTTCTTGGCCGCGTTGATGCCGCCCTGCGCGGCGATGCTGTGCGCGCGCCGCGGGCTGTCCTGATAGCAGAACGAGCTGACCTGGTAGCCCAGC
>JBKJIY010000014.1:0-14014 GCA_046598315.1 Gemmatimonadaceae bacterium
CGGCGCGCTGCAGTTCATCCGCAAGCCGCTCGATCTGCTGGAGCTGCAGCGCCGGCTCGCCGCGATCCTGCCCACCGTGCCGCCCCGCTGGGCCGACGTGACGCGTCCACGGGTGCGTGGCGCGCCCGGACAGTCGCAGCAGGACGTGACGCGTCGCATCGAGACGGCGCGCGCGTTTCTGCTGGAGCTGCTGTGCGCGCTCGACCCTCCCGTCGCCGCGGCGCCGGTGGAGCCAGGGGTGCTGGCCGCGCAGGAGGCGCTCGACGCCGTGCTGGAGAAGGAGGCGCTGGAGGCTGGCAAGCCAGCGCCGCCGAGGCATGTGGCACCTGAGCCAGCCGTGCCGCGCGACGAGGCGGAGCTGCTGCCCCTGCTGCGTCTCGCCGCGCTCGACGCCGGCGCGATGCGGCTGGAGCGTTTCATCACGATCCTGAGCCAGGGCTCGCTCACGACCGCGGTGCGCGAGGGCATGCGCGTCGCCTTGCGCGTCGAGCTCGCCGCATTCGACCGGCGGCTGGCGCTCCGCGGCTAGCCGGCGAACGCGGGCAGCAGCGCTCGCGTGAGGCGCAGCACGGCGCGCATCCTGCACCCACGAGGCCATTCCGCCACGGCGGACTTCACCTCGACAGGATGAGCAATGGCGAAATCAGAACGCAGCCGGTCCTCGGCGTCCGTACGCACGAGCGCGCCCCACCAGGCTGGGGCGAGTGCCGGCAGGAAGAAGCAGGGCAAGGCGAACAGCGCGTCGGAGCCGATCGTCAATCAACGGGCGCCGGAGATCCAGAAGTTCGGCACGATCAACCGGATGCCGATCGGCCTCAGCGAGAAGACGGCGCGGCAGAGCGTGGACGCGCTCAATCAGGTGCTCGCCGACACGATGACGCTGCGCGACCTGTACAAGAAGCACCACTGGCAGGTGGCCGGACACACCTTCTACTCGCTGCATCTGCTGTTCGACAAGCACTTCGAGGAGCAGGCGACGCTGGTGGACACCATCGCCGAGCGCATCCAGCTGCTCGGCGGACTCGCCGTGGCGATGGCGCCGGACGTGGCGGAGATGACGAAGATCGAGCGTCCGCCGCGCGGGCGCGAAGAGGTGCCGACGCAGATCTCGCGCGTGCTCGAGGCGCACGAGCTGATCCTGACCGAGTCGCGCCAGTACGCCAAGAAGGCGAGCGACGCCGGCGACGAGGGCACGAACGACTGCCTGATCAGCGACGTGGTGCGCCTGAACGAATTACAGGCGTGGTTCGTGGCGGAGCATCTGACTGATTAAAGGAAGACAGGAAGACAGGAAGACAGAAAGACAGTGACTGTCTTCCTGTCTTCCCACTTCCTTCAGTTCCCCACCGATCGCTTCACGTCCTCACGGTTCTCGGCGATGCGCTCGCCGATCTCGGCGGCGCGTCGGCCGGCGTCGGCGCCGATGTCCTCCACCGCGCCGCCCTTGCGGATGTCGTCGCGGATGATGTCGGGGCCGTCGGGATTGGTCTCCGTGTCGTCCACGTCGAGACGCTTCACGCGGAAGTTCCCATCGTTGTCGCGGCCGTTGTGCGGCTTGTTTCGTTCGGACATGCCTGCTCTCCTTTGGTGAACTTGACGCCGTGGAGAGAAGCAAGGAGCGCACCGGAGAGACGTGCTGAACCGTCAGGTGTGAACTGTCTTCCTGTCTTACTGTCTTCCTGTCTTCCTGCTTCTACGGCGCGACCTCATGGAACGTCACCGCCGTCTCCCGCTCCACCGCCCACCGCATCCCCCACGCATCCTCGAACAGAATCAGTGGATGCCCCTTGGCATCGAACAGCAGGATGCGCCCGCGATCGCGTGAGATTCGCTCGATCTCGCCTGCCGGCCCCACCACCCAGCGCGGATGCCGCGCCGTGATCTTCTCCAGCCGGCAGGGCGCGCCGTACTCGTGCTCCAGCCGGTGCAGCATCACGTCGAACTGCAGCAGGCCCACCGCGCCGATGATCGGCGTGGGGCTCAGCGTGTCGGTGCCGCTCGTGTAGAACACCTGCGCCGCGCCCTCCTCGGTCAGTTGGCGGAGGCCGGCGTCGAGCTGCTTCCGCTTGAGCGGGTCGGCGGCGATGATGCGCGCGAAGTGCTCGGGGGCGAAGCGCGGAATGCCCTGGAACTCCAGACCCTCCTGCTCGGCGAGCGTGTCGCCGATGCGCAGCGTGCCCCGGTCCATCACGCCGATCACGTCGCCGGGGAGCGCCTCGTCCACGGCGGAGCGCTCGCGCGCCAGGAACTGCTGCGCGCTGGACAGCCGCATCGGCTTGCCCGAGCGCACGTGGGTGACCTGGAGACCCGGCGCGAAGCGGCCCGAGCACACGCGCACGAAGGCGATGCGGTCGCGATGCCGGGGGTCCATGTTCGCCTGGATCTTGAACACGAAGCCGGAGAACGAGGGATCGGCGGGATCCACCAGTCCGGTCGTCGATTCGCGCGAGGTGGGCGACGGCGCGAGCTCGACGAACTCGCGCAGAAACGGCTCCACGCCGAAGTTGGTGAGCGCGCTGGCGAAGAACACGGGCGACAGCGTGCCCGCGAGCATCGCTTCGCGGCTGAACGGATGTCCGGCCTCGTCCAGCAGCGCGATGTCGTGCATGAGCCGCTCGTGCGCCTCGGCGCCGAGCAGGTCGCGGACCGAGGCGTCGTCGAGGGACGCGACCTTCACGTCGGCCTCGCTGGCGCCGTGGTCCTCGCCGCGCTCGAAGCGGTAGATCAGCTTCCGGCGCCGGTCGTACACGCCGATGAACGCGCCGTCGGAGTGGATGGGCCATGTCACCGGATGACAGTCGATGCCGAGATCCGCCTCGACGTCGCTCATCAGCTTGAGGGGATCCTCGCCCACCCGGTCGCACTTGTTGATCACCGTGAAGATGGGCATGCGGCGCCGCTTGCACACCGCGAACAGCTGCCGCGTCCGCTCCTCCACGCCCTTCCGGTTGTCGAGCAGCATGACGGCGCTGTCGGCGGCGATCAACACGCGATAGGTGTCTTCCGAGAAGTCCTCGTGTCCCGGCGTGTCCAGCAGGTTCACCTGGTAGCCGTCGTAGACGAACTGCATCACGCTGCTCGTGACCGAGATGCCGCGCTCCTGCTCCATCTGCATCCAGTCGGAGGTGGCGTGCCGCTGCTGGCGGCGAGCCTTGACCGTGCCGGCCAGGTGGATGGCACCTCCATAAAGGAGGAGCTTCTCCGTGAGCGTGGTCTTGCCGGCGTCCGGGTGGCTGATGATCGCGAAGGTCCGCCGGGTCCGGATGGCGGCCAGAAGAGTGGGGTCGATGGTCACCTCGGCAATCTAACGGAGCGGTCAAAACGTCCATGCAGTGCCGCACCCAATGCGATGCTGAGAGTTTGCTTCACCGTTCGGGCCGGATGTTTGCAAACGGGGGAAGCAGAGTCGGGCTCAGCCACGACGCGCAGGCACCCATCACGAGGAGAGCGATGTCGGCAGAGGCGAAATTCCTGACGGCGCCTGACCTGAGTGAGGCGCCGATGGCTGGACTGCTGGACAATCGACTCCTCGCCGCCCTGCCGAGCCTCGAGCAGCAACGCCTGCTCCAGGCGCTGGAGCCGGTGGCGCTGTTGCTGGAGCGCCCGGTGTACGAGCCCAACGCACCGATCGAGTACGTGTACTTCCCTACTCGAGGCATCATCTCCATCGTGAACGACATGGAAGGCGGTACGGTGGAGGTTGGCACTGTGGGGCGCGAAGGGATGGTCGGCGTCCCGGTGCTGCTGCGCTCCACGTCGACGCCGACGCGCGCCTTCGTCCAGGTGGCCGGCTCCGCCTATCGGCTCCCGGCAGAGGTGCTGCGTGCGACCCTCGCCGCCAATCGGGAGCTGGAGCAGCTGCTGCTCCGGTACGTCAAGGTGTTCTTCGACGAGGTCATGCAGTCGGTGGCGTGCAACCGGCTCCATTCCCTCGAGGAACGCTGCGCGAAATGGCTGCTCATGTGCCACGACCGGGCCGGCGATCACCCGTTGCTGCTTCGGCAGACCTTTCTCGCCGAGATGCTCGGCGTGCACCGGCCGTCGGTGTCGATCGCGGCGGGAGCACTACAGCGCGCGGGATTCATCAGTTATTCGCGTGGCAAGATCACGGTGCTCGACCGTGCGGGCCTCGAGTCCGCGTCATGTGGGTGCTACGCCGTGGGGGCACGCGGGTACGCGACGCTGCATGCGTAGAGCGCGCGCCGCGGTCGGGGCATACGCAGGAACGACCAATGTACGAGTCCGTACGCAAGGGCGCGCCAAGTGATTGTCGGTGAACGCCTTGCTGGACATTTCGCTCGACGAAGCTTTATGTAATCATGCGTTTTAGCGATCCGGCCACGCTTCCGGATCAGCTCACTCCGTTCTCGCTGTCACTCCGACCGTCATGCCTGGGTATCGCGCCATCGCTGTGTCGCTCACCGGACCCGTCGCCGAAGGCGCACGGGCCGCGGAAGCGCATCAGCGCGAAGGCGATTCCGCGGCCGCAGTACGGATGCTGGAAGAGGCCCTGGCCGCGAGCCTGACGCAGCGGCCGGAGATGCCAGGGTGGTTGGTGGGACGACTCGCCGCGCTGTACCGCTCGCTCGAGCGCTACGACGACGAAGTGTTTCTGCTGGAACGGTACCAGAAAACGCAATCCTCCGAGGAGTCGCGGACCCGGTACGACGCGCGGCTCTCCAAGGCGCGCACGATCGCCGCGCGCAAGCGCCCGCGCGACAGCGAGGCACTCGCGTCGGTGCGCCGCGTCATGGGCGAGACACGCTCGCGTGCGCGGAAGACGCCGGCGGATGCGCCGGTGGCCATCCTCGATCCCGCGACGGTAGCCGAGCTCGCCCGCGCGCTGGCCGACGAGTCGAGCGATTACGAGCGCCGGGTGGATGCCGCGCTCGCGCGGCTGAGCGACGAGGCGCGTGCCCGGTCGCTCACGGTGGAGCATCTCGTGGTTGTTCTCATGCAGGCCGCCAGCCACGGACCCGCCCATCGGCTGGAGGACGCGCAGCGCACCGGCCGCTATGGCGCGGCGCTGCTGCAACTGCTCGCCCTGTACTACGGTGAGCGCGTCGAGGAACCCTAACCGGCCACGTCCGGCCGGCCGAACAGCAGTTGAACGAACGCCTTGTCCTCCTCGGTCGCGATCACGTAGATGTGGTCGCCCGCCTCGAGCCGCGTCATCCCCTTGGGGGCGATGAGCTCGTTGCCGCGCACCACCATCGTCACCGCCGCGTGCTCGGGTATGGGCAGCTCGGCGATGGTGGCACCGGCCACAGCGAGCGCCTCGTCGATGGTGAACGACAACAGCTCGGCATTCAACCGCGCGTGCGATTCGATCTCCAGCACCGCGTCCGGCGGCGGGGCGTCGTCGGAGGCGAGGCCGAGGCGGCGCGTGATCCAGGGCACGGTGGCGCCCGGCACGAGCGAGTTCACCACGACGATGAAGAACACCACGTTGAACAGCCATGACGCACCCGGTGCGCCGGCGAGCACGGGGATGACGGCCAGAATGATCGGGACCGCGCCGCGCAGTCCCACCCACCCCACATAGGCGATCTCCTTGCCGCGATAGCGGAAAGGCGCCAGACACAGCGCCACCACCAGCGGACGCGCGACGAACGCCAGCAGGAGGGCCAGCACGAGGCCCACCGGCGCCACGCGCGCCAGATTCGTGGGGAACACCAGCAGGCCGAGCATGAGGAACATCGACACCTGGCTGAGCCAGGCGAGTGCATCATGCACGCGCAACAGACTGGCACGATACGGGAGGCGCCCCGAGCTCAACACGACCGCGGCCACGTAGACGCCGAGGAACCCGCTCCCGTGCAGCAGCGTGGGCAGCGCGAAGGCGAGGAGCGCCGCGCCGAGGGTGAGCACGGGATAGAGTCCACTCGCCGGCAGGCGGTATCGCTTGAGCGCCGCGCTCGCCGTGGCGCCCACCGCCAATCCGCACACCGCGCCCACGACCACGTGCTGGAGCACCTCGCCGAGAATGTTCCACACGCCGTGCGCGCCGGGATTCAGCAGGTTCTCGGTGAGCACGGTGGTGAGGATCACGGCCATGGGGTCGTTGAACCCCGACTCCACCTCGAGGGTGGTGCTCATCTTGTGATCGAGCTGGGTGCCGCTGCCTCGGAGCGACGAGAACACCGCAGCCGCGTCGGTGGACGACACCACGGCGCCGAGGAGCAGCGCGGGCTCCCAGTCGAGTCCGAGGAGGCGGGCGAACGCCGCGACCAGGCCAGCCGTGCCGATCACGCCCACGGTGGCGAGCACGGCGGCCGGCGCGCCAACGCGGCGGATGTCGCGCACCGGCGTCTTCAGCCCCGCGTCGAACAGGATGAGCACCAGCGCGGCGGAGCCCAGTCGAAAGGCGAGGCGGTAGTCGTCGAAGGGGATGTTGCCGATCCCCTCCGTGCCGGCGAGCACGCCGAGGAGCAGGAAGACGAGCGTGAGCGGCAGGCTGAATCGCTGGCTCGCGCGACTCAGCAATGCGCTCAGCGCCAGCAGTGCGCCGATGCCGGCAAACCAGACGGCGGTGGCGCCGGGCTCGTTCATCATGGCCTGCATGTCCGCTCCTTCCGGCGACGAGATGACGCACGACACCCGTGCACATTCTACCACGCTGGCGCATGGTGAGTGGCGCTATATTCGTGGCTCTGCCGCCAGCGCCCCGCGACGAGGAAGTCGAACGAGATGTCGTTCAGCAGTCACGCATTCCCTGCCGCGGTCCGGCTGCAGTTGGCGCCCTGGCTCCACTCTCGCGCGCCACTCCGGCTGGTGGCCTTCGTCGTCGTCATCTGCGGGTTCGACGCCGTCGGCGCCCGCGGCGCGCTGGCCACGCCCTGGTACACGCCCCTCGCCTTTCTCGCCGCCCTCACCGGCATCATGGCGGGATACGACATCGTGGCGCGCCCGCGCCGCGACGGCTCGCTCCGGCTGATGCTGCATCGATCCATCCCTCGGCCGCTCCTCGCCCTCGCCATGGTCTGGAGTGGCGCGGTGGCGAGCGTCGCGGCCACGCTCGTCGCGCTGGTGTATCTCGTGGCGAGCGGCCGCGCCCCGCTCGCTGCCGACGTCGCGCTCGCCCTGCTCCCTGCCCTGCTGGGTATCGTGAGCTTCGTGGCTCTCGGACAGCTGCTCGCGCTGCTGCTGCCCCCTGAGGGCGCGGCGCTCGCCGGCATGCTCGTCATCGGCTTCGGAGCCTCGCCCTCCCACCGTTGGCTTCCCGCCGACGCACCCGCCATGGTGGTGTCCGCGACGCAGTTGCTCTGGTCCGCCCTGCCCGCATCGGTGCGCCTTCACGACCTCGTGGCCGGACGGAGCGTCGCGCTCAACGCCACCATCATCGCCGCACAGGTGCTCGTCCTCTTCTCCGCGATCTGCGTGCTGCTCGGTCGGACGGCCCTCCGCGTCGGGCGCGGCCCATCGTGACGGTGGACGCATCCACGCCGCCCGTCGAGCTGCACCGCGTGGATCTCCGCTACGGCCGGTGGTGGCGACGCGCGCCGAGTGCCGACGTGCTGCACGATCTATCGATGCGGCTCGTGCCGGGCCGCATCACCGGTGTGGCGGGGCCGCCGGGCGCTGGCAAGACGACGCTGCTGGCGCTGTGCGCGGGCGAGTTGCGGCCCTCCACGGGGAACATGGCCTGGTTCGGCGCACCGCGGTGCTCGTCCGTCCACCGCCGCCGCATCGGCTTCATGGCGGGGCCGGCGGCCCTCCCCACCGGCGTCACGGCGCGCGATGCGCTGGTCAGCCTCGTACAGATGGACGGACTGACGCGCGACGATGCCGGCGAGCAGGTCGCCACGCTCGGCGTCCGGCTCGGCGTGTCCGGCGAGCTACTCGACCAGCGGGTGGAACGCGTGTCCGCCGACGGCCTCCTTCGCCTCGGCATGCTCCTGGCGCTCGTGCCGCGGCGCGACCTGCTGCTCTGCGACGAGTCGCTGTCGGCCTTCACCGACGGCACGGAGCGGGAAGTGCGCGCGATCATTCACGAGCATGCCGACGGCGGCGGGACGGTGCTGCTGTCGGCCGTGCATCCCGCGGAGCTCGCCGGCACGGCCGACGAGATTCATGTCGTCTCCCACGGCCGACTCGTGCGGCGATTCGGGGCCAGCGCGCTCGTGGCCAACCTGGTGCTGCGGCTGGACCTGCGGTCGCTGGACGCCGCCGCCACGCCCGCGCTGCGCGCGCGCTTCCCCGACGCGTGGATAGAGGGGCATACGGCGCACGTGCCGTGGATCGCCGACGACTTCGACGCCATCACCTTTCGCCGCACCCTGCCCGCCGCGCTCGCGCGCGTGAGCATTGCCGGGGTGGATCCGTTCTCCCTCGCGGACTCCTACGAGGCGCTCGTCTCGGTCGCGGAACGCTAGCGCGACGCGCGCGGCGCCCGGTCGGCGCGCGCCCTGGCGACCATTGCCTTGACCTCGCCGAGCAGCGTGGGCCCATGGTAGGGAATGCCGTCCTTCACCGTCCACTCCACGCCGCCGCCTCGCTCCACGCGGCCGTTGCGCACCAGCTCCACGCCGGTGGGATACAGCACCTTGAGGTTTTCCAGCGGATTGCCGTTCACCACGATGAGATCGGCCAGGTATCCCGCTCGCACTCGGCCCAGGTCGGACTCCCGTCCGAGGATGCGTGCATTGTTGCCCGTGGCATGCTGAATGACCTTGAGGGGCTGAAAGCCCGCTTCCTCGTGCAGCTCCAGCTCGCGGATCAGACCGAACCCGTACATCTGATAGATGAAGCCCGCGTCGTCGCCCACGCCGATCACGCCGCCCTTGCGCTCGAAGTCGCGCAGCGCCGACATCCAGATCCGGTAGTTCTCCTTCCAGTACGTCTCGTCGGTGGAGCTCCACCCGAAGAAATACGAACCGTGATTGGCCGCGTCGGGGCGGAAGTAGTCCTCCAGCGTGGGATGCAGGTAGTCCTTGAACCAGGGCTGGTTCTGCGCGCGCTGCAGGTCGCGCGACGCCTCGTAGATGTCGAGCGTCGGCACCCATGCCACCTTGCTGGCCACCAGCGTGTCGAGCACGCGGCCCAGCCTCGCCGAATCGGCTTCGCGCCAGAGGCGTCCCGCCCAGCGGAACCGGTCGGTCTCGTTCCGGTAGTTGTACGCCGCGGGAAAATGCTGGCGGCCATCGGCGATCGCCGCATCGGGAATGCCGTACCAGTGCTCGATCGACGTCGTGCCGAATCGCGCGTCATCGAGCGCGTTGGTCTCCTCCACGCCCACGTGATGGGCGACGCGCAGCCCCGCCTTGTGCGCTTCGTCGAGCATCGCCGCCATCACGTCGCGGTCGGTGCCCCCCAGCTTGATACCGTCCGCGCCCGCCTGCGCGAGCTGGCGCACGCGAGCCCGGGCATCCACGGCGTTCTGCGGCGCGGGATCGTTGGCGAAGCGCGCATAGACGAAGAGCCGCGGCGATGCGAGCTCGCCGCGGGCGGCGCGATCGCGCAGCGCGTACAGCGTGGCGGTGCTGTCCGTGCCCACCTCGCGCACGCTCGTGATCCCGCTCGCCAGCCACAGCTTGAGCGTGTAGTCGAACGGCTGCGGCACCTGGGCGCGCTCGTCCTGCAGATGCGCGTGGGCATTGATCAGGCCGGGCAGCACGTACTTGCCCGTCGCGTCGATCTCGGTATCCGCCGCGTGCCGCTTGGTCCTCCCCGAGCGGAGCGCCACGGGATCGAGAAACACCACCCGCTCGATGCGATTGCCGGCGATGATGATGTCGGCGGGACCCGACGCCGGCGTTCCATTGCCATCCACGATGGTGGCATTGCGGATCGCGAGCCGAGGGGCGCGCTGGCCACTGGTGGGCGCGCGCGACGCCACGGTCTGTGCATCGGCGGCGGGCACGTGTGCGGCAACAACGACCGCGAGCATCGCGGCGGACAGGAGTACGGAACGCATCGCTTGGCAGGGAGATGGGGATGACTCGGTGCAGCGGTCGCGTGAAAATGACCGCCGGGCTCGCGGCGTGGCAAGCGGCATCTCCGCTGGTGCGACATCAGACAGGCCCGTTGCGCCGATCGCCCGTGCCGGCGTATCATCAGAAACGTGGCACGGGGCGCCCACTCCCCGCTCGCGCCGCGCCATCGCACCGGCAGCGCCCACCTTGCCTTCTGCCCATCAACCGGAGCGCACCGCGTGAACGTGCTCGAGCTGGGCGCCGCGCTCGTCGGCGCGACGAGCGTCTATCTCAGCGTGCGCCAGAGCATCTGGAGCTGGCCCACCGCCATCGTGAACGTGCTGCTCTACACGGTGGTGTTCTTCCAGGCCCGGCTCTACGCGGACATGGGGCTCCAGGTGGTGTACGCCGTGCTGAGCGTGTATGGCTGGTATACGTGGCTCCATGGAGGCGTTGGCCGCACGGAGCTCCACGTCTCGCGCACGAGCCGCCCACTCGGCCTCCTGCTCGTCGCGACGGCGCTCGCGGGCTCGGCGCTCCTCGGCATGCTGCTGCATCGCACGACCGATGCGGCGCTCCCCTTTCTCGACTCGTTCCTCTCCAGCAGCAGTCTCGTCGCGCAGTGGATGATGACGAAGAAGAAGCTGGAGAACTGGCTCGTCTGGATCGCCGTGGACGTGCTGTACGTGGGGATGTTCCTCTACAAGGATCTGCTCGTGACGGCGCTGCTCTACGCCGTCTTCCTCGCGCTCGCGGTCAAGGGCTACCGCGACTGGCGACGGTCGGCGGCCGGCGCGCCGCTTCTGGTGCCCTCCGAGGCCTGATGCGGCGATGACCGGCGCGCTGCTCCGCGTGTGCGTGACGGGACCAGAGTGCACGGGCAAGACCACGCTCGCGCATCTGCTCGCCGAGTGGGTGGGCACCGTGTGGGTGCCGGAGGCTTCGCGCCTGTATGCCGAACGCGCGGGCACGCTGCTGCGGGCGAGCGACGTGGGGCCCATCGCGCGTGAGCACATCGCGCTCGCCGAGGCGGCGGCGCACGACGCGTCCCGGCGTGAGGCGAGGCTCATCGTGCTCGACACGGATCTCCTCAGCACCGTGGTGTATGCGCGGCATTACTACGGTTCGGTGCCGCGATGGATCCTGGCCGCGGAGAAAACCCGCCGGGCGCACCTCTACCTGCTGTGCGACGTCGATCTGCCGTGGACCGCTGACGGCGTGCGCGACCGGCCGGCCGATCGGGCCGACATGCACGCGGCGTTCCGATCGGCGCTGCACCGGCGGCGGGCAAACGTGGTGGACATCGTGGGCGACGCCACCCTCCGCTGCGTTACGGCACGCGACGCACTGGTGCATCTGATGAAGTCGACAACGTGACCACCCCGGGTTGCTCGCCCGCCGCACCGGCCGCACCTTTGGCCTTCTCTTTCCGTCTCCCTCTCCCTCTCCCTCTCCGGCTCAGGAGCTCCACGGTGCGGCGTTTTTACTTCAGTCTCGCGCTGGTCGTTGTCGCTGCGGCACAGGCATCCGCACAACGCCCGCCCGCTCGTACCGTATGGCCCGGCGAAGGACCGCGGACCTGGACGCCACGGCCGACGTCGGCCGCGATCACGGCCAACGACCTGCGCACGCGGCTTTACCAGTTCGCCGACGACTCCATGCTCGGCCGCCGCATCGGCGAGCCCGGCAACGTGAAGGGTACGGACTACATCGCGCGGGAGTTCCGGCGGCTCGGCTTCCGGCCGGCGGGTGAGACGGGCACGTACTTCCAGGCGCTCGCCTTCGGCTCCACGGGATTCGACAGCACCACCGCGCGGATGACGGCCGGCGGCGCAGCCGTTGCGCCGCGCGCCGACTGGATCCCCGTGGCGCCCAACGCGATCAACGGATTCGCGGCGGCGGCGTCGCTCGCGAACGTGGCCACCGTGTACGCGGGCCGCTGGGGAGATAGCAGCGTCGCCCTCGATCCGGCCATGCTGCGCGGCAGGATCGCGGTCTTCACGGCGTCGCCGCTGGCGGCGGGCTTCGGCGCGGCGCTGCCGTCCGTGCTGCCGAGCTGCGACGCCGTCCCCGACAAGTTCGGTGCGGCGGCGGCCGCCGCCGTGGAGGCGGCCGCGCGGGCGGCCGGCACGGCGCCGCCGCCACGCGGGCCGTTCGGAGTGCCTGATGCGCGCGCCCGGAACGCGGGAGCGGCCGCGGTGCTGCTCGTCGCCCTCGACTCGGTACCCCGGTCGCTGGCGAGTGCGGCATTCAACTCGCGCACGGGAATGCAGGCCGCGCCATCCGCCGCCACCGTGGCGGGGGCGGCCATCTCTCGCGCGGCGGCCGAGCGGATCTTCGGCGGGTCGCTGTCCACGCTCGCGGTGGGCGCCGTCGGCCAGACCGTGTCGGCGGCGTGGCGCCAGACATTCACGCCGTCCGCGGTGCCGGCGCGCAACGTCGTCGCCATCCTGCCCGGCTCCGACCCGTCACGCGCCGGCGAGTACGTGCTCGTGGGTGCGCACAACGACCACGTGGGCACCAACCCCGCCGGCGTCGACCACGACTCCCTTCGCGCGGTGAACGTCGTGACTCGCCGGCAGGGTGCCAACGATCCGGCCTGCCGGCCTACGGCGGGCCAGCAGCGTCGCATCGACTCGCTCGTGACGGCGGCGCGCCGGATCCGTGCGCCGCGGCGCGATTCCATCATGAATGGCGCGGACGACGACGGCTCGGGCACGGTGGTGATGCTGGAGATCGCTGAGCGGCTGGCGTCGGAACGGCCGGCGCGTTCCATCATCTTCGTCTCGCACCAGGGGGAGGAAGCCGGCCTGCTTGGCTCCCGCTGGTTCGTGGATCATCCCACCATTCCGCTCGGTTCCATCGTGGCCGCGCACAACATGGACATGGTGGGCAAGGGGAGAGCGGACCAGGTGAAGTTCGGCGGCCCGCGCTCGCTCCAGACACTCGGCGCGCGACGGCAGTCGCGCGAGTTCGGCGACATCATCGATTCGGTGAACGCGGTCCGTGCCGAAACGATGGCGCTGGACAAGAGCTGGGACGTGACCGCCAACCCGATGAACCGATTCTGTCGCAGCGACCAGGTCAACTACGTGCGGCACGACATTCCCGTCACGTACTTCTCCACGGGCTACGCCCCGGACTACCATCAGCCCACTGACGAACCGCAGTACATTGAATACGATCACATGGCGAGCGTCGGCCGCTTCATCCACGACGTGATGCTCGCCGTGGCCAATCGCCGGGACAAGCCCGCGATCTCGGGCGCCGATCCGAGCTATCCCTCCTGTCTGCGCTGACGGCGCGCGCGCCAGGCGGAGGAAAGCGTGGTCCGCGCCGCGAACTACGACAGCCGACGAAGGCGCCTCGTGAAAATGCGACGTGACCGGGGCGTCACAATTCTGATGTAGAAGAGGGTTGAGGCGCTCGCCGGGCCAGTTCCTTGCGTTACGAGTGGTGTCCGCACTATCGTCAGCTCGTCGAAATCCTGGCCTTGGCAGGGCTCTTTCTGCCCCTCCCGCCTCGTCCAGTTGATCCGCAGCGCGACCGTGCGTCCAACGTGCAGGCTCATGCTCGACCGAGGTCCACATGCTTTTCGCGCGCAGGAGCGGGGCGGAGGAAGACAGCGCCAAGGATGTCCGTGCCACCGAGACGCTGTTGAAGACGGGCGCGCTCCAGAGCGCCATCTTCAACAGCGCCAACTTCTCCAGCATCGCCACCGACGCCAGTGGCGTCATCCAGATCTTCAACGTGGGCGCCGAGCGCATGCTGGGGTATGCCGCCGCCGACGTTGAAGATCTGGATGACGCCCTTGGCGTCGGTGGCGATACTGGAGAAGTTGGCGCTGTTGAAGATTGCGTCCTGCAAGGCGCCGGTCTTGAGCAGCGTTTCCTGGCGCCGGAATTCCACAACGCCCTCGGCGCTGCCCTTCTTCTTGCCGCCGACTCCACCTGAAACTGCCTTCGACATAAATCCTCCCAGCGAACAATCGCATCTCGGCCGCTTCGGCCGGTCGGGGCACGAAGCTACCTCAGTGCAGGCTCATGCTCGACCGAGGTCCACATGCTTTTCGCGCGCAGGAGCGGGGCGGAGGAAGACAG
>JBKJIY010000035.1:0-16342 GCA_046598315.1 Gemmatimonadaceae bacterium
GTTTTTGGGGCGTTGATTCGTAAGGCAGATCAGACATGGCTGGGGGCCAGGTGATTGAACCGCTGGGTCGAGAGGGCATCGCGCTCCTCTGTGAATGCGACACTCGAGCGCCACACCCGTTAGACGGGCCACTTTATTAGTACGTATAAGATGTATTATGTAAACTAAACACAGTGGAGAAGTGTGGAAAACCGCTAACATCGATGCGCCATATATTCCATAAGATCGCCTCTACAAACCACTTACAGCATACATCTCAGATGCAACATCAGTGCTGCGCAGCGGGAGGAACCTGAGTTCAGCGATTCCTACGTGTCATCTCGTCGCTGTCGTGATCACTGGCGCGAGCAGGGAGTCCTCAGGACATGCGGCCACGACCAGCGCTGCAGGCTGGCCGCCGCCAGCGCCGTCAGATCTCGCCAAGTCTGCCCTGAAAGACGACGCGCGC
Source organism: Gemmatimonadaceae bacterium (assembly GCA_046598315.1). GTDB lineage: Bacteria > Gemmatimonadota > Gemmatimonadetes > Gemmatimonadales > Gemmatimonadaceae > AG11. The sequence continues at coordinate 449 of JBKJIY010000035.1, forward strand.
CTCACCCTGGAGCGACGGAAGCCAGCCGCCTTGCCTTGGGCTGAGCCGCACGCGCAGTACCCGGCCTGACCGCGTGGTAAACGCCGAGGAGCCCGAGGACTCCCCCGCCTCCGCCAGCAGAATGGCCGACGCGACCGCGCCGGTGCCGCAGGCGAGTGTTTCTCCCTCCACGCCCCGTTCGAAGGTTCGGATCTGCCACTGGCCGTCACCCACCGCCGACACGAAGTTCACATTGGCGCCGTGCGTCAGTGACGCCTCGTGGCGGAGTGGCCGCCCGCGCTCGACCACGTTCACGGTCGCCACGTCGCCCACTCGGACCACTAGATGCGGGACGCCGACCTGGGCAAAGCCAATCCACTGTTCATCCGGAAGCTGCCCAAGTGGCAGGCGCGGACGAACCTCGGTGACCGGCTGCAGGTCCACTTCGGGGCCGTCATCGAGCAGACGCGCGCCTAGTATCCCCGCATCCGTCTCTACCGTGAACTCATTTCGGCGAACGATGCCGAGCTCCGTGGCCAGGCGCGCCGAGCAGAGGGAGGCGTTGCCGCAGAGGTCCGCCCGCGTCCCGTCGCTGTTCAGGTAGGTCATCCGATAGTCGGCCAGACGTGACGTCTCGAGGAACACGATCCCGTCCGCCCCGACCCCCGTGGCCCTGGCGCAGAGCGCGCGCACCAGGGGCTCCTCGGCGAGCGCGCCCGGCGGTTCGTGGGTGGCGTCGATCATGACGAAATCATTCCCCGACCCGCTCATCTTGTAGAAGGCACGCCCCGCGTGAATCATCCATCCTCCGGAAAGCGAGAGGCCAGTCCGTCTGTTCGGCTCAGATCGTTCCGCGGATGGCCTGCCAGCGCAGGCGCCACACCATCCAGACCGCCTCGCGAATGATCCTGTTGGACATCTTGCTCGTCCCCTCCGAGCGATCCACGAACACGATGGGGATCTCGCAGATCCGGAAATGTCGCTTCCAGGCGCGCATGCTCATCTCGATCTGGAACGCGTAGCCATTGGAATGGATGGCATTCAAGTCGATGGCCTCGAGTACGGACCGGCGAAAGCACTTGAAGCCGCCGGTGGCGTCCCACAGCGGAAGTCCGGTCACGGCGCGGGCATAGATGTTCGCGCAGTAGCTCAGGAACAGGCGCTGCATCGGCCAGTTCACCACCGTCACGCGCCCCTCCTGGTACCTGGAGCCGAGCACGAGATCCGCCGATTCTATCGCCGTGAGAAACTGCGGGAGATGAACCGGGTCGTGGGAAAAGTCGGCGTCCATCTCCAGGATGTACGCGTAATCGCGCTCCAGCGCCCATGTGAAGCCGGCGATGTACGCCGTGCCCAGGCCCAGCTTGCCGGCCCGGGAGAGCAGATGCACGCGCGAGTTGATCGACGCGATCTCCGCCACGGCCTGTCCGGTGCCGTCGGGCGATCCGTCGTCGACGACCAGCACATCGATCCGGCCGTCCTGCACGAGGACGGCGTCGATCAATTTCCTGATGTTCGCGATCTCGTTATACGTCGGGACGATGACGAGTGCCCGGTCAGCCAAGGCGGCTCCTCCGATCCGTCATCACGCCGGCGGCGAGCGCCGCGAGCGCGAGCAGCAACGCCGCGAGTGAGATGATCTTCCCCGTGGACAACGCGGGATCACGGAACTCGAGTTCCACAGCGCGCGCGCCCGTGGGGAGCGGGACGCCGAGCAGATTATAGTTGGCCCGAAGTACGGGCATCGCGCGCCCGTCCACCTTCGCCTGCCAGCCAGGGAAGAAGTTCTCCGAGACGACCAGCGCGGAGCCGGCCGGTGCCGGCGCGCTCAGGGTAATGGTCGCGCGGCCGGCCGCCACGTTCGTCGCCGTTGTGGTGAGCGCAATGGGGGCCGGGAGGGCGGACGGAGGTTTGACGTCGAGCGCGGCGGCTGCGTCGAACACGGCGATGCGCAGCGGGTCGAACCGTGGGTCGAGGATCGCCGCCAGTGCGTCGGCGTCGGAGGCCTTCGTCATCGCGGGCGCCACCCAGGCGTATGGGTTCTCACCCGGCAACCGGTAGAGGTAGACCGTGGAGCCCACCGAGTTCTTCACGGGGCCCACCAGCAGCTTGAGCTGCGAGTCAGGCATCACGGCATTCGTGTAGAGATACCGCGCATTCTCGTGGCGCCAGAACATCGGCGTCATCGCCGCGGTGGTGCGGCCGTCCGCCAGGACCTGTTTGGACAGCGTCTGATAGCGGCCAAGCTCGTTGCCGTGGTAGCCGGTCAGCGACCGGATGCCGTGGACCATGAGTCCGGTGCCCTTCCCTTCCGCGTCGGTGCCGAAATAGGGATCGGGCTGGTTGAGCCCGTCTTGCGTGACGGCCCGCACCAGCACGCGCCCCGGCTGCGCTTCCCGCTTGAGGTAGTCGATCGCGGCATCCGACGCGTACAGCTTGGCGGCGGGCTCGGAGAAAAGCCAGTAACGACGCTCGACGCTCCAGAGATCGAGCGCCACCGTCAGCACGACCGCAACGCCGAGCACGCGTGCAGTGATCGCGCTCCGATGATAGGCAAGGGCGAGCCCCGCCAGCAGCGCGACGAAGAGGAAGCTGCGCCACGCTCCCACGATGACGTCCGCCGCGTTGCCATTGGCTTGCGTCGCCTTCTGCTCGGCGATCTGCTGCGCCGCGCCAGCATCGTAGCCCAGGGCGAGCGCCCGCGACGACCACGCCCGCGCCGCGGAGCTCTCGGCGAGCGACGTCAGCACCCCCGCGGACGCGAGCAAGGCGATCACCAGCCCGAAGCCGAGCCATCCGTACACATAGCGACGGGAGATCGTGGCGGCGAGCAGGCGCTGCGTGCCGAGCGCCGCGAGCACGCTCACCGCAAACGAGAATACGTAGATGATCGTGCTGGGCGCCTGGAAGAACTTCGTGCCGGGCACGAGCGCGTAGATCAGGTGGAAGAAGGGCGTGCTGCCGCCGAGCGCCCAGAGGAGCGAGACGACGCCAGCGCCGATCCAGAAGCGGCGAAAGCGACGATCGGCGTCGCCCCCTCCGCCCAGACCAGCCCCGGCGAGCACGAGCACCGAGCCGCCGAGGTACTCACTATGGAAGTGGATGGAGTTCGGACCCCAATAGCGGTCGAGAATCCCCGTCCACTGCGGCAGATACATGTTGAACAGCTCGACGATGGGAAACGAGAAGTTCGTGGCGAAGCTGTAGTCCTTGCCGCCGGCACGGGGCGAGAAGGGGACGTACTCGCGCACGGGAGCGAACTGGATCGCTCCCATCGCCATGCCGACGAGCACCGCCGCCGTGGCGTAGCCGAGACGACGCATGGCGGTGCGGCGGTCGAGCGCGGCGCCACGGGCGTCACTCCCGAACGCGAGAAACAGCGCGAAGCTGCCCGCCGTGAGCAGCAGGTATTGCAGCAGTTGGGGATGCGGACTCAGCACGCCGAGCCCGACGACGATGGCGAAGGCGCCCCACGCCCAGTGTCGACCGTCGCGGATGCCACGGATCAGCAGCCAGAGGGCCAGCGGCAGCAGGGCGCCGAGGAACAGCTTTCCATCATGCCCCGGCGATGCATACGAGGCAATGGGTCCGCCGAGAAGGTAGGCGAGTCCGCCGATGAGAGCGGGCCAGAACCCGAGTCCCCACACCCGCAGAAATCGATAGGTGAAGAAGCCGGCGGCGAAGGTGTGGAGCACGAACCCCCACGTCATCGCCACGTCGGTCGGCATCAGCAGCCGCAGCAACGCCGTGGGATAGAAGATGTCGCCGTGCATGGCGCCCACATACGGCATGCCGCCGAACATGAACGGATTCCACTGGGGGATCCCCTGCCCCGCCCGAAGCGCCTGTGCGGCGAAATCGCGGAATGCAAAGCCGGCGATGTACTGGTCGCTGTGCGGGTTCACGAGAAACGCGCCAGTGAGCGCCGGATAGGCGAGCAGCAGCGTGGCCAGGGCGCACGCCAGCGCGGCCCACAGCGAGGCGAAACGTGGCGCGTCCATGTTGCTCGGGAGCGTCGCAGCGGAGCGTGAGTTGAGCGTCATCCGATGGTGTGGACGGCGAAGATCGGCCCGCGCGGCGCGGGAGGGCAAGAAGCGACGGCCCTACCTCTATAAAGTGGCCGGACGACGGGCGCCACGCCAGTGATCGCGCCCGTTCGCACCGTCACTCGCGAGTACGAACGGCCGCGTCGATCCGCTGCGCCGCGACGTCGGCGTACAGCGCGCAGTATGCATCGGCCACGATCTGCGGCGTGAACCGCGCCAGGACTTCGGCGCGCGCGCGTGTGGCGAGGGCGCGCGCGAACGATGCGTCGCCGAGCACGCGGGCGAGCGCGGCCGCCATCGCGCGTGGCTCCCTGGCGGGCACGAGCAGACCAGTCTGTCCCTCGGTGACGATGTCGGTAAGCCCGCCGGTCGAGGTCACCACCACGGGCAATCCCGCCGCCATCGCCTCCGCCGCGACGAGCCCAAAGCCCTCCTCCTCGCCGCGCCGTCCCGTGGACGACGGGACGGCGAGCACGCTGGCGCGGCGATATTCGGCGGCGACCTGCGCCGGGGCGAGCGCACCCAGAAAGGTGACCCGACCAGTGATGTCCAGCGCGTCCGCGAGCTCGCGGAGGGCTGCGTCCTCCGCGCCGGCGCCGACGATCGTGAGGCGGACGAGCGGTCGCTGCGCCACCAGGAGCGCGAGGGCGCGCAGGAGGTCGTCCGCTCCCTTCTGCGCGCTGAGCCGGCCCACGAACAGCACGTGATCCGCGTCGCGCGACGCGTCGGGCGCGGGGCTCGCCCCGAGCAGCGCGAGATCCATCGGCATGGGCAGCACGCGCACCCCCGCGACCGGCACGCCGAGCGCCGCCACCTCGAGCGCCAGCGCGCGCGAGACGGTGGTGACGGCGCGTGCACGGCGCAACACGGCGCGCCCCAACGGCCGGAGCGCGCGAATCGACCGAAGCATGAAGAGGTCGGTTCCGTGCGACGTGACGACGAGCGCGGCGGGGAGCCGGCCGGGCCACGCAGCGAGGCCGGCGGGAAACCACCAGTGCGCATGCAGCACGTCGGCGCCGCGCTCGCGCGCCGCCGCCACCGCGACCCGGCGCATCGCGCGCAGGAATACGAGCAGCCGCCAGCGGGCGCGCCACGAGCGTCGCACCTGCTCGTGCATCACGCCGGTATACGCCAGCGTCTCGTCGGCATCGCTCCCATACCGGAAGCGGACGACGCGAATCCCGTCTCGTGTCTCGTGCTCGAGCGCCCCGGCGGCGTGCGGCGCGACGATCGTCACCTCGTGCCCGAGCGCCACCTGCGCCTGGGCGAGCGTGAGCAGGAAGTTGCCGCTCGGGTCGCCGGGCCAGCGCGGGAAATTGTGGGTGAGGTGCACGATGCGCATCGGTCTCACGCCGCCGGCGCGGAGGTCGTGGGTCCATCCCCGTCCACCACCGCCGCCATGGCCAGGGCGATCATCGCGGGCACGGTTTCCATGACCGTGCGCCAGGCGCGGACCACCAGCGACAGCACGATTGCCTCTTCCTTGCCGTAGACGCCGAGCTGGGTGGCGAAGAACACCATCGCCACCTCGGCGGCGCCCACGCCAGCCGGCGGCACGAAGGCGAGCAGTCCCGCCAGGTACGCGAAAACGTACACGGCAATGCACGCGGCGAGCGGAGGCGTGGTAAGGGGAAAGATGCTGCGCGAGAGCATGGCGAACGCCACGCCGTAGGCGAGCCAGGCGAGCGTGGTGCCCACGGCCGCGGTGAGCAGCGGTCGGAGGCCGAAGGTGGGCATGACGATGGCGCGACCGGTGAGGCGCGACGCCATGCGGGCCAGGCGCGGGATGGCAAAGGGCGCAATGAGGAGCGCGAGCAGCCCGACACCGAGGAGCAGTACGCCGGCGCCGCGAAGTTGCGGCGTGGTGGCGGAGGTCACCGCGAGCACCACGAGGCCCGTCGCCACGTTGACGATGGTGACGAGGACTGAGGCGCCGGCGGACACGGCGAGCGGCACGTTGCGCCGGCGGGCCATCGCGCTCATCACGGCGAACTGCCATCCCGAGAGCGGCAGGTAGCGAGCGAGACTCGACCCGAGCCAGATCAGCGCGGCACGCGCGAACGAGAGGCGCGCGCCCATGTTCATGAGCACGCGCCGCCAGGTCTCGATGAGCAGCGCGTACGTGAGCAGTGCCACCGCGGACGCGAGCGCGACGAGCGACCAGCGGGGACGCACCTCCTGGACGACCTGGCGGATGGCCGGCAGCTGGCCGCGAAGGTACCAGAGCGCCACGCCGATGAGGGCGAGCGCCAGGCACCAGCCCAGGATCCGCAGGGGGGAGCGCGGAATCGTCAGTGCGGAGGGGGGGAAGCGCGGCGGCCGGGGCCGCCGCCGCGCGCGAGCTAGTCGTGGCGGATGGTCAACTCGTCGAGCTGCCGTCGCAGCTCGCGCACTTCGGCGCGCTGGCCGGCGATCTGCTCGCCCAGCAACCCGGTGGCGAAGAAGATACTGCCCAGCACGAGACAGGTCTGCACGAACGTCCACACCGCACGAACGCCGGCGCCCTCGAACAGCAGGACGAGCAGCGCGGCGATGCCGCCGAGCGTCCCGAGCGCGAAGAGCCCCGCGCCGAGCATGCCGAAGAGCAACAGCGGCTTCTTGCCGAAGCGCAGTTCGAACCACACCGAGAGCATGTCGAGCACGCCGACAGGGATGCGCGACAACCCGAACTTGGACCGACCGGCGTGACGCGGGTAGAGCGGCACCGGCACCTCGGTGACGGTATAGCCCTCCGAAGCGGCGAGCACGATCATGTAGCGGTGCCAGTCGGGCCGCACGGGCAGCACGTCCATGATCTCGCGCCGATACGCCTTCACCGAGTTGAGATCCTTCACGGGTACGTGAAAGAGCGTGCGACTGAGCCTGTTGTAGATGCCCGAGACGAACGCCTTGTCGTACTTACCTTCCTTGAAGCCGGTCACCATGTCAGCGGCGTCGGCGAGGATGGGGGCGACGAGGCGCGGGATGTCCGCCGGCTTGAACTGCAGATCGGCGGGGTAGAAGACGAGCACCGGCCCCGTCGAGTTGAGATAGCCGGTGCGCAGGGCGTCGGCGATGCCACGGGTGGCGCGGTGCCGCACCGAGCGCAGGAAGTCGTACTGCTGCTCGAGCTCTTGCAGCACGCGCCAGCTGTCGTCGGCGGAGCCGTCGTCGATCACGACGACCTCGTACCTGACCGTGGGCGAGGCGGCGAACGCCTCCGCCGCGAGCTGCATGAACAGCGGAAGATTATCGGCCTCGTCCCTGGCGGGCACCAGCACCGACACGTCGACGCGCTGCGTGCCGGGCGCGGCGAAGGACGGGGCCGTCATCCGGTGCCCATCCGCCATCATACGCGCTTGCGCATGCGGGCGGAGAGGACGCCGAGCTGGTCGCGGTACTTCGCGACGGTACGCCGCGCGATCTGCACGCCGGTCTCCTTCAGGATGTTGACGATCGCCTGATCGGTCAGCGGATGCTTCGGGTTCTCGTCGGCGACGAGCTTCTGGATCTGCGCCTTGATGCCGCGAGCGGACACGTCCTCGCCGGCCGTGGTGGAGAGCCCGGAGGAAAAGAAGAACTTGAGCGGCAGCACGCCGCGCGGCGTCTGCACGAACTTCTCGTTCGTCACGCGGCTCACCGTGCTCTCGTGCATGCTGATGACCTCTGCCACTTCACGTAACGTGAGAGGCTTGAGGAAGTGCACGCCCTTCTCGAAGAACTCGCGCTGCCGCTCGACGATGTAGTTCATCACCTTCAGCATCGTCTGGCGACGCTGCTCGATCGCCTGGATCATCCAGTTGGCAGAGTTGAGCTTGTTGGAGATGAACTCCTTGTTCTCGCCGTCGAACTTCTTCTTGTCCCGGGCGATCTCCTGGTATGCCTTGCTCAGCTTGAGGCGAGGCAGGTTCGCATCGTTCAGGAAGACGTGGTACTTCTGATCGATCTTGTCGACGATCAGGTCCGGGATGATGTAGTTGTCGCTGGCGTCACTGTACACGAGGCCCGGTTTGGGATCGAGCTTGGCGATCTCGTCCGCCGCCTTCTGGACGTCGATGGGGCTGATGCCGAAGCGCTTGGAGATCTCGCTCCAGCGATGCGCGATGAGCTCGTCGAAGCAGTCCCGCACGAGGCGGAAGGGCACGGAGTGCTCCAGCCCCGCTTCGCGGAGCTGCAGCATCAGGCACTCGCGGAGATCGCGCGCGCCCACGCCCGGCGGATCAAGGCTCTGCACGATGCCGAGCATCTCCTCGGACTCGGACAGCGTGTACGCCGGCATGTCGCCGAGGTCGCGCTCCGCCTCCTCGGCCATCTTCTGGATGCTCTCGTTCACCCCGTCGACGATCTTGTCGAGGCCGCAGGCGAGGTAGCCGTCCTCGTTGATGTTGCCGATGAACTCCTCGGCCATGTACATCTGGCGCGGGGTGAGATCGAGCAGGGTGACCTGGTCGCGGAGATGGTCGGAGAGATCGCGCGAATCCACCGTGACCGGCTCGTAGTACTCGCGTTCCTCGTGCTCCTCGCGGCGACCGCCCGCGTCGAAGCCGTCGAGGAGGATCTCCTCCCAATCGATCTCGCCCTTCTCCTCCTTCTCCGCGTCCGTCTCCGGATTCGGCTCCTCCTGCTGCTCGACGCCCTCCTCCTCATCCTCCTCGTCCGGCTCGATCATGTCGAGGAACGGATTGTTGAGGAGCTCCTGCTTGAGGTGGTTCTGCAGGTCGAGGAGGGGCATATAGAGCAGATCCATCGCCTGGTACAGGCGTGGATTGATCTTGAGCTCCTGCTTGATCTGGGTGCTCTGCGAGAGGCCGGGCCTCATGGCGCCACGTCCTGGCTCTCGGCGGCGAATCGGGCGCGCAGGCGCGCCGTGAGGGTCGGGCCGAGGTAGCGCTCGGCAACCGTCTCGTCATATACCAGTTCGCGTACCGTGCCCCCGACCTTCACCTGGCCGTCGAACATGATGTACGCTCGGTCCACGATGTCCAGTGTCTGCTCCACGTTGTGATCGCTGATCAACACGCCGATGTCGCGCCGCCGAAGGTCGGCCACGATGTTCTGGATGTCGTTCACCGCGATCGGATCGACTCCGGCGAACGGCTCGTCGAGCATCATGAACTTGGGCTCCGTCACCAACGCGCGCGTGATTTCAAGGCGCCGACGCTCCCCCCCGGAGAGCTGATACGCCTTGCTGTGCCGCAGATGCTTGATCTTCAGCTCGTCCAACAACGACTCGAGACGCTGCGCGCGCTGTGGCCTGGAGAGCGGCAACGTCTCGAGAATGGCGACGATGTTGTCCTCGACCGTCAGTTTACGGAAGATCGAGGGTTCCTGGGAGAGGTAGCCGATGCCGGTCCGGGAGCGGCGGTACATCGGCATGGAGGTGATGTCCTTCCCGTCCAGCAGGATCTGACCAGCGTCCGGCTGGATGAGTCCCACGATCATGTAGAACGTGGTCGTCTTGCCCGCGCCATTCGGACCCAGCAGTCCCACAATCTCGCCTTGGCGCAAGTTCAAGGCCACATCGTTTACCACGCTGCGACGGCGATAGATCTTGGCCAGCCCAACTGCTCGTAACTCGCTTCCTCCCAGCGACTTGGCCGCAGACGTCGCACCTCGGTTCTCCCTGGGCGTGGCGTGTTCGCCGGTCTCCTGAAGCACCTTCGCGAACTCGTCGCGCACGCCGGCGATCTGGCGCCAGATCCCCTCGTCGATGTGGATGGGTCCGTCGGCTTCGAGCAGGTCGTCGGCGGGAAGCGCGATCACGCCGTCGGAGACCAGCCGAGGGAGGACGGACTTCACGAGATGGGCGCGCACGACGTCCATGCTCAGCTCCCCCGCCTCGCGCTGGTCGTCGCGTCCCGCGGCGCGGATGGCCTTGAGGTGATCGGCGCGCAGGTTGACCGCCATCGCGTTGAAGCTGGCCACGCCGCGATCGTCCGCCGCGCAGATGAGGGCGTGCAGCGCGAGTGCGGCGGAGCGGTCCCCGCGGGCGAGATGCTCGACGAGCGACTTGAGGCGCGGCGAATCGGCCGGACCGGTCATGGGCGCCTGCGGGGAGACGAGGGCGGTGGGACGCTGGGTGCACGAGGAAGCGGCCGGGCCGTGTCCACTGGCGCTGGACTGGCCGGCCGAGGCGTGCCGACGGCCCCGGCGGCGGCCGGGGCGCCGGGCGCCGCGGTGCGAGCGCGGGGGACATTGGGCTCCAGATACAGCCCGCCCGAGCGATCCGGGTCGGCGACCTTCACGCGCGAGACCCGCGCGGAGTCGAAGGTGACCGTGATGCGGCGCCCCCGCACGTACACGATGGCGGGACGGCGCAGGGTGCTGTCGCGCGGGGCGGAATGCTGCAGCGACGTGGCGTGTCCCACGGCGCGCAGCTCCCGGATCTGCGGCTTCGTCGAGGTGTCGGCCGAGGCGACGGTATCGAAACGCGCCACGATCGTGTCGCCCGTGAGACGGTCCCGCTCCTTCGTCGGGACCTTCAGCGAATCGGGCAAGCCCTCCGCCGACGCGCGCCGCACGGCGTGCATCTCGCGCACCCGCTGCGCCGGCATCAGCACGTCGATGGAATCGGCGACGATCGTCTGCGTCGGCGAGGTGGCCGTGGCGCGCGACGTTCCCCACGTGATGATCCGCTGCAGCGTGTCGTTGGTGACGCGCAGATCCACGGTGTCGGATTTGAGATTCAGCTCCTCGCTCGTCACCTGCGCGGCCCCCTTGGCGAGCACGCGCTCGAGCTTGCGCCGGCGCGAGAGGAGATCGATGACCTCACCGACGAGCGTGAACGGTCGACCCTGCGTGCCCATCACCTTCGGGCCTCGGAGCAGCCGCACCAGCCCCAGCGTGCCGTCGAGGAGAATGGAATCGCCCGTCGCGCGAAGCGTCGGCGGGCGGATGAGGACGACCGCCCCCGAGGCGGCCACGACGCTGTCGCCGTCGAGATAGACGGTATTCCCGGTGATCGTGAGTGGTGGCCGAGTCCGGCCCGCCGAATCCTTCTGCACCACAGTGATGGTGGGATTGAAGGGCGCTGTCGCCTGCTGCTTCACCCGCACGGGCGCGATGCCCCGCAGGTAGTCGAGCTGCGGGCCCACGAGCCGCGATCCCGTCGGCAGGCTGGCGTCGACCGAACCGAGGGCCAGAATTCGCTCCTCACGCTGAAAGTACGTGAGATAATCTGACGTCAGCCGGAGCCGGGGCTCGCTGTAGCGCACCTTGCCCACGAAATAGAGGCGCCCCTCGTCGCCGTACGATTCCAGACTATCCGCCTGGAGGGTTAGCCGCTGATTGGGGCACCGGGCCACGACGCCTCCCCCGGCGAACGTGTTGTACTGGCCGCTCGGCAACTGCAGGCTGTTGCTCCGCTCCCAGGTGGCATCGAGCTGACACCGGCCAGCCGGTGCCGACAGCTGCGCTCCCGCCGGCAGGCCGATGGCCCCGGCGAGCAGGACCAGCAGGACCACGATCCGTGGCTTCATTGCGGCGGCAGGTTGACGCTGCCACCGCCCTTGCACCGGCGCAGACATTGAAAGCGTGTCAGCTGGGGATCCGACTTGAAGCCGATGCCCCCGAGGGTGCGGCCGGGCTCCACGATGGTGAAGGTGGAATCACTGGAAACCTCGTTCATCACCTGATTGTAGCGAAGCTGCGGCGTGGACAGGCGGCGCCCCTCGTTGGTCACGATCACGACGTGGCCGAATCCCTCGAGCATCTGCTGATTGAGGTTGTAGCGCCCGCTGTCCGCGCTCATCACGCCGTCCTTGGCGCCCGTGCTGGCGTTGAACGTCGCGCGTACCGTGCGCAGCTCGAAGCGGCGCATGTCGTCGAAGACGTAGGCCGTGTCGGCGAACAGCTCGCCCCGCTGCACTCCGTGATCGGTGAGCAGCATCCGGATACCGGCCATGGCCTGATCCGCGCTATCCGCCATGGTGCTGTGCGCTTTCACCGGAGGCGCGGCCCCTTTCTTCCTGCAGGCCCCCACTACGAGCAACAGGGCGAGGACGAGCACTGCTCCACGCGTCGTCATGCGACGCGCGCCCGCAGCAGATCGTGCAGGTGGACGACGCCGGCCAGCCGCTCGTCAGCGTCCAGCACGGGCATGGCCATGATACCATGCGTCTCCATGCGATACGCCACGGCACTGGCCAACTCGCCTCGATGAGCGCCGCGTGGCGCCCGGGTCATGATGCGCTCCACGGGTTGCGACAGCACGTCCGTTTCATGCTCCATCAATCGCGTGAGATCGCCGGCGGTGAGCACGCCGTGGAGATGCCGGTCGGCATCCGCCACCAGGACGATGCCCCGCTGCTCGGCGAGCACCACGACCGCCGCGCGCAGCGACGCACCGGGCGGCAGTACCGGCAGCGGGTCGGTCACCATCACGTCGTCCACGCGCATCACCAGCCGCCGGCCCAGTGCCCCGCCCGGATGAATGCGGGCGAAATCCTCGCGGCGGAACCCCTTGTGCTCCAGGAGCGCCACGGCCAGGGCATCGCCGAGCGCGAGCGCGGCGGTGGTGCTGGTGGTCGGCGCGAGATCGTGCGGACACGCCTCCTCGGGCACCCACGCGTCGAGCGCGATGTCGCACAGTCGGCCGAGCGCCGAGCGGACGTCGCCGGTGATGGCGATGCTGCGTACACCGATTCCCTGGAGATGTTCGAGCAGCGCGAGCAGCTCGTCGGACTCGCCCGACTTGGAGAGGAGGATCGCCACGTCGCCGGCGCACACGATGCCCAGATCGCCGTGCGCGCTCTCCACCGGGTGCAGGAACACGGCCGGCGTGCCGGTGGAGGTGAGGGTGGCGGCCACCTTGCGGCCCACGAGCCCGGACTTGCCCACACCGGCGACGATCACGCGTCCCGACGATCCGGCGATCATGGTCACCGCTCGCGCGAACGACGCCCCGAGCCGGTCTTCCACCCCGGCCAGCGCTTCGCGCTCCAGACGCACGACGCGTCGCCCGAGCTCGATGATCTCGTCGTCCGTCACGTCGCCGGATCGGTGATGGGAAGCGACCGTTCCGCGACGTACTGCTCGGTGACCTGCACCCACTCGCCGCGTGCCTTGAGGAGCAGCTCGGCGAACTCGCGCACCGCGCCCTGGCCCCCGGTCTTCGTGAGCGTGATCGAGCAGGCTGCCTTGATCTCGGGGGCGGCATTCCCCACCGCCACCGGCAGGCCGACGAGGCGCAGCACGGCGAGATCGGGGAAATCGTCGCCGACGAACGCGGCCTCCGACGGCGCGATGCCGTGCTGGTCGAGCATGGCGAGAAAGGCCGTCAGCTTCTGCGCGTTGGGGTCCTGCGCCACGTCGGTGATGCCGAGGTCCGCCGCGCGAAGCCGCACGCTCTCCGATACGCGACCGGTGATGATCGCCACGCGGATGCCGGCGTTCTGCATCAGGTGAATCGCCAGGCCGTCCTGGATGTCATACCGCTTCAACTCCACCGGGCGGCCGTCGGCGGCGCCCATGTAGACGCCTCCGTCGGTCAGCACGCCGTCCACGTCGAGGCAGACGAGCCGGATCGCGCGCGCGAGCGTGGGATGGATCATGCGCGCGCCCGCGCCCAGATGTCCACGGCGCGCTTGATCAAGGCATCGAGCTCGTGCAGGGGCATCATGTTGGCCCCATCGCTGGGCGCGCTCATGGGATCGGGATGCGTCTCCATGAACAGCCCATCCACGCCCACGGCGCATGCGGCGAGGGTGAGTGGAGGGATGAACTCGCGTGCCCCGCCGCTCGCGCCGCCTTCGCCACGCCCCGGCTGCTGCACGCTGTGGGTGGCGTCGAAGATCACCGGCGCGTCGCACGCGTCGCGCATGCGCGGCGTCGCGCGGAAGTCCACCACGAGATCTCCATAGCCGAAGAAGCTGCCACGCTCCGTCGCGGCCACCTCGCACGCGCCAGCATGGCCGGCGTCACGATGACCGGCACGCACCTTGTCCAGCGCACCCCGCATGCCTTCCGGATGCAGCCACTGTCCCTTCTTCACGTTCACCGGCTTGCCCGTGGCGCCGGCGGCGACGAGCAGATCGGTCTGGCGGCACAGAAAGGCGGGAATCTGCAGCACGTCCACCACCTGCGCGGCCGGGGCGCACTGCTCCGGGAGGTGCACGTCCGTGAGCACGGGCAGCCCGCTCGCCGCGCGCACGCGCGCCAGCGCCTCCAGCCCGCGCTCCAGCCCAGGTCCCCGCACGCCGCCGGGATTGGACCGATTCGCCTTGTCGAAGCTCGCCTTGTAGATGATGCCGCCCGGGACGTATTCGGCGAGCCGCGCGAGATGCTCCGCGACGCGCAGGTTGAGCGCATCGTCCTCGAGCTGGCAGGGGCCAGCAATGAGGAACAGCGCGTCACGATGGAAGCGACTCGCCGTCACGCAGGACTCGCGGCAGCGAGCGTGCCGGCGGCGCGCGGAGCCACCCCGCCCCGCCGCGCCGCCGCCGCGGCCACGAAACCGGCAAACAGCGGATGGGGCCGCGAGGGCCGCGACTGGAGCTCCGGATGGAACTGGCAGCCGATGAAGTAGGGGTGCGCCGGCAGCTCGACGATCTCCACCAGCTGTCCGTCGGGTGAGAGTCCGCTGAGCCGCATCCCGTGCTCCACGAACAGGTCGCGGTAGCTGTTGGACACCTCGTAGCGATGCCGGTGCCGCTCGCTCACCTCGCCCACGCCGTACACCTCGGCGGCGCGCGACCCGGGCGCGAGCCGGCAGGGATACGCGCCGAGCCGCATGGTGCCGCCCATGTCCGTGACGTGCTGCTGCGACTCCATGAGGGAGATCACCGGATTGTCGCACTCTGGCGCGAACTCCGACGAATGGCTGTCGTCGAGCCCGCACCTGTTGCGTGCGAACTCGATGATCGCCGTCTGCATGCCGAGGCAGATGCCGAAGAACGGCAGGCCCGATTCCCTGGCGTGGCGGATCGCGCCCACCATCCCCTCCACGCCTCGTACCCCGAAGCCGCCGGGCACGAGCAGTCCATCGTAGTCCGCGAGAATCTCCGCGGCACTCTTGCCGTTGCAGAACGAGTCGCTCGAGACCCAGCTGATGTCCACGCCGACGTCGTTGGCGATGCCCCCGTGGATGAGCGCTTCCTGCACGCTCTTGTAGCTGTCCACGAAGTCGGTGTACTTGCCGACCACGGCAATGCGGACCCGATCGTGCGGCGCCACGATACGATGCACCATCTGCTTCCAGGTGCTCATGTCGGGCGCGGGCCGTTCCAGGCCGACGCGCTTCAGGACCTTGTCGTCGAATCCCTGCTCGCGGAAGGCGAGCGGGATCTGATAGATGGACGCCACGTCGGGCGACTCGATCACCGCGCCGTAGTCCACGTTGCAGAACAGGGCGATCTTGCGCTTGACGTCGTCGGGGACGGGACGCTCGGACCGTACGACGAGGAAATCGGGCTGGATGCCGATCTCCATGAGCTCGCGCACGGAATGTTGCGTCGGCTTGGTCTTGAGCTCGCCCGCCGCGGCGATGTACGGGATGAGGGTGAGATGCACGAAGATCGCGTTCTCGCGTCCCACGTCGTGGCGGAACTGACGAATGGCCTCGAGAAAGGGCAGCGACTCGATGTCGCCGACGGTGCCGCCGATCTCGACGAGGACGACGTCGTTTTCCGGCGCCAACCGGCGGATGGCCGACTTGATCTCGTCGGTGATGTGGGGAATCACCTGCACGGTGGAGCCGAGATACTCGCCCCGCCGCTCCTTCGTGATCACGTTCAGGTAGATTCGGCCAGTCGTCACATTGTTGGCCTGCGACAGCGACCGGTCGATGAACCGCTCGTAGTGCCCGAGATCGAGGTCGGTTTCCGCGCTGTCGTCGGTGACGAACACCTCGCCGTGCTGGAACGGGGACATCGTCCCCGGGTCGACGTTGAGG
>JBKJIY010000103.1:0-34456 GCA_046598315.1 Gemmatimonadaceae bacterium
TGCCCAATCCAGCGCCACGAGCTTCGCCAAGCATGCGGCCATGCTCCTCGATGACTGTGACACGATATGGGTATTACATCAATTACTATTGATTAAAGCGTGATGAACGGATGACCCGGATCCGCCGGAAGCTGCCGAGTCCACACAGTCATCCGGCATTTTGCCGGAATATTCGGGAAATCCGCTCCTCACGCTTTTTCGGGTGCAATCAGGGTGTAGGAGCGCACCCCTCGGCGATCCTGGCACAGCGCGGATCCAGCGGGGCCAGCTTCACCCGCTCCAGCTCCCGATTCACGGCGACGAGATCGGTCGCCCACACCCGATCGAGCCGGTCGGTGTAGCCCTTCAGCTCCGCCGAGAGGATCCCGAAGATCTCCGGCATGTTCGTGGTGGGCGCGCCGTCGCCGCGCTCCGACATGGAGAGCAGGTTGGCGAGCCGGTTATTGACCCGGATCGGGAAGTTGAGCGGGTCCTGGCCGCTCTGGTTGCGGACCTGATAGATGTTCTCCTCCACCGGCGACACATTCGCCCGCAGCAGCTCGGCCGCGCCCTTCAGCGTGGCGTCACCCGACTTGGCGAGCCGGTCGGCGAGCTGCGCTTTCACGCGGCGGATGGCGATCACTGCCTCGTTCGCCTCGTGGGCCTTGTCGCGGACGCGCTTGCCGAAGGCGTACTGCGCGCGCAGATCGGCGTCGGTCACGTCGGTGATGCGCGGGTTGCGGGTCACCGTGATCGGCGTGGTCAAGGACCGGCCATCGGCCAGGAGACGTGCGGTATAGCGACCGGGCGGCACCACGGGCCCACTCGTCCCGGCGCCCCAGAGGATCATCTTGTCGAAGGTGGCGATGCCCTGCGTGCGGAGATCCCAGACGAGTTGCTGCAGGCCGGCTCCTGTCGGGAGGTAGGTCATGGCCCCTCGCCGACGACTCGACGGGGGTGCGCCGGCGGAATCCGGCTTGGTGGTATCGGGCTCGAAGGTGCGCAGCACGGTGCCCGCGGAATCGAGGATCTCCAGGCGTGCCGACTTCGGCGGCGTTCTGAGGAGCCAGCTGATCCCCACGCCATTGGCGGAGCGCACCCCGACGGGAGCGGCGAAGAGGTGCGCGCCCGACGCCAGCACCGCCGGCGTGGCCTGCCGCAGCGGCGCGATGTTGTCCAGCACCCAGAAGCCGCGACCATGCCCGCCGATCACGAGCTCGTTGCGCTCCACGATCAGATCGGCTACCGGCGCGTCGGGCAGATTGAGCGAGAGCGACTGCCAGCGCGCACCGTCGTCGTACGAGATGTCCACGCCGTGCTGCGTGGCGGCGTACAACAGCCCGGGCCGAGTGGGGTCCTCGCGCACGGCGTGCACGTACGCGTCCTCCCGCAGGCCGTTGACGATTCGCGTCCAGGTGCGCCCGTAATCCTTCGTCCTGAAGATGTGCGGCCGGCGGTCGTTCAGCAGCGGTCGGCGCACGGAGATGTATGCCGCGCCGTCATCGAATGCCGACGCATCGATCTGGCTGACGCGGCCGAAGTCGGGCATCTCGCGCGGCGTGACGTTCGTCCACGTCCGGCCGCCGTCGCGCGTGACGTGCACGAGGCCATCGTCCGACCCGGTCCAGATGGTGTTCACCGTATGCTTGCTCGGCCCTACAGCGAAGATCGTCCCGTACACCTCGGGACCATTCATGTCGCCCGTGATCGGTCCGCCTGACTTCTCCTGCGTCTCCGGCGCGTGGCGCGTGAGATCGCCGCTGAGCGCCTTCCAGGTCTTGCCGCCATCCGTGGTGCGCCACAGCCGCTGCGACGAGACGTACAGCGTCCGGGGATCCACCGGCGAGAAGACGATCGGATAGGTCCACTGCCACCGCTCCTTGATGTCCTTGCTCGGTTCGCCCGAGTAGAACCAGGGATACGGATTCACCTCGCGCGAGACGCCGGTGCGGCGGTTGAACTTGTCCAGATACCCACCGTTGTTGGTGCCGGAGTAGAACAGGTCGGGATCGAGTGGATCGGGGCCGATGTAGCCCGGCTCGCCGCCACCGGCCTCGTACGACACGCGAAGGGCACGCACAGCGTGCTGTTGTCCTGCTGCGAGCCGCACACGTGATACGGCGTGTGCTTCGTGGTGACCGCGTGATAGAACTGCTCGGTGGGATAATCCTGTTCGGTCCACTTGCCGCCGGTGTTCGTCGACACCGCGCCGCCCCCGTCGTTGGCGACCACCAGATGCGCTGGGTCGGCCGGGTCGATCCACAGGTCGTGGAAGTCGCCGTGCGTGTTGTTGTCGATCGTCGTCGTGGTCTTGCCGCCGTCCTTCGAGCGGAAGAGCGACGTGTTCTGCATGTAGACGACGTCCGCATCCCTGGGGTCCGCGAACACGTGCGTGTAGTAGAAGGCCCGCTGGCGGATGGCGCGGTTCTCGTTCACGAGCGTCCAGCTCGCGCCGGCGTCGTCGCTCCGGAACAGCCCGCCCTTCTCGTTCTCCACCAGCGCGTACACGCGGTTGGCATCCGCGGGTGACACGGCGACGCCGATGCGCCCCACCACCCCGTCGGGCATCCCCTTGGCGCGGGTGATCTCCGTCCATGTCTCGCCGCCGTCGGTGCTCTTGAACAACCCGCTCCCCGCACCGCCGCTCGACATCTGGTATTCCTTGCGGTATGCCTCCCACATCGCCGCATACATCACGTCCGGATGCCTGGGGTCGATGCTGATGTCGATGGCCCCCGTGCTCGCATTGCGGAACAGCACCCGCCGCCACGACTTGCCGCCATCGGTGCTCTTGTACACGCCGCGCTCCTCGCTCGGCACGCTGAACTTTCCGAACGAGGCGACGAAGACGACGTTGGGATTGGCGGGATGGATGCGGATCTTGGAGATCCCGTCCGAGTCGCGGAAGCCCACGTTCGTCCAGGTCTTGCCGGCATCGGCGCTGCGGTACACGCCGTCGCCCGGCATGATGTTGCCGCGGATGCAGGTCTCGCCCATGCCGATGAACACGATGTCGGGATTGCTCTCGCTCACCGCCACGGCGCCCACCGATGCGCTCTTCACCTGCCCATCGGTCACGGGTGCCCAGTTCTCGCCGGCGTCGATGGTCTTCCACAGCCCGCCGCCCACGGCGCCGAAGTAGGCCTCCCTGGGTCTGCCCACCACGCCGCTCGATGCGATGGACCGTCCTCCGCGGTCGGGGCCGATGTTGCGCCATGCGAAACCCGCCGTCAGCGTGGAATCGAGGGTGACGGGCGCGAGCGTCGCCGGCCGGACAGTACGACGTGCCTGCGCGCTGGCGGGAGCGGCCCAGAGCGCGGCGAGAGTGACGGCGGAGAAAAGGAGGAACGGGCGCGATGCGCGCATGGACGGGCTCGATGAGGGTCGGTCGGCGTGGTGCGGTAAGGGGCAGTGGGGCAAATGTGCGGGCCGGGGCCGGACCGCGGCAACCGGGCTTCGCGCGTCGCCGCCGCGTGCAGCTACTCGTGACGGAGCGCCTCGATGGGATCCAGCCGGGCCGCGCGTCGTGCGGGCAGCACGCCGAACACCAGCCCGATGCCCACCGACGCTGCCGCGGCGATGACGGTCTGCAGCAGCGGCGGGCTCGCCGTCACGTGCATCAGCGTCGTCACCGACCACCCCGCCGCGGTCCCCACGGCGATGCCGAGCAGCCCCCCGATGCCGGTGAGGGTCGCGGCTTCCACGAGGAACTGCAGCATGATGTCACGACGCGTGGCGCCGAGCGCCTTGCGCACGCCGATCTCGCGAGTGCGCGCCGTGACCGAGACCATCATGATCGCCATCACCCCGATCCCGCCCACCATCAGCGCCACCGACGCGAGCACGAGCATCACGAGGAAGAAGACATCGGTGATCGACATGAAGACGTTGAGGATCTGGTCCTGGCTCAACAGGTCGAAGCTGTTCTTGTCGGCGGGACGCAGCCCGCGCATCTCCCGCAGCGCCACGGTCACCGCGTCCTCCGCGTCGGCCACGGTCACGCCGCGGCGCGGCTTCACGGCGATGAACAGCGCATTCGTCCGGTCGATCCGGTACGCATGCCAGGTGAACTGGAAGGGCATGATGGCCCCCACCTCCTGGCCAGGCGGCGCGAAGATGTTGGCCGGCTCCTGGTACAGTCCCACGACCTGGACGGGTCGGCCGCCGATGGACACGGTCTTCTCCAGCGGATTCACGCGACCGAACACCTGCCGCGCATGCCGCTCCGCGAGCACCGCGACCGGGGCGCCAGACCGCAGTTCGGCCTTGGTGAACCACCGGCCCGCGACGAGCTCGCCGCCCTGGATCTCCTGATAGCGGTCGTCGGCACCGAACACCACCACGGCCCGCGTGCGGGTGCCGGCGTAGCTGACGCGCGCCTGGATCTGCGACCAGATGCTGGCGTACGCGATCTGGGGAAGGCGCGCGATCCGCTCCGCCTCCGAGGCGCTCAGATCGGGACGCACCCGGACGTACCAGGGAAGCTGGTCGGGGTTGACGGGTGGGGTGGAAAAGAACTTCATCACGTAGAACGTGGTCGGTCCGGCCACGCTGATGGTGGTAAGGATCTGGTCGCGGATCCCCTTGACGATCGTGGCCATCGTCATCACGGTGGCAACGCCGATGACCACGCCGAGGATCGTGAGCCCCGAGCGCAGCTTGTTCACGCGCAGCGTATCGACGGCGATGCCGACGTTCTCGCGGAGCTGGTCTGGCGAGACGAGGCGCATCATTCCGCCCGCAGCGCGGCGATGGGATCGAGGCGGGCCGCGCGCCTGGCGGGATACACGCCGAAGATCACGCCGACGCCCGCGCCGAGGACCACGGCGAGCACGACGGACCACCAGGTGATGCGGGCGGGAAGCGGCGTCGCCGTGCTGACGAGGGCTGCGAAGGCCCACCCCGAGACGACCCCGAGCAGACCGCCACAGAGGGCGAGCACGATGGCTTCGGCGAGGAACTGCAGTTCCACGTCGCGCGCGCGGGCGCCTACGGCCTTGCGAATCCCGATCTCGCGGGTGCGCTCGCTCACCGCCATCAGCATGATGTTCATGATGACGATGCCCCCCACGACGACGCCGATGGCCACGACGGCGGGGATGACGCTGAACAGGACGGCGGTGAGGTTCTTCCAGAAGGCGACGAGCGCTTCAGCGGTCTCCACGGAGAAGTCGTTCTCCTGGGTGGGACGGAGATGGTGCGCGCGCCGCATCGCTTCCTCGGCGCGCGTCATGCCGGAGGCGACGTCGGCGGCGGTGGCCATCTTCACCGAAATCGACGTGGAGGACCCGCGCCCGTAGATCATGTCGTAGCGCGACAGCGGGATCAGCGCGACCGCATCGAACGACTGGCCGAGCACACGGCCCTTGGTGGCCATCACGCCCACGACCTCGAAGCGCTCACCAGCGATCCGCACCTCCTGGCCGATGGGATCGTTCCCCTCGAACAACTTCTCGGCCACCTCGTGTCCGAGCACGGTCACCGCCCGTCGTTGTCCGTCGTCGATGTCCATGAGGGGACGTCCGCGCGGGAAGCGATAGTCCTGCACCTCCTGGTACGGCGCCGTGATGCCGCGGATGGTCACGTCGCCCACCTCGCGGTTCCCCCACTGCACGTTGGAGAGCGGACCGGGCGCCCCGGAGGTGATGGCGACGGCGGCCGCATCGGGGAGGGCCGCGGCCACGAGACGGAAATCGGCGCGCGTGAGATGCGGCCGGCGGACGACCCGCTTCCACATCTCGTCGTCGAAGAAGCCCAACTGCAGCGGCACGCGCCGCACCTGAAAGGCGTTGGTGCCGATCAGCGAATTGGCGATGTTCTCCTTGACGTATGTGTTCATCCCCTGGATCACGGCGACCACCGCGACCAGGAAGGCCACCGAGACGATGATGCCGAGCAGGGTGAAGAAGCTCCGCAGCTTGTTGGCGCGGATCTCGTCGACCGCGGTGACGATGACGTCGACCAGACGCATGCTCGCCACCATCGATCGTCACCGCTTCCCGGTCCAGGGCACTGGCGCCGGCAACTGGCGATCGAACCGCCATGGGGCCACGCCCTCGCGCCCCATCGGAAGCTTCGCCAGCCGCGCACGCACCATCGCGATGGGCATCGCGCCCCCTTCCAGCACGGCGTCGTGGAAGGCGCGCTCGCTCATCGTGCCGGCGTCCACGAGCTCGTGATGCAGCGCGCGAAGCTGCAAGCCGCCGAGCATGTAGCCGGCCTGATAAAGCGGTGAATAGCTGCCGTTGAAGGAGCGCCGCACCTCACCCTCCGCGTTTGCCCGCTCGAAGCCCACTGTATCCACGAGGAACTGGACCGCCTTCTCGGGCGTCATCTTTCCGAGGTGGAAGTTGAGCGAGAAGATGATGCGCGCGCTGCGGTGCATGCGCCAGAACAGCGCGCCCACCCGATCCTCCGGGGTGGCGTGGAAGCCCTTGTCCCAGAGGAACATCTCCCAGTACAACGCCTGGCCCTCGTTCCAGAACGGGGTGGCGAACTGTCGCCGGTGCGTGTTGTAGCGTGCCTGCATGAACCCCTGCAGGTGATGCCCGGGGTTCAGCTCGTGGAACACCACGGCGTGTGAGAAGTGCGGGTTGTTGCCCCGGAGGCTCATCTGCTTGTCCTCGTCGCTCATCTCCGCCGTGGGATACGACACGAGGATCGACTCGCCGCCGAGGAAGAACGGGCTCACCTTCTGGCGTTCGGGACTGAGCATCTCCATCCGCCAGTCCTCGCGCGCCAACGGCGGGATCGTCACCCAGTCGTGCGCGTCGAAGTATGCCTCGGCCTGGCGCGCCAGATCGCGGATGAGGTCGGGCTGCTTGCCGGGGGGCACGAAGGTCTCCTTCACCTTTTCCAGCGCGGCCTTCCAGTCGTCGCCGAATCCGAGTTCGCGCGACGCCTTCTTCATCTCGGCGAGCGAGAACGCGTACTCACGCTCGGCGATGCCGATCAGCTCGTCCGGGGTGTAGGGAATCATCTCGTGCTCGAGGTCCGCCCTGAGGCCCTCGGCGCCGATGGGGTCGCCGACGATGGGCCCGTCGTTCGCCGGCCCGGCGCTGGCGCCCGGCGCACCTGCCGCTCCGGATCCGCGCGCCGCCGCCGTGGCCATCTGCGTGAGCGTGGCGGCGGGAATGCCGACGACTCGCTCGCGCAGCGTGCGCGCATAGCGGGTGAGCGACGAATCGAGCCTGGTGTACGGCGACCTCGCCCACCATGAGAACACGGGATCGTAGCCGTCGTAGTAGCGATACCAGTTGCCGACGGTCGCGCGCAGCTGCTCCAGATTTTCCGCGGCGCGGTTGGCGACGGTGCGCGAGACGCGGGGCGCTGGCGGCCGAGGCGGCGGCGCGGCCTGGCCGCTGTCGGCGCGCGAGGCGGCGGGTGATGGCTCCCACAGCGCCCGCAGGCTGTCCACCTGCCGGGTGACCTGAGCGAGCGTCCGCGCCGCCGCGCTGGGCTCCACGGGAACGAGCTGGCGGCGGACGTCCTGCAGGCCGAGCAGCCGGTCGGCGAAGGGCAGCAGTGGCAGTACCTCGCGGCGCCGGGCTTCCTGCCGGTCGGCGAGCGCGGACTGGTGCCGCAGATGGTTGTCGAGCAGCACGTAGTCGGCGCGACCTTCCACATTCAACCGGTCGAAGTCCACCTCGCGCAGGCGGGCGCGCCACGCCGTGCTGTGCTCGCGCAGACGCCGCCGCTGGTCGGGCGAGTCCGTGGCGTCGTAGCGGCGGCTCAACGCCTGCTGGTCGGCGGAGTAGCGCTCGACCACCGGTGCGAGATCGCTCGCGGGCCGGCGGACGAGCGCGCCGAGTGAGGGTACGGCGGCGAGGGCGGCGGCTGGTGTGGCGCCCTGTGCTGCAGCCGATGCAGGGCTGAGGGCGAGCAGGAGGCTCAACCGTATCGATCGATTCGTCATGCGTCAATACTGAGGCGCTCCGCCGCGCGCGGCCAGCCTGGACACCGCTCGCGCTGATCTCCCACTTTCCGTCATGACGACGCGCGAGCAATCGGAGGTCGTGATCGTGGGTGGCGGCGTGATCGGGTCGTGCATCGCGCTGCACGTGCGACAGCGACTCGCCGGCGCGCACGTCGTCGTCGTCGAGCGCGATCCTGCGTACGAGCGCGCATCATCGCGCCTCGCCACGGGCGGGGTCCGGCAGCAGTTCGAGTCGCCGCTCAACGTGGCCATGGCGCGACACAGCGTTGCCTTCTACCGCCGTTTCGACGAGCTCGCCGAGCAGGCCGGCTACGGCCGCCGCGCGCTGTTTCGTGAGCGTGGCTATCTGTTCCTCGCCGACGCGGACTCGGCGCCGCGGCTGCAGCAGCGCTACGAGATGACGCGCGCCAGTGGAGCGCATGTGGAGCGATGGTCGCGCGCCCAGGTGGCGGCGCACGTTCCGGGGCTCGCGACACATGACCTGGAGCTCGGCGTGTTCGGTCCGGAGGACGGGTATCTCGATCCGCGCGTTGTGCTCGGCGGTTTTCGTGCCATGGCCGAGCGGGCGGGCGCGGTCTATGTGCACGGCGAGGTGGCGGCCGTGGAGCAGCAGGCGGGGCGCGTATCCGCCGTGTGCGTGACGACGGCCGGTGGCGATCGAACCATCGCCACGCCCATCGTTGTGAACGCGGCTGGCGCGTTTGCCGCGGCTGTCGGCCGCGCGGCCGGCATCGTGCTGCCGATTGCGGCGCAGCGTCAGCATCTGTTCCGCCTCGCGCTCGACGGCTCCCTGCCGTCGCGCATCCCGATGGTGTTCGATCCCGACGGCACGCACTGGCGGCTCGCCGATGGCAGCGCGGCCGGCGACGAGAGCTGTCTGGTGATCGGTCGTTCGCGTGCTGAAGAGCCCGAGGGCGAGAACTTCGAGTGCGATCACACGCGCCTCACCCGGGAGATGTTGCCCACCCTGGCGCGGCGCTATCCCGCGGCCCGGGTGCGTACCGTGGCCGAGGCGTGGGCCGGCCTCTACGAGATGACGCCGGACCACAATGCGCTCCTTGGCGAATGCGTCGCTCTGCCGGGATTCATCGTGGCTGCCGGCTTCAGTGGACATGGTCTG
This sequence comes from Gemmatimonadaceae bacterium, assembly GCA_046598315.1. GTDB lineage: Bacteria > Gemmatimonadota > Gemmatimonadetes > Gemmatimonadales > Gemmatimonadaceae > AG11. The sequence goes on from JBKJIY010000103.1 coordinate 9,036, forward strand.
ATGATGGCGCCGGCGACCGGCCTGGCCGTGGCCGAGCTGATCGGCGAGGGACGCTGCACAAGCTTTCCCATCGCGCCGCTGGCGGTGGAACGGTTCGCACGCGGGGAACCCTTCCGGGATGGCGCGCTCGTGTAGCCGCTCTGGCGCACGGGCGCTCCTCACCCAATCGTTAGGGTGTCGTCAGTCGTTCACTCTCGCGCGCCCCAGCCACCAATGAAGCTTCAGCCCATTACCGACAAGAAGTCCATCCATCTCGCCGACGACGACGCGTCCGTCGACACGCCCTTCGAGACGGAGGAGGAGATCGAGATCGCCGTGGGGAGAGAGGCGGCCCGGGTGTCCGACCTGCAGCGCGTGCTGTACGCCGACGCCAGGTATGCCATGCTGATCGTGCTGCAGGGTCGCGACGCGTCGGGCAAGGACGGCGCGATCCGCAAGGTGTTCTCCACGGTGAACCCGCAGGGCTGCAGCGTCACCTCCTTCAAGGTGCCGTCCGAGGTGGAGCGGAGCCACGACTTCCTCTGGCGCATCCACCAGCACGTGCCGGCACGGGGGATGATCGGCATCTTCAACCGCTCGCACTACGAGGACATTCTCGTGCCGCGGGTGCGCGAGCTGGTGCCCAAGAAGGTGTGGTCCGCGCGGTACGCGCAGATCAACGAGTTCGAGCGCATGCTCGCCGCGAACGGGACGGTCGTCCTCAAGTTCATGCTGCACATCTCGCGCGACGAGCAGAAGAAGCGATTCGAGGAGCGGTTGAGCGATCCCGAGAAGCAGTGGAAGTTCCGTGAGGGTGATCTGGCCGACCGGGAGCGATGGGACGATTTCACGCGCGCCTACCGCGGCCTCCTCTCGCGCACGAGCACGAAGTGGGCGCCCTGGTACGTCGTGCCTGCGGACGACAAGGACGTGCGCAACTACCTCATCGCGCGCACGGTGGCCGACACGCTCGATTCGCTGGGCCTGCGCTACCCGCCCGGCGACGACCGTGTGGCTGGGTTGAAGATCCCGTAGGGAACAGTTGGAAGAGTGCCGTTGTAGGATAATGACCGTCCGCCATCCCCAACTTCGAGACCGCCATGCCTCGCACCACCCGCCTCCAGATCGCCGTCGTCGCGTCCGTCGCCCTGCTCGCTGCGTGCGGCTCCGACTCGGGCGTAGCACCGAGCGCCACGCCGGCCGCCACGCTGGAGCAGCTGTTCAAGGAGATGGCGGTGCCGGGCCTGGCCGCCGTGGCGGCGGTGGGAGGGGGCGTGAATGCGCCACTCGGCGGGAGCTCGACGGTGCCTGCCGGATGCAGCTTTGCCGCTGCCTCGCAGTCGTTCGTCTGCCCCCCCGTGACGGCCAGTGGATTCACCGTCACGCAGAGCTATATCCTGCTCAGCGCCTCGGGCGCCTCGCTGTCGCAGTACGACGCGAGCGCGGTGGCCGCCGTGCGGGTTCGTGGCTCGGTCGCCGGCACCATGACGGTGAACGGCGGCACACTGACCCTCAATTCCCAGCAGGACCAGACGCTCAGCGGTCTGCTGACGGCCGCGCACACGCTCAACGGGACCACGACCACGACGGCACAGGGCGCCGTCTCGGCGGGATCCGGCGGTCCGCAGTCGTTCACCAGCAACAGCACCATTTCCGTGGCCAATCTCGTCCTGCCCGCCGCCGGCAGCGCTGCGTCGTATCCGAAGTCGGGCACGGTCACCACCGACATGCGTACCTCGCTCGGGGCGTCGCCCGCCATCAACTCGCGCTTCGTCATGACGTTCGACGGCTCCAGCAAGGTCCGCGTGACGATGTCGCTCGACGGTCGCACCGTCTCCACCTGCACCATCGATCTCGCGAGCTCGGCGCCGAGCTGCGCCTAGCGCGCCTCGCCCTCGATCTCGCCCACCGCGTCCGCACGAATCCACCCTTCCCGCGCCGCGTGCTTCGCGGCGCCCAGGGTGTCCTCCGACAGCACGAGGGTGGACCGCTGGGCGAGCACCGCCTCGCCCAGCTTCTGCACCGCCGTCGAGCGATCCGCCAGGCGCGTGACGTCGCGGATGTAGATGGCCCGCACGCGGTCGGGAAACTCGCGCACGATGGTGTGATAGATCTCGGGATCGTGCTGGCTCGTGTCGCCGATGAGGATGAAGGGCAGCTCCGGATAGAGCCGCAGGATGTTGCGGATCGCCTCGCCCTTGTGATCGAAGTGGCGGGTGGCGCCGAGCGCGCCGAATCCCACGTCCCAGTCGCGGAGCAGTAACGGACCGCGCGGGATGCGCTGCAGGTCCATGAACTCCGCAATCACGTCATAGATGTTCCAGGGGCTGCTCGACACGTAGAAGATCGGATTGCGCTCGTCACCCGAGCTGCCGTCCCGCAGCGCGCGATAGAATGCCGCGACGCCGGCGAAGGGAAGCCGAGTCCGTGCGTTGCCGAGCATCACGGTATGTGCGGCCTGCAGGAAATTCGACACGTGCGACTGGATCACCGTGTCGTCGATATCGCTGATGACGCCGAAGGTGGCGCTCGGTGAGGGCACGAGAATCTCGCCTTTTGCGCTCACCGCAACGCCGCCGGGCCGGAGCGGCGTGAGCAGATCGGCGGTGTACGCCTGCCATTCGCCACTGGCGTCGCGCGGCGTCGCCAGCGCGAGCCAGCCTCCGAAGAATCCTTCATCGTCCGCGGCCAGGCCCTCGGTGCTGTCCTCGAAGCGCACCGCGAGCTGTGCGTGCGCCAACCCGCTGCTGCGCACGCGCCGATAGCTGTTCATGAGGTTCGTGAGCCGGGAATCAGTCTCGGCGCTCGGCCCCAGGCCGCTCTGCTCCACCGCGCGGCCGTGCACGTACGCTCGCGTGGCGTTGCCGTAGCCGCGGTATGCGAGCACCTCGTACGGATCGTCGGCGAACACGGAGCGCGCGGCGCGTGCCACGACGCGGACGCTCTCGTCCAGTTCGCGGATGAGGCTGTCGAATGTATCGGTCCACTTCTTCATGGTGCCTCCAATATGACGAGGGGCACGTTGCTCCGTCTGGACATCACCTGTGACGCGGCGCTATTTCGAGGACATCGTCCATCCCGCACTCCCGGCCCATGCCTCGCCGTCTCCGCACCATCGCGCGCCTCGCCTCGCTGGTATCCCTGTTCTCACTGTTTTCGCTGACCTCGCCGCTGGCGGCGCAACAGCCCGCGCCGTCACCCCCGCCGATCCCGCGGGAGATGCGCGGCGCCTGGGTGGCCTCGGTGGCCAACATCGACTGGCCCTCCCGTCCTGGTCTCTCCTCGTGGGACCAGAAGGCCGAACTGATCGCCATCCTCGACCGCGCGCGCCAACTCAACCTGAACGCGGTGCTCCTGCAGGTGCGCCCCGCCGCCGATGCGCTCTATGCGTCACCGTACGAGCCCTGGTCGGCGTATCTCACCGGAGTGGAGGGCCGGCCTCCCGAGCCATACTACGATCCGCTCGCCTTCGCCGTGGCCGAGGCGCATGCGCGCGGGCTCGAGCTGCACGCGTGGTTCAATCCGTATCGGGCCCGGCACGCGAGTGCCACCGTGCCGCACGCGCGCACCCACATCAGCAGGAGCCATCCCGAGCTGGTGCGCAGCTACGGCAAGTATCTCTGGATGGACCCGGGCGATCCGCGCGTGATCGCCCAGACCCTGCGCGTGATGCTGGATGTGGTGAAGCGCTACGACGTGGACGGCATCCACATCGACGACTACTTCTACCCGTATCCGGAGATCGGCCGCGATAGCGTGCCCGTGCCATTTCCCGACTCGGTCACGTATGCGGCCTACGCGCGGCGAGGGGGTGCGCTTGCCCGCGACGACTGGCGCCGGCACAGCGTGGATACGCTCATCCAGCAGATCTACGTGCGCACCAAGGCGCTCAAGCCCTGGGTGAAGGTGGGGATCAGCCCGTTCGGCATCTGGCGGCCCGGGTACCCGGCCAGCGTGAAGGGATTCGATTCCTGGGAGAAGCTGTACGGCGACTCGCGGCGGTGGCTGCGGGAGGGGTGGGGTGACTACTTCTCGCCGCAGCTCTACTGGCCCATGGCTCGGCCGGCGCAGGGGTACAATGCGCTGCTTGGCTGGTGGCTGGGCGAGAACGTGCGCGGCCGCCACATGTGGCCGGGGCACAACGCGAGCCGCGCGGCGCAGGGCGGCGCCGAGTGGGGACCGGACGAGCTCAACGCGCAGCTTCGCGCGACGCGCGCCTCTGGCGCGACCGGCGACATCCTGTTCAGCATGCGCACGCTGATGCCGGTGGCCACCGTGGCGCGTGACAGCGTGCTGGTGGGGGTGGCAACGCAGCCTCCGCGTCAGGCGGCTGCCGCGGCCCTTACCGAGCGGCTACGCACCGCGTTGTACGCCGAGGCAGCGCTCATTCCCGCGTCACCGTGGCTGTCGCGCCGGCAGCCGGCAGCTCCATCCGCCGTCGTGAGGACCGAATCGGCGAGTGGCGAGCACACGCTGACGATCACGTCGGCGCCGCGCAGCCGGGTGTCCTGGTTCACGGTGCGTGCATATCAGGCCGGCGTCTGGCGCACGTGGATCCTGCCGGCGTCGCAGACGCGCCTCGTCGTGGCGGGCGCCGACGCAGGCGCTCCGTCGCGGGTCGTCGTCACGGCCGTGGACCGATACGGGACGGAGAGCGCGCCACGCGACGCCGGGAAGTGACGCAACGCGCCCGCTGCGTGCGCGTCCGGCGATGGATGGCGTGGGTGCGCCATCCATCGCCGTGCCAAAGGCCGGCGCCGACTACTCGTTCATGATCATTGGCGGAATACCCACTTCGGCCGCGGGGGTGGTCATCGGCGACGTGTAGTTGGTGCCGTTGAAGCTCACCGTCACGGAGTACGACACGAAACCATTCGTTTTTGTGCCATCGTCGTCGATGTCCATCTCAGCGCCATCTTTCTTCGGATTGCCCACGCATCCGCCGGGCAGGTTCGTGGCGCTTTCGAACTTCCAGGCAGGGCTCGACGCGCTGCGCACGAGGGTGATCTTGCCCGCGCCATTCATCGTCACCTTCTGCGGGTCGAAGCTCCAACTGCCCTGGCTGGGTGGGGTGAAGGTCACGATCACCTGCTTGGGATCTGGCATGTGCGCTCCGATGAATGGATGTGAGAGAGAGTCGCGGATTCTGCTACCGGCGCGTCATGGCGCCTTGGACAGCCCCTTTCCGCGGAGGAGCGTCATGAAGCTGGGAAGGCGATATCCGCGGCGCGCAAGCGTCGCCGCCGCTGGCCGCGCGTCATCGGCGCGACCGAGTGCCACGAGCGCGCTCGCCTGAAGGGCGAGCATGTCCGTGGCCTGAGAGGTTTTCGCGAGGGACTCCACCGCGTCCAGCGCACGCGACGCCGACACCCTGGCGCCGGCCGCGTCGCCCGAGCCGCGGCGCGCCTGGGCAAGGGCGAGGTGCGCGTCCGCGGTGGTCTTTCTCCACTCCCAGTCGCGCGGCCTGGCAGCCAGCGCGCTGTCGGCCACTGCCGTGGTCTGCCCAAGCATCACGAGCGCCTGCGGGGTTCGGCCAAGCATCACGAGCGTCCGCGCATAGGTCACGTCAGCGCTCGCCAGCTCACGCCGTGCGCGTGCATTGCTTGGCGCCGCCGCCAGCACGCGCTGTAGCTGCCCGCGGCTCGCGCCGAGCGTGGCAAGCGCCTCGGCCGCCTCTCCACGCTCCAGTCGGAGCTGTCCCAGCCGGCGCTCGCTCGCGGCCAGGCTGAGACGGAGCTCCATGTTGGTTGAATCGTTTGCGACGAGCGACGCGTAGATCCGGCGCGCGGCCTGCACGTCCGCGAGCGCACCGTCCACGTCGCCCATCCAGAGCCGCAGGTCGCCCAGATAGCTGTGCGCCGTACCGGGAAATCGGCGCCAGTCCAGGTTGGTGGTGTCGCGATCGGACAGCGCCTGGCGCACCGCGAGCTCGGCCCGGTGGTTGGCGAGGGCACCCTCGAGGTCGCCGAGCTTGCGCTGCGCCACTGCGGTGGCGTTGTAGGCGGCGCCGAGCGCGACCTGCCACTCCGCCTTGCCAGGGTCGCGTCGCACCAGGTTCTGCATGATGGACAGACTCGAGGCGTACGAGCGATACGCCTCCGTCAGATCGCCCGTGCCCTCCTTCACGAAGCCGACGTTGTTGAGCGCGTACGCGCGGCCGGCGTGGTACGACAGGCTCTCGGGATAGAGCTTGAGCGTGCGCTCGCTCTGCGCGAGGTAGGGCTCCAGATAGCGCAGGGCCGAGTCGAGATTGCCCTGCTGCCACTGCAGCAACCCGGCGGCGTACTGGCGGTTCAACAGGCCGAGTTGCCATCGCCCATTGGCCGGCTCGCGCGCGACCAGTGCCTCGGCGAGCGCCAGCGACTGATTGGTGAGGATCGTGGCGTCGGCGGTCTTGCCCTGGGCGCGCCGTACCTCGCCGATGTTCTGCAGCGCTTCGGCGCGCCGATACATCTCCTCGGCGCTCAGCTCCGACTCGGGAACGGCGGCGAAGTACGCCAGCGCCTTGCGGTCCGCGCTGTCGAGCAGATCGAGCTTGCCGATGGACGTGAGGCTGGTGCGGAGGTCGCCGAGCATGTAGCCGATGAGGTCCTCCGCCTGGCCCTGCCGAGCGACGGCGATCGCGCGCGCGCGCGCGAGCCGCTGCGCCTGCAGCGTGGCGCCGATGGCCACGGCGACGAGCAGCACGAGAAACGCTGAGGCAAAGGTCACGGCCGCGCGATGCCGCCGAGCAAACTTGCGGGCGCGATACAATCCGCTGGCCGGTCGCGCCGATACAGGTTTGTTCTCGAGGTAGTTCTCCAGATCCCGAGCCAGACTGTTCGCCGTGTCGTAGCGCCGGTCGCGGTCGCGGTCCAGCGCCTTGAGGATCACGCAGTCGAGATCGCCCCGCAGCGACCGGCGCAGGTCGTCGGGATCGGTGCCACGCTCCTCGGCCACCGTCGTGCGGGTCTCCGCGCCAAGTGCGGCGTACTGGGAGCTGGGCGGGGGGACGTCCACCGTCACGCGCTGCGCGAAGATCGCCGCCCACCCGGAGTTGTGCCCCGCGTCGAAAGGGAGCACGCCGGCCACCAGCTCGTAGAGCAGCACCCCCATGGAGTAGATGTCGGTGCGCGTATCGATGTCGCCGCTCTCGCTCGTGAACTGCTCCGGGCTCATGTACGCCGGGGTCCCGATCACCATGCCCGTGGCGGTGATGCGCGCGCCGTCCTCGGACGGCGCCGTCGCCTTGGCGATGCCGAAGTCGATCACCTTCACGAGCACTTCGCCATCGGCGTCCGATACCAGCACGTTGGACGGCTTGATGTCGCGATGGATGATGCCCTTCTGGTGCGCGTGCTGCACGGCGCGGCAGACCTGGATGAAGAGCTGCACGCGTTGCCGCGTGGAGAGACGGTGCCTGGCGGCGTGGTCGGTGATGGGGACGCCCTGGACCCGCTCCATCACGAAGTACGGCAGGCCGGACTCCGTTTCCCCCGCGTCGAAGACGCGTGTGATGTTGGGGTGCTCCATGAGGGCGAGCGCCTTTCGCTCCGTCTCGAAGCGCGCGACGATGTCCCTCGTGTTCGCACCGGCGCGCAGGATCTTGAGCGCCACCTCGCGCTTCACCGGCTCGTCCTGCTCGGCGAGATACACCACGCCCATCCCACCTTCGCCCAGCACACGGATGATGCGATACGGACCCACCCGGTCCACGAGCGGGCGCTCGCCGGGCCGCGTGCTGGCCACGCCGCCGAAGCGCGTTCCGTCGATGGGTGGATCGTCCGGCACCATTCGTCGTCGTGGTGATGAAGGTGGAGTGCGCGACCAATCGCCTCGGTGCGGCGGCGGCGGCGCCACTGCGCCCGCTCGCCAGCCCACTAAAAGGCACTCGCCGGGGAGTTGGCGCAATGGCGGGGGCGATGTCGACGACGGCGCCCCGTCGTGACGCGTGAGTTCCTTCGTTTAGATTCGCTCCATGCTTCGCACCGTGTGTGTCTTCTGTGCCGCTAGTTCAGGCGTCGATCCGGTCTACGTGGAGCGGGCCATGGCGATGGGCCGCCACCTCGCCGAGTCCGGCCGCCGCGTCGTCTTCGGCGGCGGGCGCACGGGCCTGATGGGCGCGCTGGCCGAGGGCGCGCTTGCGGCGGGGGGCGAGATCATCGGGATCATGCCCCGCCACCTCGTCGATCGCGAGGTGGCCCACACCGGCCTCACGCAGCTTCACGTCGTGGACTCCATGCACGAGCGCAAGGCGCTGCTCGCCGAGCTCTCCGATGGCTTTCTCGCCATGCCCGGCGGGCTCGGGACCATGGAGGAGCTGTTCGAGATCTGGACCTGGGGCCAGCTCGGCCTGCATCGCAAACCGTATGGCTTGTTCGAGGTGCAGGGGTTCTACGCGCCGCTGCTCGCCTTTCTCGATCACGCCGTGAACGCGGGATTCATCCGACCCGAGTACCGCGCTTTGCTGGTGGTGGACGAAGATCCGGCCACGCTGATCGCGCGCATGGAGGCGATGGAGCCGCCCGCCGTGCCCCGCTGGCTCGACACCGCGACCACCTGATCCGCGCGCGCTCGTGAGGCTGGCTGCACGCGATTTGCACCCGTCTCCCGGCATGCCCACCGCACGCGTCGCCCCGCCGCGCACGACGCGCGTCGTCATCCCAACGGCCGAGCGCGACGCCGAGCTCGAACTGGGCGGGCGGCGCGTCCGTCTCACCAACCTGCAGAAACCCTTCTGGCCAACGGCGGGAATCACCAAGGGCCAGCTCCTCCAGTACTACGCGGACGTCTCCCCCTGGCTGCTCCCGCACCTGCGCGACCGCGCGATGGTGATGAAGCGGTATCCCAACGGCGCCGAGGGGAAGTGCTTCTTCATGAAGCGCGTGCCGGAGCCGCATCCGGACTGGCTGGAGACCTGCCGCATCGACCACAAGTCCGGCAACGTGATCGACTTCCCGATGGTGCAGGATCTCGCCTCGCTGCTCTGGGTGGTGAACCTCGGTTGCATCGACCTCAACCAGTGGTACGCGCGGTGTGATGACGTGGACCGCCCCGATCATCTGCACTTCGATCTCGATCCCGTGCCGGGCGCGGGGTTCGGGAAGGTGCTGCGCGCCGCGCTCGTGCTGCGCGACGCGCTGGAGGCGCTCGGGATGTCGCCGCTGGTGAAGACGACGGGCTCCTCCGGCGTGCACATCTACGTTCCCATCGTGCACGGCCCCACGCAGAAGGAAGTCTGGAGCTTCTCGAAGGCCCTCGCCAACGCCCTCGCCTCGCGCACGCCCGCTCTGCTCACTGCCGTGTATCGCATCGCCGATCGTCCGCGCGGCCGCGTGCTCGTGGACTACAACCAGAACGCCTGGGGTCGCACGCTGGCGTCGGTGTACTCGCCGCGACCCAGACCGCGCGCGACGGTGTCCACTCCGGTCACCTGGGACGAGGTGGAGCAGGGCATCGCGCTCCAGGACTTCCGACTGGACAACGTACCCGCCCGCCTTCGCGAGGTGGGCGATCTCTGGAAGCCGCTGCTCGCGTCGCGCGGCCGCTTCGACCTCGGACGCCTGCTGTGACGCTGCCCCTCGCAACGAGCTATCCCCCGATGGAGGCGCGCCTCGTCGTCGAGCTGCCGACGGGGAAGCACTGGCAGTACGAGCCCAAGTGGGACGGCTTTCGCTGTCTGGTCTTCCGTGACGGCAACTCGGTGGACCTGATGTCCAAGGCGGGCAAGCCGCTGGCGCGCTACTTCCCCGATCTCGTGGAGGTGATGCGATCGCTCCGTCCCGCGCGCTTCGTGCTCGACGGCGAAATCGTCATCCCGCACGAGGGAGCGCTCTCCTTCGACGAGTTGCTGCTTCGCATTCATCCGGCGAAGAGCCGCGTCGCCATGCTCGCCGAGACGCATCCGGCGGCGTTCGTCGCCTTTGACCTGTTGGTGGACGGCAAGGGCCGATCGCTCGTCGAGCATCCCCTCGCCGAGCGCCGAGACGCGCTCGAGAATTTCATCGCCGCCGCGGTGCCCACGGGCGCACCCGTGCTTCTCTCGCCGGCCACCGGCAGCATGGCCACGGTGAAGAAGTGGTTCCGTTCGGTGGGCGGAGGGCTCGACGGCGTGATCGCCAAGGACGTGACGCTTGCCTATGCCTCCGGCACACGCGACGGGATGCGGAAAATGAAGTCGATGCGCACGGCCGAGTGCGTCGTGGGAGGCTTTCGCTATGCCTCCAGGGGAAAGGTCGTCGGCTCGCTGCTGCTCGGGCTGTATGATGACGGCGGGCTCCTGCACCACGTCGGATTCACGAGCAACATTCCCACCCCCGACAAGCCGGCGGTGACGCTCAAACTGGAAAAGCTGGTGAGGGCGCCGGGCTTCACTGGCCAGGCGCCAGGTGGGCCGAGCCGGTGGAGCACCGAGCGGTCGAGTCAGTGGGAGCCGCTCGCGCCCAGGCTCGTGGTGGAGGTGCGCTACGATCATTTCTCCGGCGGGCGCTTTCGCCACGGCACCTCGTTTCTGCGCTGGCGGCCCGACAAGGCGCCCGGCTCGTGCACCATCGCGCAGGTGGAGCAGGAGGGGCGCTCGGCGCTCACGCTGCTGGCGCGGCCGCGGTAGAATAGGGCGGATGCGAGAACGACCCACGTCTCCCGCGCTCGAATCGGTGTGGGACGACATCGATGGAGTCCGCGTTCATGCGCGCGTATCGGCCGGGCACGTCGCTAGCGTCGTCCCGATCGTGTTCGTGCCCGGGCTCGGAGTCTCCATCACGTACATGGAGCCGACGATGGCGTTGCTCGCGCGCCGTCATCAGGTGGCGGGGCTCGATCTGCCGGGCTTCGGACGGAGCGGGACGCCGCGTCGCGCGTACGATCTGCGCGAGCTGGCAGGTGCGCTCGGCCGCTGGCTCGACGTGCGGGGAATTGCCCGTGCGGTCTTCGTCGGGAATTCCTTTGGGTGCCAGGTGATCGTGGAGCTGGTCACGCGCGAGCCGGCGCGCGCCGCCGGACTGGTGCTCAATGCGCCCACGATGGATCCCGCGCATCGCACCGTGCTGGGGCAGCTCGGGCGCGTGCTCGCCGATATCCCGCGCGAGCACGTGTCTCTCTCGCTGCTCGTCGCCAGCGACTACCTGCGTGCGGGTCCGTTCCGGTTGCTCGCGACCCTGCGCACGGCGCTCGGCGACCGGATTGAAGAGAAGCTGCCGGCGATCCTCGCGCCCACGAGCGTGGTGTGCGGCGGACGCGATCTCCTCGTCACTGCGCAGTGGGCCGATCAGGTGGCGCGGCTCGTCGGGCGCGACCGGGCGGACGCGGCGGGTGCCACGCTCGACGTCGTCGCGAACGGCGCGCACGCACTTCCCTACGACGATCCCGACACGTTCTCCGCCTTGATCGTCGCCCTGGCCAGTCGTGCTCGGGTGCGCATGGCGTTATGATCTCACCCGCTTGCGGATGAGGCGACGGTCCGCCGGTGCAACCCTCACTCCAGGGTCCTCGATGCGACTCCTCCAACGCGCACCCCTCGTGCTCTGCCTGGCGTTGGCGCTGGGACTGCTGGTCATCCCCGCGACCGCGCGCGCGCAGGACACCACCCGCACCGCCAATCTTCGCGTCACCCCGGAAGGCCAGATCGCGGTGCTCACGCTGCGCGACGGAACGACCCTGGTGGGCCGCGTGCTGGAGGTGACGCCGACGGTCGTGCGGTTCGCCAGCGGCGTGGGGGAGACGCCCGTGCCGCGCGCCGCGATCCACAGAGTCCGCCTGATGGCCGCGAGCGCACTGCACGACGGCGAGCTCTGGCCCGAGGACCCCAGTCGCACGCGCTTGTTCTTTGCGCCTACCGGGCGAATGCTGCGCACGGGCGAGCTCTACTTCGCCGACGCGTACATCTTCTTCCCCAGCCTGCAGGCGGGATTGACCGATCGCGTGACCATCGGCGGGGGGATGTCGCTGTTTCCGGGCCCCGGCCTGGACGAGCAGCTGTTCTACATCACGCCCAAGGTGGGCGTGTACGCCAGCCCTCGCGTGAATGTCGCCGTGGGGGCGCTGGTCGCGGGCGCCAAGGGCATCGTCGACGCGAGCCCGGTCGGCATCGGCTACGGGGTCGGCACCTTCGGCGGCGAGGACGCCAGTGTGACGACGGGGGTCGGGTACGGCTTCGCGCGGGGGGCCATCAGCAGTACCGCACTCGTCATGCTCGGCGGGCATGTGCGCGTTTCCCGTTCGTTTGCGCTCGTGACGGAGAATTATTTCGTCACGCAGTCGGGAACGGACGCCGGGTTCTCCGGCGGCGTGCGCTTCATGGGCGAGAAGCTCGCCGTGGACCTCGCGGCTCTCGGGGCGAGCGGGGCGAGTACGCTCGTGCCGTACGTCGCCTTCATCTACCGCTGGTAGTACTCGTCTCGTCGTGAGCGGGGAGTGTCGTCAGTAGTACGACGGATCCCGCCGGAACAGCAGGCGCACCTTGAAGGGTCGTTCGCCCACGAACACCGTCTTGTCCAGCAGGATGTCGTTGCCGGCGACCTCAGCCACGACGATCCGCTGCGCCTTGCCAGCTTTCATCGGCACGAAGGTGAGCTTCCTCCCCGCTTGGGTGTAACGGCCCGAGGAGAGCTCGTCGCGGGCGGGAGGCAGCCGGCCAGGACGCTTGCTGTCGAGCACTTCCTGGGTGTAGCGATAGCTCAGCGAATAACGGCCGTTGGCGGTGAGCCGCAGTACCGCGAGGTCGAGCCGCGCCCAGTGCGTCAGTCCCCTTACCGCCGGCACCTTGGTAGTCCACGGCAGAGGGCCGCCATTGGCTTGCACGGCGGCGTACGAGCCGGGCACGACGTCCGCCGGTGCGACCGGTGCGGCCCACCCGAGCGAACCCAGAAGGGCGAATCCGACGACGGCATGTCTGAGCTGGGCCATGACGAGGCGTTCGAGGAATGACCGACAGCAGCCGGTGAGGACAATACTAGACCACCCGCCGTCCCATGTTCCACCCGCGAGCGCATCGCGTTGCTTCTCCTCGGCACCCGGCGGTAGCTTGTCCCCGCACATCCTCTCCGAACCGTTGCTGGAGCGCACATGGGCAGCCGGGATCCGCGCATCGACGCGTACATCGAGAAGTCACAGCCCTTCGCTCACCCCATTCTCGCGCATCTGCGCGAGATCGTCCATGCTGGCTGCCCCACGGTGGAAGAGACGGTCAAGTGGAGCGCTCCGCACTTCGTGCATCAGGGCATGCTGTGCGCCATGGCGGCGTTCAAGTCACATTGCGCGTTCTCCCTCTGGAACGGATCGCTCGTCGTCGGCGAGCGTGCCGGCGGGGCCATGGGCCAGTTCGGCCGCATCGAGTCAGTGAAAGACCTGCCCGCCAGGAAAACGATGATCGCCTACGTGAAGCGGGCGGCGCAACTGAACTCGGCGGGCGTCAAGTCGACAGAACGGTCCAGGCCTAAGACGCCGAAGCCCGCGCTCGCGATGCCCGCCGATCTGCAGTCGGCGCTGGGCGCGAACGACGAAGCAGCGGCGCGGTTCGCCGCCATGTCGCCGAGCCACCGCCGCGAATACATCGAGTGGATCGTCGAGGCGAAGCGCGACGCCACGCGGCAGCGGCGGGTGGCACAGGCACTCGACTGGATTGCCCAGGGGAAGTCCCGCAACTGGAAATACGAAGCGAAATAGTGCCGACATCCGACTCCGCCGCACCGCGCCGGCTGCGCTCCATCATCGGCGGATCCGCCGGAAATCTCGTCGAGTGGTACGACTGGTACGTGTACTCGGCGTTCTCGCTGTATTTCGCCAAGTCATTCTTTCCGCCGGCCAGCCAGACGGCCCAGCTGCTCAATGCCGCCGCGGTGTTCGCCGTCGGCTTCCTCGCCCGCCCGCTGGGCGGCTGGCTCATGGGACGCTACGCGGATCGGCGCGGCCGGCGCGCAGCGCTCAGCGTGTCCGTCCTGCTCATGTGCGCCGGCTCCATGCTCATCGCCGTCACGCCGAGCTACGAGCGCATCGGCGTGGCAGCTCCGGTGGTGCTCGTGCTCGCCCGGCTGCTGCAGGGCCTGAGCGTTGGCGGGGAGTACGGAGCGAGCGCGACCTATCTGAGCGAGATGGCGGGTCAGCGCTATCGAGGATTCTACTCGAGCTTCCAGTACGTGACCCTCATCGCCGGCCAGCTCATCGCCCTGGCGGTGCTGGTGCTGCTGCAGCGCGTGATGGCCACCGACGCGCTGGAGAGCTGGGGATGGCGCATCCCCTTTGCCATCGGTGGGGCGCTCGCGGTCGCGGCGCTCTGGCTGCGACGCGGACTCGACGAAACGCCGGCATTCCGCTCGGCCAGCCAGACGCCGACGCGCTCGCCCGTGCGCGCGCTGCTCGCTCATCCGCGGGCCATTGCCACCGTCGTGGGACTCACCGCCGGCGGCACGGTGGCGTTCTACACCTTCACCACCTACGCGCAGAAGTTTCTCGTCAATACCGCCGGCTTCTCCAAGACTGCCGCGACGCAGGTCTCGGCGCTCTCGCTGCTCGTCTTCATGCTCATCCAACCGCTCGTCGGCCTGCTGTCCGATCGCATCGGCCGCCGGCCCGTGCTCATCTCCTTCGGCGTGCTCGGCGTGCTGGGCACCGTGCCGCTGCTCGACGCCCTCAGCACCGCGCGCAGCGAGACGCATGCGTTCGTGCTGCTCGTGCTGGCGCTCGTCGCCATCAGCGGCTATACCGCCATCAACGCCGTGGTGAAGGCCGAGCTGTTCCCCACCGCCATCCGGGCGCTCGGCGTGGGCTTTCCCTACGCCGTCGCCGTGTCGGTGTTCGGCGGCACCGCCGAGTATCTCGCGCTCTGGGCCAAGAGCATGGGCCACGAGCGGTGGTTCTACTGGTATGTCACCACGTGCATCGCGGCGTCGCTCGCCGTGTACGTCACGATGCCGGAGACGCAGAAAGCGATGGCCGAGGACTGACGCCGCGCTGGTCGGTCCCTTGCGCCTACTGCCGACGCGGGACGATGGCCATCGTGCATCGCGAGATGCAGACCAGCCGACCGTCCTCGTCGGCGATCTCCACCGACCACACCTGACTCGTGCGTCCCACGTGAACCGGCACCGCCGTCGCGCGCACGAGGCCGTCCGTCTTGCCGCGCAGATGGTTGGCGTTGATCTCCTGGCCTACCGCCACCTGCTGCGAGAGATCGAGACGCGCCGCGGCGCCCAGCGACGCGACCGTCTCCGCCAGCGCCACGCTGGCGCCGCCGTGCAGGAGCCCGAACGGCTGGCGCGTGCGGGCGTCCACCGGCATCGTGGCCACCACGCGCTCGCCGGAGAGCTCGAGCACCTCGATGCCGAGCGCGTCAGCCATGCCGTGGCGAGCGATGGTGGCGAACCAGTCGGGGAGGAGGCTCGGGCGAGCGCTGGGAGAATTCATCGGCTGCTCGGCATGCCTCTAGATAGGGACGTCCGACTGCGCGTCGGGCGGTGCGGCGAACAGTGTCGTCGAGAGATAGCGTGCGCCGCCGTCCGGGGCGATGCACGCCACGCGTGCCCCCTCGCCCAGATCGCGAGCCACCTGAAGCGACGCCCACACGATGGCGCCGCTCGACATGCCGACGAACAGCCCCTCTTCGCGAGCCAGCCGGCGCGCGAGCGGAAATGCATCCTCTTCCCATGCGGGGAGCACGCGATCAACGACCGAGCGATCGAAGTTCTCCGGCACGAAGCCGGGACCCATGCCCTGGAACTGATGCGCGCCGCGCTCGCCGCCGGCGAGCACTGGCGACCGCGCCGGCTCCACCGCCACCACGAGGAGCGACGGGTTCCGCTCCTTGAAGAAGCGCCCTACTCCGCTGATCGTCCCGCCCGTGCCGGACCCGTAGACGAACGCGTCGGCGCGGCCCTCGAGCTGCGCCCACAGCTCCGGCCCCGTCGTCTCGTAATGCATGCGCGGGTTGGCCGGATTGGTGAACTGATTCGGCATCCACGCCCCGAGTTCGTCGCGCAGCCGCTCCGCGACTTCGATGGCGGCGAGCATCCGTCGCTCCGGGTCCGTGAGCACCAGCTCCGCGCCATATGCTTCCAGCGTACGCTTGCGCTCCTCGCTCATCGATGAGGGCAGACAGAGGATCAGCCGGTACCCTCGCGCGGCGGCAATCTGTGCGAGCCCGATCCCGGTGTTGCCCGACGTCGGCTCCACGATCGTCCCCCCGGGCAGCAGGACGCCACGCCGCTCGGCGTCGAGTACCATGCCCAGCGCCGTACGGTCCTTGATCGAGCCGCCGGGGTTCTGTCCCTCCAGTTTCACCCACACCTGCGCCATGCCCGGCTCCACGACGCTCGTGAGACGCACGAGCGGCGTGCCACCGACTCTCGTGTCGATGCGGTCGGGCGAATGGAGCTGAATCTGGTTCATGTACGCATGTATCCTGCAGATGTCGATTCTGCTCCCCACGCCATCTTCGTCTACGGACCGATGTCCCGGGCGGTGGCCTCAGCCTCCTCTCTGGCCTCCGCCGCGGCCTTGCGGATGCGCTTGCGATAGATCACGTGCGACGCCAGCACGCTGAACTCGTAGAGCAGGTAGAGCGGCACGGCGAGGGCGACGGTCGTGGAGATCAGGTCGCCCGGTGTGAGAAACGCGCCCACGACGAAGATCACGACGAGCGCGTGGCGCCGGAACTTCGACAGCATCTGCGGCGTGACGATGCCGAACGCCGACAGCGCCAGGATGACCATGGGCAGCTCGAAGCTGATGCCGAAGGTCAGGACCATGCTGAACACGAAGCCGAAGTAGTCTCCCGCCGTGATCATCGGCTCCAGCGCGTTGCCGCCGAACCCCATCAGGAAGGGCAGGGAGAGGGGCACGACGACCTTGAACGCCATCACCGCGCCGGCGGCGAACAGCGCGATGCCGGCGAACAGCACCCCCACGGCAATGTGCCGCTCGTGCTTGTACAGGCCCGGCGCGAGAAAGGCCCAGAGCTGATACACGATCATCGGCGACGCGCAGACGCATCCGATGATCAGCGCGGCGTTCAGAAAGATCTGGAACGGATCGCCGGGATGCGTGAACACGAGCTTTCTCCCCTGCAGGTAGGGAAGAATGGGTTGCTCGAGGAACAGGATGAGGTCGAACCGGGAGACGATGAGAAACCCCATCCCCACGCCGAGGAGGACGGCACCGAGTGCCCAGATGATGCGCCATCTGAGCTCTTCCAGATGATCCAGGAAGGGCATCTCGGCGGAACGTTCCTGCGCGTTGTCGGCCATCGGGTCTGTCGGTGGAATCGAGTGCTCGTGCGCCGTGCGGCGGGTGAGCGGGCACGCCGATGAAATATCGCGGCGATCGCTGCTTTTAACAGTAGTTGCGCCGGCGGCGCGGCGTGGGTGGCGCGAGGATGGGGACGGCCACATGTTGGCTCGAGATGATCGATGCTCCCCCGATCCTTCCACGCACACTGTCCTGGCGGCTCGGCCTGGCCGTCCTCAGGGGCGTCCCCGCTGAGGACGCGCCCCACTGGCTCATTCACGATCCGCGGCTCGATGCCCTCGTCTCCCCTGGCCATCGCTATGCCGAGCTGCGGGAATGGGCGAGCGCCCATGGTGTCGCGGAGCAGAGTGACGCCCCGGACGAGCTCGACGCGCCATTGCTCGATCCACGCGCGCCCCGTCCCTATCAGCGGGAAGCGGTGGAGCGGTGGCGCACCGCAGGCCATCGCGGGACGGTCGTACTGCCCACGGGTGCGGGCAAGACCCTAGTGGCCCTGCTCGCCATCGACGCGCTGCGCGCCGGCGCTTGCATCGTGGCTCCCACGCGAGCACTCGTCGCGCAGTGGTTCACCCAGCTCGCCGACGTGTTCGGCGCCGAGCGTGTCGGCTCGTGGTACGGTGACGAGAAGGACGTGCGGCCGCTCACCGTGACCACCTATCACTCGGCGTTCCCCTTGCTCGAACGGTGGGGCGAACGCTTCCCGTTGCTCGTGCTCGACGAGGCACACCATCTGGCGGATACCAGCGCGGGTGACGCGCGCGCGTGGCACGATCATCTCCGCATCTCGCCGGCAGCATCGCGCCTCGGGCTCACGGCCACGTACCCCGATGGACACGACACGGAGCTTCGCCGCCTCGTGGGGCCCGTGGTCTACCGACGAACGATCGGCGAGATGACCGACGCCGAGCTCGCGCGCTTCGCCCTCATCAGGCGATACGTGCGCCTCTCGCCAGGAGAGGAGGTCCGCTATGCCGCACTGACGGACATGTACGAGCGCCACATGGCGATGGCCGGCCATCGCGAGCGTGCCGCGACGCCGGCCGATGCGTGGCGGATGTTCGCCGCCAGCGCCCGCCGCTCGCCAACGGCCCGCCGGGCGCTCGGTGCCTTCCACGAGCGGGAACGGCTCGTTCGCCTTGCCGACGGCAAGCTGCGCGAGGCCGAGCGAATCCTCCGCGCTCATCCGGCGGAGCGCGCCGTCATCTTCTGCGGAGGCACCGATGCGGCCATGGCTGTCTCGCGCGCGCTCGCCATTCCCATGATCACCGCATCGACTCCCGCCAGCGAACGCCACGCGCTGCTCGCGGCGCTGCAGCGCGGCGACATCCGCGCCGTCGCCAGCGTTCGCGTGCTCGACGAGGGGTGGGATGTGCCGTCGGCCAAGCTGGGCATCGTGCTCGGTGACTCCACGCGCGGGAGCGGGCGGCAGCACACCCAGCGACTCGGACGGCTGTTGCGGCGGCAGGGTGATGCCGTCGCGACCCTCTATGAGATCGTCGCCGCCAACACCTACGAGTTCTTCACCGCGCAGAAGCGCGGTGCCGGGGTCAGGCGCGTGAGTGAAGGGCAGCTCGGCTTCGGCCTGTAGCGTGTCGCGCGTCGCGTGCTGAGCCGATCGCATGTCGCGCCGTTCCTTCGAATCGAGGACGGCCGGGCCCGCGTGGAGTATCTGGCCGATGCCGAGGGACGTGTCGTGCCGTTCCTCGACAGATTGTGCCGGCTGGCGCGGCGGCTCGAGGGATGGCCACGCGAACGGGTCATCGAAGCGCTACGCCGGCAGGAGCGCCGAGTGCGAGACAGCTCGCGGCTGGCGGGCATCGCCAGGACGCTGCTCGACCTCGGCGATTTCCGTTCACCGGCGGGGGCGGAACGCGCATCGGAGATCCGCGACGCGGTCTTTCGGGCGCGCGGTACCATGTGGCCGCCGGTGCCTGGCGACGAGATGGTCCCCTACGAGCGCGCCGCCGTCGAACTCGGACTCGCGGCGGGCGACGTCGAGCGCCTTCTCTACGCGGACGCGCCTAGTGCGCGCGTGCTCGTGCGCGCGCCGCGCATTGATGGACGCGCGTTGCTGGCGCGCTACAACATGGAGCTCGCGCGCGCCGTGCTGCTGGATGCGGAGCGCGTGCGATTCACGGCGCGTGGCGGATGGCGGGGCATCTTCCGCGCGATCAAGGCCGCGCGCCTCATGCACGTGATCAGACCGGCGGGACGATCGTACGAGGTAGAGCTGACGGGACCGGCAGCGGCCTTTCTCGTGCGGCCGGCGCGTTACGGCGCTCGGTTGGCGCGGATCATCCCTGCCCTCACGCGGGCGCCACGCTGGCGCTTCGACGCCGACATTCGCCGCGGCGAGGCGGTCGTGCAGTTCGTGGCACGCGGCCGTCCGCGTCCCGCGCGCGGCGCTGCGCCCGTCGGACGGCCCGCCGCGCGCGCCAGCTACGATTCAGCATGGGAGCGGTTGCTCGCCACGGATTTTCGCCAGCGCTTCGGCGCGGAACGCGGTGGATGGCATCTGACGCGCGAGTCGACCCTCGTCCCGGTGGGTGACGAGCTGTTCCTGCCCGATTTCACGCTGCGTCATGCCGACGGCCGCGAGGCGCTCATCGAGCTCGTCGGCTTCTGGACCCCGGAATATCTCGAGGCCAAGGCGCGCAAGGTCGCCGCCGCGCAGCTCGATCACCTGATCCTCGTCGTGTATCGTGGGCTGGCGGTAGGCGCTGCGCTCGATCGGCTCACCTCGTCGGTCGGCGAGAGCCAGGTCGTCTGGTTCGCCAAGCAGCCCAGAGCCTCGGCAGTGATGGAGGTCGCCGAGCGGTGCGCGCGACGGCCAGCTCGATAATCATCCGTAGCCGCCGTTGTCTGCGTCTCCAGTCGCCCTTACCTTGGCGTCTGCCGGATGGGCGCAGGCGGCGGACGGACAGCAGCACGCCGTCGTGTGGCAGGTTCGCTGACCTCAGCGGCGCGGCGCGCGGCGTGACGAAGCCGGCCTGCCACCGAGGAATCGCTCCACCGCCGGCCACACCAGCTCGGGCCGCTCGGCGTAGACGAAATGCGCCGCGCGTGGGACGCGCAGCAGAGTGGCGTGCGGCAACGCCGTCGTCCATTCCTCCACGAGATCCATCGGGATCGCCTCCTGCACGCCATGCACGATCAACGTCGGCGCGGATACCGAGGCGAGCGCGGCGCGTAGATCCCAGTCGCCGTACGACCCCATCACCACACGGTTCGTCGTCGTGAGTCCGTAGCGGATGCCGCGGGGATCCGACGCGCAGAGGTCCGATCTGATCAACGGCAGCGTGCGAGCCGGCTCGGCGAGGCGAGGGCGCATGGCGATCGCCCAGTAGTCGCGGCACGCCGCGCGCGTGTCGGCCGTCGAGCTGCCCAGTCTCGCGTTCGCCTCGGCCAGGCCGGCCCGCTGTGCGCTGTCCAGCAGCGTGGCCATGCTCTGCCCGAAGCGCTGCCAGAAATCACCGCGACGCGGCGGCACCGGGCCGAAGAACACCATGCGCCGCACGACGTCGGGATGTGCGATGGCATACGATGCCGCCAGCAGCGGTCCGTACGAGTGCGCCACGAGCGTGACTTTTCGCAGGCGGAAATGGCGCCGCACGGACTCGAGATCCGTGACCTGCTGGTGCGCGTTCAAGGAGATCGTGTCGGCCGGCAGTGTGGAGCGGCCTGCGCCTCGCTGATCGTAGAAGATCACGACGTGACGCCGGGCGAGCGGCGCGAAGTCCCCGGCGATGCTCTCCAGATCCACGCCGGGTCCGCCGTGGATGGCGATCACCGTGTCGCCCGAGGTGCCGGCGACGCGATAGTACAGCCTGGCCGAATCGGGCGTCGTGATGTACCCATCGCGCCTCGCATCGCGCTGCTGCGCGGTCACCGAGTGCGGAAACGCGAGCAGCGCGAGCAGCACGAGGAGCGTCAGCATCACCCCGGGCCGCGCGCGCGCAGAGGCGCCCACGTCGTGGTGACTGGTCATGCCATGCATGACCATCCCGATGATGCGCACGCGCCCCCCTCGGGGCAGCAGCGCGAGTGCGTAGGTCAACAGCTTCGTCAACAGCCCAGGGTGCACGGTGACCTGGCGGCCCAGGGCCGCGAGCGTCGAACCCGCCACGACGTCAGGGCTCACGGTGGCCCCCATGCGCATGTCGGAGCGGGCGGCGAACCCGCTTGCGGTGGGTCCCGGGGCCGACGCGAGTACGTGCACACCATACGGCGCGAGCTCGACGTGCAGTGCCTCGGCCAGCGATTGTACATATGCCTTGGTCGCCGCGTAGTGAGCCGCGTACGGCGTGCCCTGGAAGCCGACGATGGAGCCGAACAACACGATCCCTCCACGACCTCGTTGCTTGAGCCGATGCCCGAAGTGATGCGTAAGCATGAGGACCGCTCGGCAATTCACATCGAGCATCTCGAGCTCGCGCTCGAGCGGCGCTCCGACAAGGGGTCCCGAGGTGCCGAAGCCCGCGGCAGCCACCAGCAGACCGACGTCGAGGTCCGTCGTGCCCAGTTCGACGGCCGCGACCCCGTCCAGCCGTGCCAGGTCCGTGGCGATGACGCGTACTTCGACATGCTGCTGTGCGCGCAGTCTGGCGGCGAGCTCGTTCAGTGCGTCGGCGTTTCTCGCCACCAGCACCACGTGCATGCCAGACTGGGCGAGCTGTTCCGCCGTCGCGCGCCCGATACCCGACGATGCGCCAGTCACCACCGCCCACGGCCCGTACCGCTCGCGCCAGACTTCGGGATAGGGCACCGCCCGGGGCCGTGACGCACTGGGGGCGCACTGGCGGTCTGCTGGTCGAGACATGATTCACCGAGAGTGAGTTGGCCGGTGGCCGTTCGCGCAAGGCACCAGGATGCGGCTGGGAACGATCGCACGAAGCGCTCCCTGGCTTCTCAGACTGTTGCCGACTTCGTACTTTCGCTCTGCTCGGCTTTCACTCCCTCAACGAAGAGACATCCCATGGAGCGACGGAACTTCCTCCTCCGGTCAGCGGCGCTTGCCGGGGCCGCTGCCGCCGCGCGCGGTGGCCCCCTGTTCGGCGTCGCCGAGCTGTCGGCTGCCACGCCGCCCTCGCCCACCCCGTCAGTCTCGCCCTCCGTCGCGTCACCGATCACCGACGAGGAGCGGCTCGCGCGCATCGAGAAGGCACGGCGGCTGATGGTGCAGCATGGCCTCGACGCGATGCTGCTCGAGGGCGGCTCGAGCATGTTCTACTTCACCGGCGTCCGGTGGGGCAACAGCGAGCGCCCCTTCGTGCTCGTGCTTCCGGCGCGCGGAGAGCTGGCGTTCGTGACGCCGGGCTTCGAGGAGCAGCGCGCGCGCGAGCTCATCCGGTTCTCGAAAGACGTCCGCGTCTGGCAGGAGGACGAGAATCCATATCGCGTGATCGCCGGGATCCTGCGCGACCGCAGGGCCACCCGGATGATCGGCGTGGAGGAGCGGCTGCGATTCTTCGTACAGGATGGCGTTCGGCAGCAACTGCCGCGCGCCCGGTTCGTGAGCGCGACGCCGGTCACCGCGGGCTGCCGCATGTTCAAGTCGCCCGCCGAGCTCGCGCTCATGCAGCAGGCCAACGACATCACGCTGCAGGCGCTCGGCACCACGCTCGCCGCGCTCAGGGAAGGCATGACCACGCAGGAGGTGTCGCAGGGCATGGCCGCCACCACGCGGAAGCTCGGCGGCGCGTCGGATGGCGCGCTCGTCGCATTCGGCAAGTACACCGCCTTTCCGCATGGCAGCGTGCAGCCGCAGACGCTGAAGGAGGGCGACGTGGTGCTCGTCGATGGCGGATGCACGGTGGAAGGCTACGCGTCGGACATCACGCGCACCACCGTGTTCGGCAAGCCGACGCAGCGCCAGCGCGACGTCTGGGATCTGGAGAAGCGCGCGCAGTCGGCCGCCATTGCCGCGGCGCAGGTTGGCGCCACGTGCGACTCGGTGGATCGGGCCGCGCGCCAACTGATCATCGCCGCGGGCTATGGGCCCGACTATCGCCTGCCGGGACTGCCGCACCGCACCGGCCACGGGATCGGGCTGGACGGACACGAGTGGACCAACTTCGTGCGCGGCAACCTGACGAAGCTCCAGCCGGGCATGTGTTTCAGTGCCGAGCCGACCATCACCAATTACGACGAGTTCGGCATCCGGCTCGAGGACTGCCTCCATATCACCGAGAGCGGGCCGAAACTGTTCACGCCGCTCAGTCCGTCGATCGAGCAGCCGGTGTGAGCTTGCGCTCGACAGCACCGCGCTCGGCCATCTGCAACGCGGCCTGCATGTAGCCGAGCGCGTAGGCCATCCCCGCGTGCCACGGGGCGCCGCAGGTCATCTCCGGCGTGTGATCCGGGATGATCACACCGTCGTAACCCACGTCGCGCAGCGACTGGATCGCGCGGAGCATGTCGATGTCGCCTTCGTCGACGAACACTTCCTGATAGTGCGGCACCTTGCCGCGCACGTTGCGGAAGTGGACGTAGGCGATCTTTCCCTGCCGGCCGTAGCGCTCGATGCTCTCGTACACGTCGCCCTCGCGCATCTCCTGCAGGGAGCCGAGGCAGAACTCCAGTGCGTTGGCGGCGCTCGGCGCCAGATCGAGCACGCGCTGGTACTTGTCCGGCTGATTCACCAGGCGCGCCGTGCCACGCAGCATGTCCGCCGGCGGATCGTCCGGATGCAGCGCCATGCGCACCCCCGCCTCCTCGGCGACCGGAATGATCTGGGCGAGAAACCATTCGTAGCGTTGCCACAGCTCGTCCGGTCCGCATCCCGCCACCGTTCCCGGCGGCGCGTGCGGATCGTAGATCATGTTCCACACCATGCCATTGGGCATCGGCGCCTGCGGATCGATCTTCGACTCGTCGTACACCAGCGCCTTCGCGCCGCCGCGTCCCCACGGGCCCTTCGTCCATCCCCACACGCCGGCGAGGCTGAAGTTGTAGCCCATGATCGGAATGCCCACGCGGCCGATCATCTCGACCGTGCGCTTGAGCGTCTCCATCTGCTCCACCCTGCGCGGGCCGTCGAGCAGGATGTCGTGCCAGTGGGCGGGATCGAAGTTCTCGATCGCCTCCCAGGTGAGGCCGTGCTGCTCGATGGCGCGCTTGATGGCGCGAAGCTCCTCCTCGTTCCATGGACGGTCGCCACTCGCCGTGATGCCCCAACCCATGTCGTTGGTGCCGCTCGTGAGCTCGGGGTTCTTGCCAGCGAAGTAGTCGACGAGGTGGACGACGAGGTGCGTCACGCCAGCCTGGCGGGCGAACCTGAAGTTCTCCTCCGAGAGCAGGCCGCGGTACAGTCCGAGTCCGAGCTTCATGTCTCCGTCACGTGCGAAAGATTCCTGTCCGTCATGTCACACGCCGCTGAAGGCGCTGAAGCCGCCGTCGACGGGAACGACGATCCCGGTGACGAATGACGCCGCATCGCTGCACAACCAGTGCACGGCGCCGCTCAACTCGGCGGGCGAGCCGAAGCGCCCCATCGGTGTGTGCGCGATGATCGTGCGCGCCCGCTCGGTGTGGCTGCCGTCGGGATTCACGAGCACCCCACGGTTCTGGTCGGCGACGAAGAAGCCGGGCGCGATGGCGTTCACGCGCACGCCGTCACCGAACCGACGTGCCAGGTCCACCGCCATCCATCGCGTGAAATTCTCGATCGCCGCCTTGGCCACCGAGTAGCCCATCACGCCGCTGATCGCCTGCGCCGCCGCCATCGACGAGATGTTCACGATCGCGCCGCGGCGCTGAGCCGCCATCGCTTCGCCGAAGGCGAGGGTCGGCAGGACCGTGCCGTGCAGATTGAGGCGCACGACCTCGTCGAAAGCGTCGAGCGGCAACTCGAACACGGCCGAGGCGTCGGTCCGCGCCCGCGGCACGTTCCCGCCGGCGGCGTTGACGAGGATGTCGAGGCGCCCCCACCGCTGCAGCAGCTCGTCGCGCGCCGCACGCAATCCGTCGGCGTCAAGCACGTCGGCCACGAGGGGGATCGCCTCCCCGCCGCGCGCCACCAGCTGCGCGGCTTTGGCCGCCGCCGGCTCGCCACGACGTCCGAGCAGCGCGACGCGCGCGCCAGCGGCGGCGAGCGCATCCGCAATGCTGCCTCCCAGCACGCCGTACCCTCCCGTGATGACGGCGACCCGACCGGTGAGATCGAACGAGGCGGCGGTCACCGGAACTCCGTCTGCTGGATGACGAGACGCCGGTCACCGCGGAAC
>JBKJIY010000068.1:0-10063 GCA_046598315.1 Gemmatimonadaceae bacterium
GAATGGTGGGGGCACGCGCGAACGCATTGCGCAAGCCGGTGCGGTGGTTCGCCATGCCGCAGCTGTTCCGCTACGAGCGACAGCAGAAGGGGCGCTTGCGCGAGCACTATCAGCTCAACGTCGACCTCTTCGGGACATCCGATCTCGCGGCGGATGCGGAACTGATTGCCTGTGCGATCGACATGCTGCGCGCGTTCGGTCTGACGAGCGAGCATTTCGTGGCGCGCATCTCGGATCGCCGTTTGCTGAACGCGATCCTCGCGGAGCTGGGCGTCGCCGAGCGCGCGCTCGCCGACGTGTACGCGGTGATCGACAAGATCGACCGGGCGCCGCTCGCCGTATCGCTGACCAGGCTCGGCGAGGTGATTGGCGATCCGTCGCTGGCCGACGACGTCTACGACGTGGTGACCAGCTACGATCTTCCGCGGCTCGGCGAGCGATTCGGCGGCGCCGCGGGCGTCGCACCGTACCTGGAGCAGTTCGGTCGGTATTTCGGCTATCTGGCGGCGCTTGGCGTGGGTGACTACGCGGTCCTGGATCTCAGGATCGTGCGAGGCCTGGCGTACTACACGGGCATCGTGTTCGAGCTGTTCGATCGGTCGGGCGAATTCCGAGCGATCTGCGGCGGCGGGCGGTACGACGAGCTGCTGGCGTCGCTCGGCGGCGACGCCATGCCGGCCCTTGGCTTCGGGATGGGCGACGTGGTGCTCGGCGAGCTGCTCCGCGCCAAGGGCCTGCTGCAGCCCGCCAGCACGGCCGCCGACGTCTGGCTCGCCGGCGCGGAGACGCAGCCGCTCGAGGCGGTGATGGCCGAGGCGGCACGCTTGCGCGGCGAGGGCACGTCAGTGGAATACGCGCTGCGTCCGCAGTCGCTGAGCAAGCAGAAGAAAGCCGCGCAGGCGAGCGGCGCCAGGACATTTGTGACTCTCTCGAACGACACTGCCTCCAATGGCTGACGACAAGAAGCTGACCACGCGCGCGACGGATTTCAGCGCGTGGTACAACGAAGTGGTGCTGAAGAGCGAGCTGGCGGACTATTCGCCGGTCAAGGGGTGCATGGTGATCCGCCCCAACGGCTATGGCATCTGGGAGCGCATGCAGCGCGCGCTGGATGACAAGTTCAAGGAGACGGGGCACCAGAACGCCTACTTTCCCCTACTCATTCCCGAGTCGTTCCTGCACAAGGAAGCCGAGCACGTGGAGGGGTTCGCGCCCGAGGCCGCCGTCGTCACGCACGGTGGCGGGAAGAAGCTGGAGGAGCCGCTGATCATCCGTCCCACCTCGGAAACGATCATCTACTCGATGTTCGCCAAGTGGGTGCAGAGCTACCGCGATCTGCCGATCCTGATGAATCAGTGGGCCAACGTCGTCCGCTGGGAGATGCGCACGCGCCTCTTCCTGCGCACCACGGAATTCCTCTGGCAGGAAGGGCACACCGCGCACGTCACGCATGACGAGGCGGAGGCGGAGGCGCGCCAGATGCTGGGGGTCTATCGCGATTTCATGGAAGGCTATATCGCGATGCCCGTCGTGACGGGCCAGAAGACCGACTCCGAGCGGTTCGCCGGCGCGCTGCGCACGTATTCGTGCGAGGCGATGATGCAGGACAACAAGGCACTGCAGGCCGGCACGTCCCACAATCTCGGGCAGAACTTCTCCAGGGCATTCGACCTCAAGTTCCAGAGTGAGGCGGGCACGACGGAGTACGCGTGGAACACCAGTTGGGGGGTTTCGACGCGCATGGTCGGCGGCCTCGTCATGACGCATGGCGACGACATCGGGCTGCAGGTGCCCCCGCTGCTCGCGCCGATCGAGATGGTGATCGTGCCCATCTACCGCACGGACGAGGAGCGGGCGCTCGTCCTCGAGGCCGCCAACCGCATCGCCAGGACGCTCGGCGCGTGGGAGCGCCGCGAGTCGGCACGGCTGCGCGTGCACATCGATGCACGCGACGGCATGAAGCCCGGCGCCAAGTACTACGAGTGGGAGTTGCGTGGCATCCCGCTGCGTCTGGAGATCGGCCCGCGCGACCTCGCGAGCAATCAGGGCGTGCTGGTGCGTCGCGACACGCGCGTCAAGAGGCCGGTGTCGCTGGACACGCTCGGCGAGGATGTGGCGGAGACGCTGTCGGCGATGCAGCGGGACATGCTCGCCGCGGCGTTGGATCGGCGCGAGTCCAACAGCGTTCGGGAGCCGATCTCGTACGACCGCTTCCGCGAGTTGATGGACGGGCCTGGGGGATTCGTCTATGCGGGGTGGTGTGGTGACGCGGGCTGCGAGCAGCAGATCAAGGAGGAGACAAAAGCCACGATCCGCTGTCTGCCCGACGAGGAGTTCCGCTCGGCGGACGCACCGACATCGTGCCTGAAGTGTGGGCAGACCGCGACCGCCGAGGCGTTGTGGGCCAAGGCGTACTGAAGTCCGCCTTCACGAGGGAGCATGGCGCGCTCACCTGCGAGGGCATCGGGCTCGACGCTGTCGCGAGCGACGTCGGCACGCCGGCATACGTCTACAGTGTGTCGACCGTTCGCGACCGGTACGAGCGGCTCGACTCGGCGCTGGCGCCGCTGCCACACCGGATTCACTACACGCTCAAGGCGAACTCCAGCGCGGGCATCTTGCGCGTGCTGCGCGACCTCGGCGCCGGCGTCGACGTCGTCTCCGGGGGCGAGCTGTTCCGCGCCCAGCGCGCGGGCTTTCGTGGTGGCGACATCATCTTCGGGGGAGTGGGCAAGACGGCGCGCGAACTGCGCGAGGCGCTCGAGGCCGGCGTGCTGCTCATCAATGTCGAGTCGGAGGCCGAGGCCCGCCTGCTCGACCGCATCGCTGGCGAGATGGGCGTGATCGCGCCGGTGGGACTGCGGGTCAATCCCGAGGTCACGGTGGACAGCTCGCATCGGTACATCAAGACGGGGGAGAAGGGCGCGAAGTTCGGCATCCCGTTCGATGACGTGCACGCCGTCGCTCGCGTCGTCGCGGGGCTGTCGCACAGTGCGCTGGTAGGCCTCGACATGCACATCGGCTCGCAGCTCTTCAGGCTCGATCCCTACCTCGACGGCACCGAGCGTCTCGTCGCGCTCCTCGAGATGATCCGGGCGGACGGTATCGAGACGCTGCGGTATCTCGACATCGGCGGCGGCCTCGGCGTCGCGTACGACGAGGAGGAGTCTCCGGACCTGCAGCGGTTCGCCACTGCGCTGGTGCCGCGCGTGCGCCCCACGGGACTGACGCTCCTGATGGAGCCCGGCCGGTTCATCGTCGGCAATTGCGGCATCCTGCTCACGCGCGTGCTCTACCGCAAGCACAGTGGCGGACGCGAGTTCCTCGTCACGGATGCCGGCATGACCGAACTGCTTCGGCCGTCCCACTACGACGCCTATCACCGGATCGAGAACGTGGCGGTCTCGCGCGGGCAGATGAAGGCAGACGTCGTGGGTCCCGTCTGCGAGAGCGGCGATTTTCTCGCGCTCGACCGTGAGATGGACGAGGCCGATGCCGGTGACCTGCTCGCCGTGTACGACGTCGGGGCGTATGGCTACGTGATGGCGTCCAACTACAACAGCCGGCCCCGCGGCGCCGAAGTGCTCGTCGACGGTGATCGCTACGCCATCGTCACCGCGCGTGAGCGATACGAAGATCTCGTGCAGCTCGAGCAGGCAGACCCAGAATGGAGGCGTGGCTGATGCGCGTTGGTCTCATGGCCGATAGCCACGATCGCATTCCGGCGGTCGCCGAGTTCGTGAAACTGCTGCAGGCGAGTGGCGTCTCGATGCTGATTCACGCCGGAGACTACTGCGCGCCGTTCGCACTCCGACCGATCGAGGAGGCGAGTATGTCGCTGGCCGGCGTCTTCGGGCGCAATGACGGCGACACGCAGGGGCTGCTCGCCAAGGCGACGGCGGGTTTCGGCGCCGAGCTCTTCGAGGGCCCCCACAGCTTCGAGCTTGGCGGGCAGCGCATCCTGGTCGTCCACGACCTCGGCGACGTGCAGCCTCGCAGCATCGAGAGCCACAGCATCGTGGTGCATGGCTTCACGCATCAGCAGGCGATGAAGCACCGCGGCGACACGCTCATCGTGAATCCGGGCGAGGCGTGCGGCTGGCTCCACGGGACGCCGCAGGCGGCCATCCTCGATCTGGACAGCAAGACCGTGGAGTTCCTCAGTCTCGATCCCGCGCACTGGACGACATGACGGCGAGCCGCATCCTCATCATCGACTACGGCTCGCAGTACACGCAACTCATCGCACGGCGCGTCCGGGAAGCGCGGGTGTATTCCGAGATCCATCCACCCACGCGTTCGCTCGAGTGGATCCGGAAGTGGGATCCGACCGGCATCATTCTCAGCGGCGGACCGAATTCCGTGTACGGCGAGAATGTGCCCACCGCGGACATCGCGTTGTTCGACGTCGCACCGGTGCTGGGGGTGTGCTACGGGATGCAGTTGATCTCCCACCTCTTCGGCGGCGAGGTCATTCGCGGGGGACAACGCCAGTATGGTCGTGACGAGATCCGACCGAGTGCGCCGAGCGCGCTGTTCCACGGCTTCTCTCCCGACGAGGACGCCACTGTGTGGATGAGCCACGGCGATCACGTGGAATCGGCGCCTCCAGGATTCCGGATCATCGCCGCAGGACCCGGCAATCCGGTGTCGGCCATCGAGCATGCGTCGCGTCCGATCTTTGGCGTGCAGTTTCATCCCGAGGTGGCGCATACGCCGCGGGGCGGGGAACTGATCGCCAACTTCCTCTTCGCCATCTGCTCGGCGACGCCGGGATGGACGCCGGGTGCGTTCGTCGACGAGCACGTAGCACGGATCCGGGCACAGGTCGGCGGCGCCGAGGTCATCTGCGGGCTGTCCGGTGGGGTGGACAGCTCGGTCGCGGCTGCCCTGGTGCACCGCGCCATCGGCGATCAGCTCACCTGCGTGTTCGTGGACACCGGCCTGCTGCGGCTGCACGAGCGCGAGCAGGTCGAGCGCACGATGGCCCGGCATCTCGGCATCAAGCTCGTCACCGTGGACGCGTCGGTCCGCTTTCTCGCGGCGCTCGCGGGGATCGATGAGCCGGAGGCGAAACGGCGGGCGATCGGGCACACGTTCATCGACGTCTTCGAGGAGGCCACGGCCAGCGCCGGCACCCATGCGAAGTTCCTCGTGCAGGGAACGCTCTATCCCGACGTGATCGAGAGTGCGTCACCCACCGGTGGGCCGTCCGTGACGATCAAGACGCACCACAACGTGGGGGGGCTCAAGCCGGACATGCAGTTCGCGCTCATCGAGCCGCTGCGCGAGCTGTTCAAGGACGAGGTGCGCAACGTGGGGCGCGAGCTCGGATTGCCCGAGGAGATGGTGGGCCGTCATCCATTTCCCGGGCCGGGGCTGGCGATTCGCGTGATCGGGGAGGTCGCCGAGCCGAGCCTCGCCGTGCTCCGACAGGCCGACGCCATCTATCTCGAGGAGATTCGCAGCGCGAGTCTCTACGACGAGATCTGGCAGGCCTTCGCCGTCCTGCTCCCCGTGCGAAGCGTCGGCGTGATGGGCGATGAGCGAACGTACGAGAACGTCATCGCCTTGCGCGCCGTGACGAGCACGGACGGCATGACGGCGGACTGGTACCAGTTCCCGCACGAGGTGATGGCGCGCATCTCCAACCGGATCATCCGCGAAGTGGACGGAGTGAACCGCGTCGTGTACGACGTGAGCTCCAAACCGCCGGCGACCATCGAATGGGAGTAGCGGAGATGGGCGGCACGCTCGACACGCGCGTCAGACGCCCTTTTCCTTGAGCAGCTCGAGGAACTGCCGTGGCTCGGTGAGCGACAGCAGCCGCTGCGGCACATCGGACTCCTTGGAAAACTGCGCGATCTTGCCGAGCACGGGGAGATACTGGTTGGACACCTCGAGCGGCGGGGCGACGATCAGGAAGTAGAAGTGGACTGGCTTCTCGTCGATGGCCTTGAAATCCACGCCAGCCGGCTTCCGGCCGAACGCCACCCGCAGCTTGTTCACCACCAGCGACCGGCAGTGCGGGATGGCGATACCGCGGCCGATGCCGGTGGAGCCGAGATTTTCGCGCCGCTTGAGCATCTTGTAGAGCATGCCCTCGGACTTCTCGTCGAGCTTGAGGAGGGCGATGAGCTCCCTGAGGATGTCATCCTTCGTCTCGCCGTCGAGCTCGAGCTTGATCGCATCTTCGCTGAAGAACTCGCGCAGTTCCATCTCGGGCATTCTCGGGGCGTGTTGGTGCGGGCAGCCGCCGGCGGCGGCGTGTCGTCGTCGTTCAACCGAGGAAAGTACCCGCGCGCGCCGGCCATTGTCAAACGTTGGCGTTGCCTGGTCTTCCGTGCGCCGGTAACTTTCGCCCATGGCCTTTCCGTTCCCGCTCGACACCGATGTGCCGCTCTATCTGGCCCCGATGGCCGGTGTGTCCGAGTCGCCCTTCCGGCAGCTCTGCCACGAGAACGGCGCCGACGTCGTCGTCACCGAGTTCCTGTCGGCCGAGGGCATCCGGCGCGAGAACGAAGCCACGCTCCACAAGCTGTCCTTCGGCGCCGGCGAGCGGCCCATCGGCGTGCAGATCTTTGGCTCCGATCCCGTCGCCATGGGCGAGGCTGCCCGGTTCGTGTCCGACGTGTTCCAGCCGGAGTTCATCGATATCAACTTCGGGTGCCCGGTCAAGAAGGTCGTGCGACGTAACGGAGGCTCGGGGTGTCTGCGCGACCTGGATCTCGTGCAGCAGATCATCCGCGCCGTCGCGTCGGCAACGCATCTCCCCGTGACGTGCAAGATCCGCAGCGGCTGGAACGAGGAGATGCGCGATCCGGTCACGATCGGGCTGCGGTGCCAGGATGCCGGCGCCCGAGTACTCGCGCTGCATCCGCGCACTCGCACGCAGATGTATTCCGGCAGCGCGCGCTGGGAGGAGATCGCGGCCGTTGTGGAGGCGCTGGACATCCCCGTGCTCGGCAACGGCGACATCAAGTCGGCGGAGGATGCAGTCCGGATGCATCGCGCGACGAACTGCGCCGGGATCATGATCGCGCGCGGCTCGTACGGGCAGCCGTGGATCTTCAATCAGGTGAAGGATCTGCTCGCCGGCCGAGCCAAACGTCCGGCGCCCGACGTCGCGGAACGATTCGCCGTGGCGCTTCATCATGCGCGCCTCGTCGTCGCGTACGAGACGGACCCGCGCGGTGCCGCGATCGAGTTCCGCAAGCATCTCGGCTGGTATTCCAAGGGGTTGCACGGCGGAGCCGAACTGCGCAAGCAGCTCTACGCGGTGACGTCGTTCGCTGAAGTCGAGGGGATCTTTGCCGGCTACCTCGCGAACGCCGAGCGGTACGCAGCCGAGGCCGATGGCGCGCCGCATGGCGACGCCGGCGGTGAGTTCGCCGCCGACGCCGCATGAGGCGTGAGCGGGTGCGGGAACTGCTGTCGCGCGTCGCCGACGGCGCCGTGCGTGTGGAGGACGCCCTCGATTCATTGGCAGCGGAACCGCTCGAGTCGCTCGGCTTCGCCACGATCGATCATCATCGCGCGCTGCGACAGGGATTCCCCGAGGTCATATACGGCGCCGGCAAGAGCGCGGAGCAGATCGTGTCGATCGCGGTGCGCATCGCCGGGCGCGGCGACGGCGTGCTCGTCACTCGCATCGACCCGGGTGTCGTCGCGCCGCTGCGCGCCGCGCTCCCCGCCATCGAGCACGACGCGTCCGCGCGCACCGCGCTGCTGCGCGCGAGTATCCCCGTCTCGATCGCCACGGGGGAACTGCTGATCGTGACGGCCGGCACCAGCGACCTCGAGGTGGCGGACGAGTCCGCGGTGACCGCCGATGCGATGGGCTGCACCGTGACGCGTCTCACCGACGTGGGCGTCGCCGGCATCCACCGGCTGCTGTCCCGACGCGACGTGCTGGACGGAGCGCGGGTGGTGATCGTGGTGGCCGGGATGGACGGCGCGCTCGCGTCGGTGGTCGGCGGGCTCGTCCGTGCTCCGGTGATCGCCGTGCCGACGAGCGTCGGATATGGGGCCGCCTTTGGAGGCATCGCACCGCTGCTCACGATGCTCAACAGTTGCGCCGCTGGCGTGACCGTCGTCAACATTGACAACGGATTTGGCGCCGCGGTGGCCGCCGCGCGCATCATGCACAGCTAGCTGCACCGCCCCTCTCGGTGTAAGGCCGGCGCCGCCGGCCACCGCCGTCCCGAACCTGCTGCATCGTCGCTCATGCTGCTCGCTGCGGCACTCGTGTTGGCCGTCGCCGCGATCACGGCGGCTGGATTCGCGCTTCGCCAGCTACGGCGGTCGCGAGGCGAACTCGCTGCGGCGCGCACTCGCCTCGCTCGGCTCGACGCAGATCTTCCAGCGCAGGATGACGAGCTGTCGGTGGGGGCGGAGGCGCTCCGGCGCGACGTGCGCGTGTCGTTCGAGGCGCGTGTGGTGGAGCAGGACAGGGTGGTCCTTGGACAACTGCTCGCCGACTTCCGCGACGTTGTCGGCGCGGAAGAGGCCATCTTCTGGCGCTGGCATCACGACCGCGACGCCCTCGCGCCATCGTGCTGGTCGACCGAGGGGCCTCGGCCCGCGTTCTTCAACGTGGCGGACTGGTCGCCGCTCCTTCAGTGGTCGGCAGAAACCGGCGTGGTGCAGTCTGTTGGTGAGGCCGAGGCCGTGGTGGTGGGGGCGGCGTGCGTCCGGCGCGGAGAAAGCCTGCTCGGCGTGCTCAGTCTCACGCACCGGCAGGGTCTCGGCCTCCCCCGGGATCCGCTGCGCGAGTGGCTTCCGCGGCTCGCTACTCAGCTCGGCACCTATCTCGAGCTCGTGGATGTCCGAAGCCGGTACGGCCGGCACATGCGTCAGAGCCAGGCGCTCCTCGACGCGGTCACGCGCCTCCAGAGCGATCGCGGTGGCGTGGGGCTGGCGCGTGCCGTCTGTGAGACCGCGCTGGAGGTCTCGGGAGCGCGCGGCGCGGCGCTCGTGAGATGGAATACCGAGTCCGACGCCGGCGAGTTGCATTTCGCTACGGAGGGCACCGGGCTTCGTGTGCCGACGCCGCTCGACTCGCGCAGCGTGGTGGCGGAGGCGTGCCGCACCGGGATGTTGCAGGTCCTCGAGGACTCGCGCGGCGCGGCGTCGGGGCAGGCGATGTACGGAATCGCGCGCGTGATCCGTGAACCCGGGTCGATCGCCATCATTCCGTTGAGCAAGGAAGGCCGGGTGCTTGGCGCCCTCGTGCTCGAAGCGGAAGAACCAGGCTCGCTTACGCAGGAGGACACCAGGCCCCTGACCGTGCTTGGCGCCGTGGTGGCCGGCTCACTGGAGATGGCGTGGGAGTTCGCCGAGGTCGACCGGCGGGCCCGAACGGATTCCCTGACCGGCTTGTGGAACCGGATGCACTTCGGCGAGCAGTTGCAGCGCACGCTCGCGGAGGCCGACCGGTACGGGCATCCCGTGTCACTTGTGCTCGTGGACCTGGACCATTTCAAGTCCGTGAACGACACGTGGGGACACGAGGCCGGGGATACGGTGCTCAAGCACGTGTCACAGGTGCTGCAGGAGGGAGTGCGGGGGGTGGACGTGTGCGTACGCTATGGCGGGGAGGAGATCGCCCTGCTACTCGCGCAGACGGAAAGTGCCAGAGCCGTGGAGGTGGCGGAGCGGCTTCGGGCACGAATCGCCGGGGCGCGGGTACGCCACAAAGGGGCCGAGATCCCCGTGACCGCGTCATTTGGCGTGGCGACATATCCGGAGACGGTGAAGGTGCGCGATCAGCTGTTTCCGGCGGCGGACAAGGCGCTCTACATCGCCAAGCATGACGGCAGAAACTGCGTGCGTGCCAAACCGGCAAGTAAAGGCAGTACAGCGAGTTGAGCGGTGTTGTCTGATGTTGTTTATTGCGGCAGGACGCCTTGACTCGGGGCGGGACGCTGTTAGGTTTACCAGTGTCGGGGGCGATTGGCTTCGACGGGACTGGTGAAGCTGTGGGCGCGTGCCGAGGTCTTCGGGCACCTCGTTAAACACTCGGAAAAACTCCAACTGCGAACAACAACTTCGCTCTTGCCGC
>JBKJIY010000096.1:0-50077 GCA_046598315.1 Gemmatimonadaceae bacterium
GCGATGATCGCCATGAACAACTGGATGGCGGCGATGGAACGTCTCAAGGACGGCGACACCAGGACGTCCACCAAGTTCGAGATGCCCAAGAAAGGCGAGCAGATGGGCGTCGGCTTCTGGGGAGCGGGACGAGGCTATCTCACGCATCATCTCGTGCTCGACCGCGGGGCCGTGTCCAACTATCAGATCGTCACCCCCTCCACCTGGAACGCCTCGCCGACCGACCGCTGGGGGCAGCCCGGGCCGTACGAGGAGGCGGTGATGAACACACCGCTGCTGGAGGAGTCGATGGAGCCGGAGAAGTTCCGCGGGGTGGACATCCTGCGCGCCATTCGCAGCTTCGATCCCTGCATGCCGTGCACGACGCACATCCAGTCGGAGGGCGGGATGATCACGCGCGAGGTGAACACCTGCGCCTGTGGGCTCGACGACTAGATGCGCGCAGTGATCGGCGGCGTCGGCTACCGCAATCTGCGCGATCACTCGCTCGGCATCGTCATGAGCGACGAGCTCGAAGCGCTCGCCGAGCCACCGCATCTGCTCGTGGAGGATCTGTGCTACGGACCCGTGGCCGTGGCCCAGTGGTTCCTGGACGAAGCGCTCGTGGCGCCCATCACACGGGCGGTGTTCATCACGGCCATCGCCCGCGAGGATGGACGTCCTCCCGGCACGATCAGCGCCTACCGGTGGGATCGCGTGCTCCCGGATGACGACGACATCCAGCGATGCGTGGTGGATGCCGTGACCGGGGTGATCCTGCTCGACAACACGCTCGTCGTCGTCGAATGGATGCGCGCGCTTCCCGCCGAGACCATCGTGATCGAAGTCGAGCCGCTCGAGCACGCCTTTGGTGACGAGATGAGCCCGGCGGTCGCGGCGGCATACGCCGAGGTGCGACGCCTCGCGCTGTACTTCGCCACCGATGAGGGCGCCGGGAGCGAGCTGCCGGAGCATCCGCTGGGCGGCGCCTGGCGCGCGCGCGCACTGGCCGAGGCGCAACGATGACGGGTGCAGACGTATCCGCGGAGGAGACGGCCGACTCCGCCGACCTCCTGGGGGAGGCCGAAGCGCTCATCGCCACGCTGTCTGGCCACGCCGATCCGGACGTCGGTACCGCGACCGCCGCGTTGCTGGCACGAATCGACGCGGTGCATCGTACGGCGCTCGGCCACCTCATGGGCGCGATCCAGTCGATGGCGGGCGATGCTTTCGTGAACCGGCTCACGGGGGATCCCGCGATCCGTCTGCTGCTCATGTCGTACGATCTGCTGGCCGTGGACCGGCGGACCCTCGCCGAGGAGGCACTCGACGCGGTGCGGGGCCATCTGCACACCCATGGCATCGACGTGGAGCTCGTGGAGGTGCTGGGTGGCGTGGTCTCCATCCGCATTCATGGCGTGCGACCGGAGGATGCGACATACGCCGGCGTGGTGCATGACATCGAAGCAGCCCTGCGTGCCGGCCTGCTGGGTTTTCAGGAGCTGGAGCTCCGCCATGGCAAGGGAGCGCGCCCGGTCGCGGCTGACTCGACCTTTCTGCCCGCCTCGTCGCTTCAGCGCGCCTTCCGTCCCGTGTATCGCGATCTGTGCCGCGCGGACGAGATGGCGCCGGGCTCCATGCGCGGCATCATCGCGGAGGGGATGCCCGTGCTGCTCGTGCGCGTGGGCGAGGAATTCTTTGCCGTCGCCAACGCGTGCAGCGGAAGCCCACTCCCGCTCGACTACAGCACACTCGATGGGACAGAGCTCCGGTGCAGCTGGCATGGATGCCGATACGACGTGCGCACCGGGCACCGACTCGACCGGCCGGACGCGGGGGCCGACGAACGGCTCACCGTACTGCCCGTGCGCGTGACCGAGGGTATGGTGCAGGTCGTGGTGGGTACCTCGCGCGCCAATGGTGCAGGCTCGCCGGCATGACGCGCACGCTGATCGCGGGGTTCGGCAACGTGCTGCGCGGCGACGACGGGTTCGGCGTGGAAGTCCTCCGTCGCCTCGGCGAGCGGGGAGTGGCGAGCGACACGGTGGAGCTGCTCGACGTGGGCACGGGGGGGATCCGGCTGGCGCAGGAGCTGATCACGCCGTACGACCGGCTCATCATCATCGACGCCACCACCCGCGGCGGCGAGCCGGGCACGGTCTACAGCCTGATCGTGGACGACGTATTGCCGACGCGCGAAATCGACATGCACACCACGATTCCGTCGCGCGCGCTCGAGGTGGCGCGGGCGTTCGGTCCGCTCCCCCCGGAGATCTACCTGGTGGGATGCGAGCCGGGATCGGTGGACGAGCTCACTACCGACCTCTCGCCGGCGGTGGCGACAGCGGTTCACGAGGCGGTACGGCGGATCGAGGCCATGCTGCAGCCAGGTGCGCGCGATGTGGCGGGTGGCGACATCGCGCGCGAGGACGAGCTTCTCGAGCTGCTCTACTGGTTCGAGGGAGAAGGGTTCGGCGGTGTGGCGTCGATGGACGGGATCATCCGATTCACCAATCTCTCCGAGCCCCTCGTGCGGCGGACGCTGGAGCGACTGCTCGCGCGCGGTCACGTGCTGCTGGACGAGAGCGGGGGCGCGGAGTATCGTCTCACCGAGCCAGGGCGTCGCGAAGCCGCGCGTCGCTTCGCCGCCGAGTTCGCGCCGCTGATCAGCCAGGGGCATGGCGAGTGCAGCGACCCCGACTGCGACTGCCACTCCAGTGAAGGCGGCGCGGCCGAGTGTCATGCGCGCTCCCACAATCATTCACACTGACGGCGCGCCGTCAGTGGCTCTCACGCAACGAGGCAGGGATGCGCATCGCCATCGCGGGGAAGGGCGGCACCGGGAAGACGACCATTGCGGGCACGCTGGCGCGCGCCCTCGCGCGCGGAGCACGCGAGGTGCTCGCGATCGACGCCGACACCAATCCCAATCTGGCGAGTGTCCTGGGGATCTCGCCCGCCGACGCCGAGGCGATCGTCAGCCTGCCGCGCAATCTCATGCAGCGGCAGACGAACGCCGACGGGACGACGACGTCGGTGTTCACCGCCGATCCGGAACAGCTCATTCGGGAGTACGCCATTCGCGGACCCGACGGCGTGCAGCTCATGGTAATGGGCCGCGTGGGACACGGCGGCGCCGGCTGACTGTGCAGCGCTCACGCCACGGTCCGTGGCTTTCTCGGTGAAGTCGTCGCGCGCGCAGACAGTGACCGTCATGTGATCGTGGACATGGAAGCGGGACTGGAACACCTGAGCCGCGGGACGGGCAAGCACGTGTCGCGGCTCGTGGCCGTGCTGGAGCCGTACTACCGCTCGATGGAGACGGCACGCAACGTCGCCGCACTCGCCAGCGAGCTGGGCATCGCCGATGTCGTAGTCGTCGCCAACAAGGTGCGCGACGAGGCAGATCGGACGGCGATCGCCGACTTCTGTCGCGCCCACGCGATGCGGCTCGTCGGCGAAGTGCCCTACGATGGAGGGCTGGCCGACGTCGAGCGGCGTGGCGGCGCGCCGATCGACGCGGCAGCGGGTTCGCCGGCGGTAGTGGCGATCGAGCGGCTGGCAGAGCGCCTCGCGAGCGACGCACCGATGCGCGCGCTCGCGACGGCGGGAGCTACCTGACGGCCCAGGTCGTGGTCAGCAGGTCGGTGCCCCAGGCAAAGCGCAGCTCGCCGCGCGCCGGTCCGGGTGCCGTCGACGGAATCAGCCACATCGTGAAGCTCTCCAGTGGCGACGCGAGCGTCGTGTGGCGGAGGGTGATGCGCGCGACATCGTCCGAATCCTTGTACAGCGTCGGCGTCTGGCCCGCGCTCCGCTGCAGGGCGAGCACCCACGCCGTGCGTCCGGGAATGGTGTAGACGACATACGCGCCCTTGGCGAGCCGGGTGCCGCCAAGATCGAGATCCACATCGGTGGTGAGAATCGTGGAGGTGTTGGCGCCGGTCCGCCACGACTTGTCGTACGGCACGAGGCTGTCGGTGTGCAGGGCGCGACCCCGAAGGTGTGGCTGCCCGTAATCGAGCCGGATGACGATCCGCTCGGCCGACGCCGCGGGCACCGGCGCCGCCGCAGGCGCTGCTGCGGTGGGAGACGCGGTGGGAGACGCGGCGGCGGCGGGCGACATGCCCGCCATGCCGGCCATCGGCGTAGTGCTGGCGGGACGCGGAGCCGAGAGAACCACCTCAGTCGTAGCGCGTCCACTTGCGCCGGCGCGCAGCCCGGACTGTGCACGCATCATCGAGGGAGCGACAATCAGCAGGGTGAGCAGGGAAAGGGCGCGAGAGCGGTTCATCGTGGGATGTGTAGTGGGAGGAAGCCAGTGGCGGACGCCATCGCGGAAAGTATGACCGCTCCGCCACGAGAGCCAGCGGCCGCAGCGCACGAGGCTGCTAGTCGTCCGCCCGCGCCGACGTGAACGCGTCGGCGAGCAGGTTCGCGCCGAGTACGCTCAGCGTGATGGCCAGGCCGGGAAAGAGCGCGAGCCACCAGGCGACACGAAGGAAGCCCTGGGCCTGCGCCGCCATCATCCCCCAACTGATCGCGCCCGGATCACCCAGTCCGAGAAAGCCGAGCGTGGCCTCGAGCAGGAGCACCTGCCCGAACAGCAGGCCAAGCATCGCGACGATGGTGGGCAGCACATTCGGCAGGAGCTGTCGCCAGATGATGTAGCGCGTGGTGGCACCGAGCGCTTCGGCGGCACACACGAACTCGAGGTCGCGCATCGCGATCACCTCTCCGCGCACGACGCGGGCCAGCGTCGGCCATGAGGTGAGTGCCAGCACCAGCACCATGCGCGCCAGTCCCGGTCCGAGCAGTGCGATGGTGACAATGGCGACGAAGAAGCGCGGGATGACCTGAAACAGCTCGGTCGTGCGCATCAGCAGATCGTCCAGCCAACCGCCGCGAACGCCGGCGAGCATACCGACGATCGTACCGCACACGAGTGCGAGCAGGCTGACCGTGCCGGCGACCAGCAACGACGTTCGCGCGCCATGGAGGACACCGCTGAGCACGTCGCGCCCCAGCGCGTCGGTGCCCATGAGATACGCGCGCGATGGCGGCGCCAGCGAACCGCCGGCGATGGCGAACGGATCGTATGGTGCGAGCGCCGGACCGGCGATGGCCGTCAGCAGGACGATGGCGGTACAGGCCAGGCCGATACGGGCTGCGCCATGCCGGAGGACGTCACCGCGAATCCGCCGCCGCCGGCGCCAGCGCATCGGCGACGGCGCCGCGGCCACTGCCGCGAGGTCAGCGAACGCGGATGCGCGGATCGGCGGCGGCATGCACGAGATCCGACAGGAGATTGGCCAGCACGACGGCGAACGACACGACGAGAAAGATGCCGAGCAGGATGGGCGCATCGCGCGACTGCAGGGACGCGACGAGCAGGCGGCCCATGCCCGGCCATCCGAAGATGATCTCGACGACCGCCGCGCCGGCAATGAGGTGACCGACGCGAGCGCCAACGATGGTGATGACAGGAAGCAGGGCGCGCGGCAAGGCGTGCCGCAGCAGTGCCTGCGTGGCGCTCAGCCCCTTGGCACGCGCGGTGCGAATGTGATCGCGCGGCAGTTCGATGAGCAGCGTACCGCGCGTGAGCCGGACGAGCACCGCGATCTCCGGGATGGCGAGAACCGCCGCCGGCAGCGCGAGATGCCGCACGACGTCCCACCCATGTGCCAGTCCTCCTGCCGCCAGCCCGGCGGACGTCATGCCCTGCACGGGAAAGAGGTTGAGCCGGAGCGACAGCGCGAGGATGGCGATCTGTCCCACCCAGAACGCCGGCATGGAGTAGAAAACGAGCGCCGCGGTGCTGATGCCGGCATCGCGTGCGCCATGCGGTCGCGCCGCGGCGAGCGCGCCGAGCGGGATGGCCACGAGCACGGACGTCACCAGAGCGGTGCCTGTGAGCAGAAGCGTCGCGGGCAGTCGCTCCATGATCACGGCGAGCGTGCCACGCCCGTGGACATACGAATGTCCCAGGTCCCCCGAAACGACCCGGCCGAGATACATGACGAGCTGCTGCGGCATCGGCTTGTCGAGACCGAAGCGCTGACGCATGAACGCATAGTACGCCGCGTCGCCATGCTCACCGGCCAGGGCGAGCACCGGATCGCCCGGAGCGAGATGAATCAGGAGAAATCCCGTGAGCAGGATGGCGAGCACGGTCGGCACCACCTGCAGCAGCCGTCCGACGATGAAACGCACGCTCACGGCGTACACTCCGCCGTGGCGGCAAAGTGAGGGCCCCCACTGAATCCGCGACAGCGCGCGGAGTGTGCCTGGGTGTTGGAGGTCTCCACCAGCCAGACGTACGGCTGGTCACGGACCGCGAGCTCCTGGATCTGGCGATACAGCCGGCGGCGCTCGCCCACGTCGAGGGCCGATCCGGCGCGCTCGAACAGCGAGTCCATCACCGGGCTGCGGTAGCCCGCCATGTTGGAGAACGGCACCGGCGCGACGCTGGACGACATGTACATGCGGCGCACGCCGATCTCGGGATCGGTCCCGTTGCAGTACGCCCCGATGGCCGTGTCGAAGTCGCGGCTCGAGAACACGGAGGCCGCGAACACGGCGGGCTCCAACGGCTCGAGGCGAACATCGACGCCGACGGCGTGCAGTTGCGCGCGAAGCAGTTCGCCATACGGCATCTGGCTGGGCATTCCCTTGAACCCGATGGTCAACGGGGTGCCGTCGGCGACGCCGGCCACACCGAAGGCCCGGCGCACACCACTCGTTCCTCGCCGCCAGCCGGCCTCGTGGAGCAGGCGAGCCGATTCGGTCGTGTCGTATGCCGCGATACCGAGGCCGCGCGCGTGGGCGAAGGCGATCCCGGACGAGATGGGGGCATCGGCGGCGCGCCCGTTGCCGAACAGCACCCGCTCCACGAACTGGGGACGGTTCACGGCGTGCGCGATGGCCTTGCGCAGGCGCAGGTCGCGGAACGCCGGCCGGTCGAGATTGAAGCCGAGCGTGATGATGCAGTTGCTGCCGCCCAGGCTCAGCACGGAATGGGTGACGCGCACGCGCGAATCCGCGTTCAGGCGCCGGCGGGCCGGCCCCGGTACGCCGAACAGCCAGTCCACCTCGCCCGCCTCGAGCGCCGCCACCTGCGTCTCGCCGTTGGGGATGATGCGCAGCACGACCGTCGCGAGGGCGGGCGCGCCACCAAAATAGTCACGATTGGCGGCGTAGCGGATCTCGCTCTGGGGTGCGTACGACACGAAGCGGTAGGGGCCCGTCCCCACCGGTGCGAGGTTCGCCGGATTGCGTAGCGGATCGCCGACAGCGTACACGTGGGCCGGGAGAATCGGCGCTTCGCCGACGTCGAGCTGCTGCAGCAATGGCGCGTACGGGCGCCTGAA
Source organism: Gemmatimonadaceae bacterium (assembly GCA_046598315.1). Lineage (GTDB taxonomy): Bacteria > Gemmatimonadota > Gemmatimonadetes > Gemmatimonadales > Gemmatimonadaceae > AG11. Next base: position 7,347 of record JBKJIY010000096.1, read on the forward strand.
GGTGAACACGACGGTCGAGTCGTCAGGCGCGTCCACGCTGGCGAGCGCCGCCGACATCGACGCCCGCGTGCGCGCATGATACCGCAGGAGCAGGTGCTCGAAGGTGAACTTCACATCCGACGCGAGCAACGGCTTGCCATCGTGCCAGCGCACGCCGCGGCGCAGATGAAAGCGATAGCGCGCGCCGCCCTGTTCGATCTCCCATCGACGGGCCAGCGCGGGGACGGGGCGCAGCGAGTCGTCCAGCGCGACGAGCCCGTCAAAGAGGAGCGCGGCCGCCGTGTGGACCCCGCCGTTGGTGGTGATGGCGGGGTTCAACTGCCCGGGATCACCGCTGATCGCGGCGACCAGCGTGGTGGCGTCGCGGCCGGCGCGCTCGCTGGCGCAGGCCGGGGACAGGAAAAGCGTGAGCAGCAGCACGGTGGCGGAGCCGTGCCGGCAGGCATCGATGTGTTTCATGGAGGGCGCACCTGGTCATCGGCGGATTCCACCACTGCGTCCGCAAGGATGCACGCCGGCGCGGGCGACGGCGAGGGTGCGGCGCAAGCACCGCTGGCCGTTGCCACCCGCGGACGACATCTTCTCACCGTTCCGAGCGTTCCCGACGCGCGCGCGCGGTCATCCGACCGGCCCGCGAGTTCCCTCACCAACCAGGGCCACCTCGTGCAGATCGAGTTTGCCGGCGCCGCGCGCGAAGTCACCGGTTCCTGCCACATCCTGCGGGTCAACGGCAAGACGGTGCTGCTCGACTGCGGCATGTTCCAGGGACGCCGCAGCGAGACGCGGGAGAAGAACGTCCAGCTTCCGCTGCCCGTGGCCGAGATCGACGCCGTCGTCCTCTCCCACGCGCACATCGACCACTCGGGTCGCCTGCCGCTGCTCACCCGTCACGGCTATCGCGGTCCCATCTACTGCACCGCGGCAACGCGCGACCTCTGCGCGGTGATGCTCGCCGACAGCGCGCACATCCAGGTGAAGGACGCCGAGTACCTCGCGCGTCGCAAGAAGGAAGTGGCGGAACCGCTCTACACGATGCGTGATGCCGCGAGCACCGCCGATCTGATGATCGGCCTGCCCTACGACACCACGTTCGACGTGGTGCCGGGGGTGCGCGCCACCTTCACCGACGCCGGGCACATCCTCGGTTCGGCATCCGTCGCCCTGGAATGCACCGAGGGGAGCGTGACCCGGCGCATCGTGTTCTCCGGCGACGTGGGGAGGGCGGGGCTGCCGATCATCCGCGATCCCAGGCCACCCGGAGGCGGCGCCGACGTCGTGCTGCTGGAATCGACGTACGGGAATCGCGATCATCTGCCCGTGGAAGGCGCGCGAGAGATGCTGGCCAGGATCATCCGCGAGACGGCAGCGCGCGGTGGCAAGATCCTCGTGCCGGCGTTTGCGGTGGGGCGCACGCAGGAGATCGTGTACGACTTGCACGTGCTGGCGCGGGAGGGGAAGATCCCGGAGATCCCGATCTACATCGACAGCCCGCTGGCGATCGACGCGACCACCGTCTTCGCCATGCACCCGGAGGTCTTCGACAAGACGGAGGATCTGATCCAGAAGGTGAACGACCTCTTTCACTTCACCCTCGTGCGGTACACGCGGGAGGCGAGCGAGTCCAAGGCGCTCAACATGCAGCACGGCCCAATGGTGATCATCGCGGCCTCGGGGATGATGGAAGCGGGGCGCATCCTGCACCACCTCACGCACAACGCCGCTGATCCGCGCACGACCATCCTGATCGTCGGCTTCCAGGCGGAGCACACGCTGGGGCGTCGTATCGTGGAGCGCGCCGCGACGATCACGGTCCTGGGAAACGAGATACCGCTTCGCGCGGAGGTCACCGTGCTCGGGGGCTACAGCGCGCACGCTGATCGCACCGAGCTGCAGGGATGGCTCGACAGTGTGCGCCGCGGAGGTGTGGCGGACACGGCGCCGGATGTGTACCTGGTGCATGGCGAACGCGATGTGCAGGACGCATTCGCCGAGCAGCTCCGCGGCGCCGGTTACCCGACGGTGCGTGCGCCGGAGCGCCATACGGTGATCACGCTGTGACCGACGCCGCGCCCATGGTGCGCGACTCCGGCGGCGCACGCGAGCACATTCTCGATGCGGCGATCCTGTGTCTGCGTCAGCAGGGAGTGGACGGCTCGAGCATGTCGGTCATTGCCAAACAGGCTGGCGTGAGCAAGGGACTCCTTCACTATCACTTCCGGAACCGCGGCCATCTCCTCGCCGACATCGTCGCTCGGCTCGCAGGGCGAATCGTGGCGCGCGAGCGTCGGGCAATCCAGGGAGCGGCCGCGGGGCAGGCGGTGAACGCGCTCTGGGCGCTCACGGAGGACGAGCTGACGCGAGGAGAGCTGCACGTGCTCGTGGAGCTCGGTCTCCAGCGCCACGCCGACATCCGCGCCGCGAGCGAGCGCGCAGCGACGGAGCGGCGCGCGACGATGACGCGGAGCGTGTCGCACCTGTTCGCGAGCCTCGCGCTCATCCCACGCGTGCCCGCCGCTCTGCTCGCTGGCGCGAGCGTCGCCTTCGTGGACGGACTCGCGCTCGATGCGGACGCCGCGGCGCGCGATGCGCGAGTGAGCTTCGATGTGTTCTGGCTGGCGCTGCTCAGCCTGGGAGATTGACCGCGCGCCGCCTTTCGCAGGGGCGCGGAGAACGGCTACCTTGCACGCGATGTCCTCTCACCGCCCCCTTCCCGTTCGCCTGGTCCTCGCCGGGCTGGGGATCCTGCTGGTCGTCTGGGTCGCGTCGCTCGGGGCAGTGCTGGTGTGGGAGCGCAACGACCAGGCGCGGCCGACGGGTGCCATCGTCGTGCTCGGCGCGGCGCAGTACGTCGGCCATCCCTCGCCCGTGCTTCGCGCGCGGCTCGACCACGCGATCGCCCTCTGGCGCCGAAACCTGGCTCCCGCCATGATCGTAACGGGAGGGACGGGCAGGGGGGATACGACGAGCGAGGCCGCGGTGAGCCGGCGATATGCCATCGAGCGCGGCGTGCCGCAGACGGCCATTCTCATGGAAACCGAGGGACGGACGACGAGCGAATCCATGGGAAGTGTCGCTCTGCTGATGAAGTCGCGGAACAGACGAGACGTGTTGCTGGTCAGCGACCCGTTCCACATGCTCCGCCTGACCATTCTTGCCAGGCGCCACGGTCTGATTCCGTACGCGTCGCCCACTCCCACCAGTCCCATCGCCGCGAGCCCTTCCGAACGATGGAAGTACGCGCTGAGCGAGTCGGTCAAAGCTCCCCTGGCCTTCATTCTCGAGAGGACACGACGGTGATCCCACGACAGTTCGCAGCTTCATGTGCCTTGCTCATCGCCGTCGCCGGTCCCGCGGCGGCGCAGAGCGTGCCGCGGCTCCAGTACGAGAAGCGCACGCTGCCCAACGGGTTGGAGATCATCCTGCACGAAGACCACTCCACGCCGATCGTCGTCGTGAACACCTGGTACAAGGTGGGCTCGGGCGACGAGAAACCGGGCCGGACGGGCTTCGCGCACCTGTTCGAGCACGTCATGTTCATGGGCTCGCAGAACGTGCCGGTGGGTGCGTTCGACAAGTGGCTGGAGGCAGCGGGCGCCAACAACAACGGATCCACCTCGCCCGACCGAACGAATTACTACGAGTCGGCGCCGTCGAATGCGCTGCCGTTGGCACTCTGGCTCGACGCCGACCGGATGGGCAAGCTGCTGCCCGTGATGGATCAGGCCAAGCTCGATCTGCAGCGCGACGTGGTGAAGAACGAGCGCCGGCAGAACTACGACAACGCGCCGTACGGCACGGCCACGGAAACCATCATGGCCGCGCTCTATCCGGCCAGCCATCCGTATCACAACACGCCGATCGGGTCGTTGAAGGATCTCACCGCCGCATCGCTCGAGGATGTGAAGGAGTTCTTCCGGACGTACTACGCGCCCAACAACGCCACCATGGTGATCGCCGGGGACTTCAACCGCGATTCCGTGCTGGTATGGATGAACCGATACTTCGCCAACATCCCCCGCGGCACGCAGATGCCCACTCGCCCGGTGGTGGTCCCCGTCGCCAGTCTGCGCGACACCTTTCTCGTGATCGAGGATCGCGTGACGCTGCCGCGTCTCTACCACACGTGGCCGGGAGGGCGCATTTTTGCGCCTGACGACGCACCGCTCGACGTGCTGGCCGATGTCGTCGCCGGCGACAAGAACTCGCGTCTGTACAAGCGGCTCGTCTTCGACATGCAGGTCGCGCAGGACGTCCGCGCCACGAATGTGAGCAACAAGCTGGATGGCTACTTCCAGATCGTCGTGACGCCCAAGCCTGGCCGGACGCCGGCCGAGATGGCCGCCGTGGTGCAGGAGGAGCTGGAGCGGATCGTGAGGGACGGCGTGACGCCTCGCGAGCTGGCCCGCTCGCTCAACACCCGCCGCGCCCGGTTCCTCGATGAGCTGGCGTCGGTGCTCGGCAAATCGGAGCAACTCGCCATGTACAATTATTTCGCTGGTACGCCCGACTACACGCAGCAGGACGCCATGCGATACGATCGCGTGACTGCGGCCGACGTGCAGCGCGTGGCCGCGCAGTATCTCGCCAAACCGAAAGTGGTGCTCACCGTGGTGCCGCAGGGGAAACGGGAGCTGGCGGTGATGGGAGGATCCCGGTGATGCGCGCCACGAGCCTCCTTCCCGCCCTGGCCGGCATCGTCACGCTGGCCGCGTGCAGCCGGCCGACCGTCATCACCACGTCGGCGCCGGTCACCACGCCCACGACGTCCACGACGACGCAGATGTCGGCGCCCCTCGACCTCACCAGACCGCCCACGCTCGGACCGCCTCCGGCGCTGCGCGTGCCGCTGATCGTCGTGCGCCAGTTGGCGAACGGCCTCCGAATCGTCGTCGTGGAGCAACACGAGCTGCCCATCGCCGACGTCATCCTCCAGCTGCGCTCGGGGGGCGAATCCGAGCTCGCGGGCAAGCTTGGACTCGCCAGCTTCACGGCGGGGATGCTCACGGAAGGCACCACCTCACGCAACGCGCTCCAGATCGCCGATCAGGCCGCGTACCTTGGCGTGCGCCTGTTCGCGGGGAGTGGTTGGGAGCAGTCCAGCGTGTCGCTGCACACGCCGACCGCGCAACTCGACAGCGCCATGGCCCTGTTCGCCGACGTCGTCCTGCGGCCGGCGTTCGCCACCGCCGACGTGGAGCGCCTCCGCAAGCTGCGCCTCACGGCGCTGCAGCAGCTGCGCGATCGCGGGCCATCCATTGCCGACCGCGCGTATGCCACGGCGCTCTTCGGCAATCAGCATCCGTACGGTCGACCGCTGGGCGGCACGGAGGCGACGGTGGCCTCGATCACCCGGGACGAGCTCACCCGGTTCCACCAGCTGTTCTATCGACCGAACAATGCCACGCTGCTCGTGGTGGGCGACGTGAAGCCGGACGACGTGGAACGCCGTGCGCAGGCGCTCTTCGGCGGGTGGGCGCGCGGCGCCGTGCCCGCCCCGTCCGCTCCGGGGACACCAGTGGCGAGTGGGGCCAGGGCCACGACGCTGGTGCTGATCGACAAGCCGGGCGCCGCACAGTCCAGCGTGAGGCTCGGCGGCATCGGCGCTCCCCGGTCGAGCAGCGACTACTTCGCGCTCCAGGTCCTGAACACGATCCTCGGCGGATCGTTCACGAGCCGCCTCAACCAGAACCTGCGCGAGACCAGGGGATACACCTACGGCGCGGGATCGGCCTTCTCGCTCCGCCGCACCGCCGGCCCCTTCACGGCCAGCGCGGAGGTGGTTTCCGCGAAGACCGACTCGGCGGTGATCGAGTTCGTGAAGGAGCTGCGGGCGATTCGCGACACGGTGCCGGCCGACGAGCTGGCCAAGGCGAAGCGCTATCTCCAGCTCGGACTGCCCGAGAACTTCGAGACGACGAGCGGCATCGCCGGCGAGATGCTGCCGCTGCTCACCTACGGAATTCCGCTCGACTTCCACAGCTCCGTGGTGCAGCGCATCGAGGCGGTCACCCAGGCCGACGTGCAGCGCGTGGCGCGGCAGTACGTGAACCCCGACCGGCTGACGATGGTGATCGTCGGCGACCGCAAGACCATCGAGCCGGCCCTGCGATTGCTCAATCCCGGTGCGATCATCATCCGGGATGCGCTCGATGCGCTGGGAGCCTCGCCGGCACCCTAGTTTCCCATGATGCACATTCCGATCGAAACGTTCCGGCTGTCCAACGGGCTGGCCGTCACCCTCTCCGAGGATCACACCGCGCCGCTGGTCGCCGTGAACCTCTGGTACCACGTGGGCTCGGCCAACGAGCGGCCGGGACGCACCGGGTTCGCCCATCTATTCGAGCACATGCTGTTTCAGGGCTCGGCGAATGTGGCCGCCAACGAGCACTTCGAGCTCGTGCAGCGCGCCGGAGGTACGCTGAACGGATCCACCTGGCTGGACCGCACGAACTACTACGAGACGGTGCCGTCCAACCAGCTGGAGCTCGCGCTGTGGCTCGAGGCGAACCGCATGGGCTACCTGCTGCCGGCGATGACGCAGCAGAAGCTGGATATGCAGCGTGACGTGGTGCAGAACGAGCGGCGGTGGTCCATGGACAACCAGCCGTACGCCACATGGTGGGAGAAGCTGCCCGCGCTGGCGTATCCGGTCGAGCATCCCTTCCATCATTCGCTGATGGGATCGATGGCCGACCTGGACGCGGCGAGCCTGGGCGACATCACGCATTTCTTCACGACGTATTACACCCCCGACAACGCCGTGCTCTCCATTGCCGGGGATTTCGACGCGGCCGAGGCGCGAGCGATGGTGGAGCGGCACTTCGGGCCGATCGCGCGCGGCACAGGAAAGCCTCCGCTGCCGGACATGGCCCTCCCACCGACCTTCGGAGGAGCGTTGCGCGTGGAAGTGCCCGACGACGTGATGTTGTCGCGCCTGTTCATGGCCTTCCGATCGCCGGCGTTCGGCACCGATGAGTACTACGCGGCCAGCGTGGCCGGCGCCGTGCTCGGCATGAAGAAGGGAAGCCGCCTCCATCGCGCGCTCGTGCGCGAGCAGCAGGTCGCATCCGAGGCGCAGGCCTTCACCTTCGATCTGGCGAAGGGCGCCGACCTGCTGATCGTAGACGTCACGGCGCGGCCGGACACGAGCCTGGAGGCGCTGGAGCGCGCCGTGCACCACGAGATCGATCGACTCATGGCCGACGGAGTGACGGAGCTGGAGGTGTCGCGCGCGGTGACACTGATCGAGACCGATCTGGTGGCCGCGCTTCAATCGGCGGGCGAGCGCGCCGACCGGCTGTCGCTCTTCGCCACGTATTTCGGCGATCCGTCGCTCGTGAACGTGCAGGCCGACCGGTACCGCACGGTGACGGCGGAGCAGGTCAACGCATTCGCGCGGGCTCGGCTCGCTGCCGATAATCGCGCGAGCCTCATCTACCTGCCGCGCGATCCGAACGCCGCACCCGTCCAGAGCGATCTCGCCATGGCGGAAGCGCCATGAGCGCCCCGCCAGTCGCGACCCCACTGCCCCGTCCGGATCCGGCGGCGCCGCGCGCGTATCACTTTCCGCGATTCGAGCGACGCGTGCTCGCGAACGGGCTATGCGTCGTCGCGGCACCGGTGAGCAAGCTGCCCATCGTGACGGTGCTCGCGGTGATCGAGGCCGGCGCCACGGTGGAGCCGGCACGGTTGGATGGCGTGGCGGCACTCACGGCCAGCCTGCTGCTCGAGGGCGCCGCCGGCGTGGACGGAGCGGCGCTCGCTGACCGGTTCGAACGAATCGGCGCGACGGTGGACGCGCACGCCGACTGGGATGTCGCCGCCCTGTCGCTCACCGCACTCGCCGACCGGCTCCCCGAAGCGTTGTCGCTGGTGCGCGACATCATGCGAGCGCCCTCCTTTCCGGAACGCGAAGTCGCCCGACTGAAGGAGGAGCGCCTCGCGCAGATCCTGCAGGAGCGCGCCGAGCCCGGTTCGCTGGCCGACGAGCAGTTCGCTCGCGCCGTGTTCGAGGGATCGGCACGATACGCGCGACCGCACGGCGGTGATGCGCCGAGCGTCCGAAGCATCACACGAGAGGATGTCCAGGCGTTCTACCTGGAGCGATTCCAGCCGAGCGCCACGACGCTCATCTTCGCCGGAGACGTGACGATGGCCGGCGCGGTGGAGCTGGCGACGACGCTGTTCGGCGACTGGACGGGCAGTCGTCCCGCAGGGGCGCCCCATGGAATCGACGCGCCCCAGGCCGGACGCCTCGTCCGTCTCGTGGGCAAGGAGGACGCGCCGCAGTCGGAGGTGCGCGTCGGACACCTCGGGCTGTCCAGGCGCTCGCCCGACTACTTCGACGTGATGGTGATGAACTCGGTGCTCGGCGGACTGTTCTCCTCGCGCATCAACCTCAACCTCCGCGAAGCGCACGGCTACACGTACGGCGCACACTCGGAGTTCGACTGGCGCCGCGGCGCAGGGCCGTTCGTGGTCTCCACCGCCGTGAAGAGCGAAGTGACCGCCGCCGCCGTGAAGGAGATCCTTGGCGAGATCGACGGATTGCGGCGGGAGCTCGTGAGCGAGAGCGAGTTGACGCTCGCGACGAGCTACCTGGACGGCGTCTTTCCCATCCGCTACGAGACCACGGCCGCCATTGCGTCGGCGCTGGCCACGCTCGTGATCCACGAGTTGCCGGAGAACTACTACGACGACTATCGCGCCAGGGTGCGTGCGGTGACGCCGGAGGGCGTGCTACGAGCGGCGCAGACGCACCTGCATCCCGACCGGCTGCGCGTCGTGGTCGTCGGCGATCCGCTGGTGGTGGGAGACTCGCTCAGCGACGTGATGGGGGAGCCGACCGAGGTGGTGCGTGGCGAGGGCGAGGAGATGGCATCATGAGCGAGTTCCCGGGAGAATCGGCACGCGTCATCACGGCGCAGCATCTGGCAGACCGGAAGAAGGGCGACCGGCCTGCGGCCCAGCAGGCATCGGAAACGCTCTACGCGGGCAAGATCTTCACGCTGGACCGGGATGCGGTGCGCTTTCCCGATGGGTCCACGGCACCGTTCGACATCGCGCGACATCCGGGCGCGTCGGCTGTCGTACCCTTCCTGAACGACCCGGAAGGCGAAGAGCCGCAACTGCTGCTGTTGCGGCAGTACCGGTACGCGGCCGGCGGCTACATCTACGAGATCCCGGCGGGCCGCCTGGACGAGGGCGAGACGCCGCTGGCGTGCGCGGCGCGAGAGCTCAAGGAGGAGACCGGGTGCACGGCGGAGCAACTGGTACCCCTCACGTCGATGTTCACGACACCCGGGTTTACCGACGAGGTGATCCACCTGTTCATGGCCACCGGCCTCACCCATGGCGAGTCGAATCGGGAGGCCGATGAATTCGTGGACGTCATGATCATGCGGTTGTCGGAAGCGCTGGAGCTCATCCATCGCGGCGAGATCATCGACGGCAAGACGGTGATGGGCATCATGTACGCGGCCGGATTCAAGACGGGCGCCTAGCGAGCTCTGCCGAATAGAACGGTGTGCCGAGCACGCTGCTCGGCGCTGGAAACCAGAATGCCTCCCTCCGTGTCGAAAGTGGACACTGGCGGGGGGCATTCTCGCACAGTGTGTCAGAATTAGGACGATCCGACGCTCAATCGCCCGTCATGGCCGAGTTCGGATACTCCTGCAACTCCATGTAATTCAATGATTTATCAAATGTTCACCGCCGATGTCGAGTCGGCATGGCCCCTGCTTTTAGAGGGGCCAGAGAAAGCGACGCGAAATGAGGAGAAGCGAGACAACGATCCTGGATTGTCGGAGCGCATCCCTTACGAAGTCACTGGGGGCTACAGCAATGGCAGATATCGCAATGAAGCGGACGGCTCAACGAGGCCCGACGATCCGCGAGCAGCTACGCGCCATGGACGATGCAGACGTCGTCACATCGTTTCTGGAGGGAGAGGAGCGCGCCTTCCAGGAGCTCGTGGAGCGGTATCAGACCCGCCTCCTCAACTTCATCTATCGCACGATCGGTGATCGCGAGAAGGCGGAAGACCTGGTTCAGGAAGTCTTCATCCGCGTGTACCGCCATCTGCATCGCTTCGACCGGTCGAAGAAGTTCTCGACGTGGGCATACACCATCGCGTCCAATCTGGCGAAGAACGAGCTGCGGAACCGGTCGCGGAACCCGCTCGTGCTGTTCCAGACGATCAAAGGCACGTGGGACGACGACGACCGCCCGTTGCAGTTCGAGGATACGACGGCGCGTCCGGACGACCTGTTCCGAAAGCGGCACCTTCGGGAATTGGTGGCGGAAACGGTCGCCAAGCTTCCCGAGCACCACCGGCAGGTGTTCGTGCTGCGGGAGCTCGAAGGGAAGTCGTACGAGGAGATCGCCGAGATCACCGACTGCAACCTCGGCACGGTGAAGTCGCGGCTGAACCGGGCACGGAACGCGTTCGCCGAGATCATCGAGCCCTGGGTGGACTGAATACCCTGAGTAGAAGGAGAGCGGGCATCCCGGCGAGCGCCGGGGTGCCTGCTCGGCATTGGCGGCGCGCGGAGATATGTTGCCGGCCACCGGCCGCCCCGTTTCCGGGGAACCGACCCACGTCCGCCGGGTACGGAAGGCAACCACCTGAACCACTCCGTCCCCCTCGACTCTGCGCCGCATGAACTGTCGGCAGTTTCGGCACAAGCACGATGGATATCTCGATGACACGCTGAGCGGCGTGGAGATCGACGCGATTGGACGTCACCTCCGGGTGTGCGAGGACTGCTCGGCGCGCGATACGCGCGTACGGCGGGCGCTGCTGCTGGCGCACAATCTTCCCTCGATCCGCCCGTCGCCGGCGTTCGGCCAGCGGCTGCAGGTACGGCTCACGCACGAGCGAACGATGATGTCGGCCAGTCGCGCGCTCGACGATGCTCGCGTCGCCACCCGTTGGCGCCCCCTCTCGGTGGGCGCGTATGCGGTGTTGGCGGCAGGGATCGTGGCAGTGGCCGGCGTGGCGGCGACGGTCACTGCGGCAGCCCGACCGCGCGAGGCGATTCGCCTGGCACCCGTCGTGGCAATGCTGCCGGAAGAGGCACCCTCCACCCTCGCCACGCCCGCCATGGTCGCGTCCATGCCCGCGGGGATCTCGGTGTGGCCCGCCGTGTTCGTGGCGCAGCAGGCGCCCTGGCACTTCGCGATGGACGCCGCCGACCCCTGACACCGGTCGGAGGCCTGGCGAGAGGCCTGGCGAGAGGCCTGGAGTGAGCCTCCGTCCTATATTTCCCCCATGGCGTCCGCCGGGGAAAAAGCACTCCACATCGCGCTGAAGAAGCGAGTCTTCGATCCAGTCTACTTCTTCTTCGGAGAAGACGACTACCTCAAGGACGCACGGACGCGCGAGCTGATCGACGCCGCCGCCGATCCCGCCACGCGCGACTTCAATCTCGAGGTTCGCCGCGGCGGCGACCTGAACGCCGAATCCCTCGACGCCCTCCTGAGCACCCCGCCGATGCTCGCCGAGCGACGAGTCGTCGTGATCCGGGACGTGGACAAGCTCAAGAAGGATCCCCGCAAGCAACTGGACCGGCATCTGGCCAATCCCGCCCTCGACACCGTGCTAGTGCTCGTGGCCGGGGCCGGGGCGAAGTCCGACAAGGGGCTGTCCGACCGCGCCACCGCGGTGGAGTTCGCGCCGCTCACGGGCGACCGCATCATCAAGTGGATCGCCTACCACACCGAGACAATCCTCGGCCGCACGATCTCTCCCGACGCAGTGGCGTTGCTCGTGAGCGCGGTGGGCGCCGACCTGGCCCAGCTTGCCGTGGAGCTGGAAAAGCTGGCCAGCTTCACCACCGAGCGCATCGACGATGCGGCCGTGACGGCCGTGGTGGGAGTGCGGCGTGGAGAGTCGCTTGGCGATCTGCTGGATGCGATCGCCGCCAGGGATGCGGCGCGGGCGCTGGCGCTGCTGCCGGGCGTACTCCAGCAACCCAAGACGAGCGCGGTACAGATCGTGATGAACCTCTCCACGCAGACGCTCGCACTCGGCTTCGGCGAAGCCGCGCGCGCCGGAGGCACGCCGCCGCGCGCGCTGTACAACGAGCTGATGACCCTGCTCAAGGAGAGCGGCGCGTTTCCGGGCCGCCCCTGGGGCGAAGCGGTGAACGCCTGGACGAAGCACGCCGAGCGCTGGACCGCCGGCGAGCTCGACGTGGCGCTCGCCGCGTTGCTCGCCGCGGACGAGGCGCTGAAGGAGACGCGCCTGTCGTCGGACGAACAGCTCCTCACCTCGCTCGTGCTCACGCTGTGCGGCACGAGCACCTCGCGGCGTGCGGCCTGACCGCCTCCCACAACCGATCCTCGATGCGTCGTCTCGTTCTCGCCACCCTCGGTCTCGTCGTCTGCTCCTCGGCATCTGCGCTCGCCCAAAGTGGAGGCACGCCGGACGTCGTGGCCCGACGTGACGGCGCGACGTCGCCCAAGGATTCGATCTTCCGCCGGGCTCGGCGTCTGGTGAGCGCCGGGAATGGCGCCGCTGGGCGCGCGCTCGTCGACTCGTTGCTGCTCACTGAGTTGGAGGGAACCAGAGGATACGGCGATGCACTGTACTGGCAGGGCGCGCTCGCGGAGACGGCGGCGGCGGCCGAGCGCACATACCGCCGCGTGATCGTGGAATACCCACTCTCCACGTACTCCGAGGACGCGCTGCTCGCCCTCGCCGAGCTGGAGCAGGCGCGCGGAGACCGCGCCGCTGCGCTGGCGCACCTGCAGCGGTTCGTCCGCGAACATCCGGACAGCCCTGGCCGAGCGGTCGCGGCGTTCGCTGCAGCGCGACTGGCGTTCGAGCAGCGTGACAACCGGACGGGATGCACGATGATCGCCGACGCCCGCGCATCAGTGGCGAGTGCCGACGTGGAACTGCGAAACCAGATCGACTTCTACGCGACGCGTTGCCCGGACACTACCACGCCCGCGGTGGCGCGCGCGACCTCACCCGCCCACGCCCCCGTGCCCATTCCCGCCGCCACGCCAGTGGAGCCCGCGACCGAGGCGGTCGTGGCGACAACAGCTCCGGCACCCACGGCGAAGACGGCCGCTTCGCGAAGCACGCCCACCAGGACGACGACAACAACCTCGATACCAGGCCCGCCACCCGCCGCGACGACGCCACCTCCGTCGCCGGCGAGCACCATGTCGCTCCGGCGTGACACTGCGGCGAAGACGCCCGCGAGCCGGGGGAGCTACTCGATTCAGCTCGCCGCGTACAACACGCGCGCCGATGCGCAGCAACTCGTGGCCTCGTTGGCGCGCCGGGACGTGAAGGCGCGCATCAGCGGCACGCAGAAACCCTTCCGCGTGCGGCTCGGGTTCTATCGCACGCGCCAGCAGGCGGCGGACGAGGTGAGCGCACTCAAGGCGCGAGGCATCATCGCGTTCGTGACCACGGAGCCCGTGGAGGGCGCGGCGCCGTGACGAGCGCCGTGGTCACGCCGCTCATGCAGCAGTACCGCGAGATCAAGGGACGCAATCCGAACGCGATCCTGTTCTTCCGGATGGGCGACTTCTACGAGATGTTCTACGAGGACGCCGAGACCGCCTCGCGTGTGCTGGGTCTCACGCTCACGGCGCGCAACAATGGCGGCGCGGCGGAGGTACCGCTGGCCGGCATTCCGGTGAAGGCGGGCCCGGAGTACCTGCGGCGTCTCGTCCAGCAGGGATACCGCGTCGCCATCTGCGAGCAGGTGGAGGATCCCAGGCTCGCCAAGGGCATCGTGCGGCGCGAAGTCGTGGAGACGGTTTCCCCCGGGGTGGCGTACGCCGACGACCTGCTCGATGGTGCGCGCAACAACTACATCGTGGCGCTGGCACAGTCTGGCGCCTCGAGCGGCGTGGCGGCGGTGGACGTGTCCACGGGCGAGCTGCGACTCTGCGTGATTCCGACCGCCGAGCTCGAGGCGACGCTCGCGCGCTTCGCGCCGCGCGAGCTGCTCGTGGCCAAGGGGGGCGCGCCGCTGCACCGCATGCGCGCGCTCGACGGTGTGCTCGTCACGGAGCGCGAGGGATGGGAGTTCGACGAGCCGATGGCGCGCGACGATCTCGCGCGCCAGTTCGCGCTGCGCGGGCTCGACGGCCTGGGGCTGGAGCGCGCCGACGCGCCGGCGATCGGCGCGGCGGGCGCGCTGCTCCGCTATCTCAAGGAAATGCAGCCGGCGGGCATGCCGCATCTGGCGCGTCCGTCGATCGAGCGAGCGGGTGGTCTGATGCCGCTCGACGAGATGACACGCCGCAACCTGGAGCTCGTGGAGTCGCTGCGGGGTGCCGATGTGGAAGGCACGCTGCTGGCCGTGCTGGACCGCACGATGACGCCGATGGGATCGCGCCTGCTGCGCCAGTGGCTCCTCGCCCCGCTGGTGGACCGCGGGGCGATCGACCTGCGCCTGGACGCCGTGGCCGCGCTCGCGCGCGACGCCAGCGCGCGCGATGCGCTCCGCTCGGCGCTCGACGGCGTGCGCGATGTGGAGCGCCTGGCGGGCAAGGCAGCGGCGGGCCGCGCCACACCGCGCGAGCTCGCCGTGCTCGGCGCATCGCTTGGCCGCCTGCCCGCGGTAGAGCACGCGGCCCGCCGCCTCGACGGCGCCGGCGCGACGGCACCGCTCATGGCCCAGTGGGATGCCTGCGCCGAGCTGGCGGCCTCGGTGCGGGACATGCTCGTGGAACGCCCGCCTCTGCAATTGGGCGACGAGGCAACGATCGCCGTGGGCATGGATGCCGAGCTCGACGCGCTGCGCGCGCTTCGCGATGGCGGCAAGGACGCCATCGCGCGCATCCAGGCCGACGAACGCGCGCGAACGGGGATCCCGTCGCTCAAGGTGGGCTACAATCGGGTGTTCGGCTACTTCATCGAGGTCACCAACGCCAACAAGGAGCTGGTGCCGGCCGAATACCAGCGCCGGCAGACGCTCACCGGCGCGGAGCGCTTCGTGACGCCCGCGCTCAAGGAGTACGAGGAGAAGGTGCTCACGGCAGCGGAGCGGATCGAGATGCGCGAGCGCGAGCTGTTCGATGCGCTGCGCGTGTCGGTGGGTCGCGCCATCGGCCGCATGCAGTGCGCGGCGCGCATCGTGGCCCAGCTCGATGTGCTCGCCGCCCTGGCCGACGTCGCGGCGCGGGAAGGCTACGCTCGGCCGACGCTCACGGACGGGTTCGACCTCGACATCGTGGGTGGCCGGCATCCGGTGGTGGAGCGCATGATGCCGCGCGACAAATTCATTCCCAACGATGTCCGGCTCACCGACGACGCACGCCTCATCATCCTCACGGGCCCGAACATGGCCGGCAAGAGCACGATCCTGCGCCAGGTCGGACTGATCGTGCTTCTCGCGCAGGTGGGGAGCTTCGTGCCCGCGACGTCGGCGACGATCGGCGTGTGCGACCGGGTATTCACGCGCGTGGGGGCGAGCGACAACCTGGTGCGCGGCCAGTCCACCTTCATGGTGGAGATGGCCGAGACGAGTGCCATCCTGCATACGGCCACGAAGCGCAGCCTCGTGCTGCTCGACGAGATCGGGAGGGGCACGAGCACCTACGACGGCGTGTCGATCGCCTGGGCCGTGAGCGAACATCTTCACGAGGAGCTCGGCTGCAAGACCATCTTCGCCACCCACTATCACGAGCTCGTGCAGCTCGCGGACGAATTAGTATCGGTCCGCAACTATAACGTGGGCGTGCGCGACGCCGGCGACCAGATTCTCTTTCTGCATCGGCTGCAGCCAGGCGGCGCCGATCGCTCGTACGGCATCGAGGTGGGGCGCCTGGCCGGCCTTCCGGCGCCGGTGATCGCGCGCGCGCGTGCCGTGCTCGCCCTGCTCGAGGGAGAGGCGGAACACCTCGTTCCCGGGCTTGCGTCGGCCGCCGTGACGGCCCGCCGCGCCGCGCCCGCGCCGTCACCCGACCAGCTCGCGCTGTTCGCGCCCGTGGTGCCGCATCCCGTGCTGGAGCGGCTGCGCGCGACGGACGTGAACACGCTCACGCCCCTGGCCGCGCTGCAGCTCGTCGCCGATCTCGCCGAGCGCGCACGGACGTCATGACGGACGGCGCGCGCCTGTGTCGGCCGGACGGTGTGCGGTACATTGTCCGCATGTCGAACCGCTATCGGCGGCAGGGCGCGCTGCTCGCCCTGGCCGCATTCCTGGGCTGCACCGACACCGGCGAGCCGCAGAAGGTCGCGCAGGCTCTCGAGGCCGGTCAGCGCATCCCCGACGAGGTGCCGAAGATGCTGAATCGCGAGGCACCGTTCCGGTATCCCGCGGCGCTGTACGCGCGGAAGGTACAGGGGAACGTGACCCTTCGGCTGCTGATCGACCGCAACGGGCAGGTGCATGCGGATTCCACCCGCATCGACGAGTCGAGCGGATACGCGGCGCTCGATTCCGCGGCCGTGAAGGGCTCCCACGAGCTCACCTTTGTGCCGGCCAAGCTGCATGGCGAGCCGATGGCGGCGACCATCCTTTTCCCCGTCTACTTCCGTCATCCCGAGGCGCACGCGCTGCCGGGCGACACGATCCTGAACAGGCGCGACAGCGTGCCGGAGCACGAATGACGGCGCCCCCGCGCAACGCGCGCCCCTACGACAGCGTGCTCGACACCATCGGCTGGACCCCGCTCATTCGCCTGACGCGTGTGACGCGCGGGATGCGCACGCCGGTGTACGGCAAGGCGGAGTTCTTCAATCCGGGCGGCTCGGTGAAGGACCGCATCGGCCTGCCGATCATCGAGGAGGCGGAGCGGAGCGGCGCCCTCAAGCCGGGCGGCACCATCGTGGAAGGCACGAGCGGCAACACGGGCGTGGGACTGGCGATCGCCGCGGCGCTCAAGGGCTACAAGTGCATCTTCACGATGCCGGACAAGATGTCGCAGGAAAAGGTACGGCTGCTGAAGGCGTTCGGCGCTGAGGTCATCGTCACGCCCACCGCCGTGGCGCCGGATCATCCGGACAACTACGTGATGATGGCCAAGCGCATCGCCGAGGAGACGCCGAACTCGATTCTGGCGAACCAGTTCTACAACCAGGCAAACCCGGACGCGCATTACGCGACCACGGGCCCCGAGCTGTGGGAGCAGTCCGAGGGGCGGATCACGCACTTTGTCGCCGCGGCGGGCACGGGCGGGACGATCACCGGCGTCGGCCGCTACCTGAAGGAGAAGAACCCGAACATCAGGATCGTCGCCGGCGATCCACAGGGGTCCATCCTGGCCGAGCTGTGGAGGTCCAAGGGTGCCAACAAGCTGGACGGCGCGCCGTACAAGGTGGAGGGCATCGGACAGGACAAGCTTCCGACCACGCTGGACCTCTCGGTCATCGACGACTACCGCACCGTGAGCGATCGCGATGCGTTTGCGATGGCACGTCGTCTCACACGTGAGGAGGGACTGTTCGTGGGCGGATCGGCCGGCCTCATCGCGCACATCGCACTCCAGGTGGCACGCGAGGCGGACGATCCCCAGGCATTCGTCGTGACCTTCCTCTGCGATACCGGCGAGCGCTACCTCTCCAAGGTGTTCAACGACGAGTGGATGCGAGAGAACCAACTGCTCGAGCCCGATCACGTCACGCTTGGCAATCTGCTGGAGCACAAGGGCGACGGCGCACCGGCGATACTGGTGAGTGCGGCGCCGGGTCAGCTCGTGCGGCAGGCGCTTGGCCTCATGCGCCTGCACGACGTGTCGCAGCTTCCCGTGCTCGACGCGGGCGAGTGCGTGGGCAGCGTGACGGAGTATGCGCTCACGCAGCGTGGGCTGGAGAGCTCGAGGTTCCTGGATGCGGTCGTCGGCGAGGTGATGGATGAGCCATTTCCGGTGGTGGATGCGTCGCAGCACGTGGAATCGGTCCAGAAGCTGCTCTCCAAGGCCACGCCGGCCGTGCTCGTGCGCAACGGGGCAGCGATCGAGGGAATCGTGACCCGCAGCGACATGCTGGCGTACCTGATGGCCCGTTGAGCGACCGACCGTCTCGCCGTTTCACCGACCCAACCGATTTCCGATGCGAATCACAGTGCTGATGGGCGGCACCTCCTCCGAACGCGACGTTTCCCTGGCCTCCGGGCTGCGCATCGCCGAGGCGCTGCGGTCTCGCGGACACGAGGTGCACACAGTGGACACGGCCAAGGGACCGGTCACCGAAGCGGCGGAGCGGGCCATGCTCGCGGCGGGCGTCGTGCGGCAGAATCCGCCCACGCCGGAGGAGCTCGCGCGGATGAAGGCCGAGTCGGTCACGGAGACGGCTGCTCGTCTGCCCCGGCAGGGCGACTGCGACGTGGCATTCCTGGCGCTCCACGGAGGAAGTGGCGAAGATGGCACGATCCAGGCGTTGCTCGACCTGGCGGGCGTGCCCTACACCGGGAGCGGACACATGGCCAGCGCACTCGCGATGGACAAGGATCTCTCCAAGCATCTCATGCGCGCCAACGGGGTGCGGACGGCGGACTGGATCATGACGAACACGACGTCGGCGACGGCTCCGAGCGTGGAGGAGGTGGAGCGCGCCCTGGGCTGGCCGGTGATCGTCAAGCCATCCAAGCAGGGATCCACGGTCGGGCTGTCCATCGTGAAGCGGCCGGAGGAGCTGGCGCCGGCCATCGCCGAGGCGTTTCATCACGACGACGAGGTGATGATCGAGCGGTTCATCGCCGGCCGTGAGCTGAGCGCGCCGATTCTCGGCGGCGAGGCGCTTCCCGTGGGCGAGATCATCCCGAAGAAGGAGATCTACGACTACGAGTGCAAGTACACGCCGGGGATGGCTGAGGAAATCTTTCCCGCGCCGCTCTCGGCGGCGGAGACGGCCGAGGTGCAGGAGCAGGCACGGCGCGCCTTCGCGGCGTTGAAGCTCAGCGGGTGCGCGCGGATCGATTTCCGCATGACCGCGTCGGGGGAGTTCTACTGTCTCGAGGCCAACACCCTGCCGGGAATGACGGCGACGAGCCTCGTGCCGCAGGGCGCGGCGGCGGCGGGCATCGCATTCCCGGACCTGTGCGAGCGGATCGCCCTGCTCGCGGTGGGGTCCATGACCGTGGCGGACCGGGTCGGATGAGCGAGGGCCGGCCGCGACTCCCGAGCCTCACCGCCGCGCTGGCGGGCATACCGGCGGGCATCCAGGCCGCCGGCCTCTGGGCCGGCCGACGGCAGCTGTTCGTGAAACTGGCGCAGGAGGCGGAGACGGCGACGATGTTCACCGCCACCGCGCTGCGTGGGGAGCTGCAACGCATGGCGAAACGGTCCACCTTTCACTCCATCGCCGTGGCAGGACAGGATCCACTTGCCGAGCTGGAGTATCTGGTGGCGGCACTGGCTCCGGGCCTGTCCCTGCCGGCGATGCTCGACCACGACGGACAGCGTCCGGACGAGCTGAAGCAGCTCGTTGGCGCGACGGAGCTTTCCATGGTGCAGCTCACCCTGGACGGCAGCGAGAGCGAATCCTCGCTGGAGCGCGCGATGGCGTGTGTGGCGCTGGTGGCGGAAAAACATTTGACGCATTCACTGGTGCTGATTCCCGCCGACAGCGAGAGTGACGCGCGCCTTCTGCGGATCGTCGAACGCACACACGGAGCGAGCGCGGATGTCGCCGTCGTGGTCCATCCCTCGGCGGAGAGCGCGAGCGACGGCAACCGGCGGTGGGCGCTCTGGATGGAACGTGCGACGAGCGTGCACGGCGACGTGCGGATTCAGCTGCGGCTGCCGGCGCCGACCGGGACGCGCTGAGGAACGCACAACGTGTGCGGCGGTTAGTACGTTGTAGGCAAGGAGCACCGATAGCGCGCAACCATCCGTCCCTGCACCGCAGCACCGCTCGATGGCGATCCCAACTCTGTATGACGAGCACGATGCGCCGCGGGTGAGCCGGGCGGTGCAGGCACTCGTCGCGATCAACGTCGCGATGCTGTTTCTGCAGTGGACCGTCGTGAGCGATGCGGACGTGTTCGCCGTGCTCGGATTTCAGCCGGGAAGCCTGCAGCGCACCTTCTGGACGGCGCTCACCTACATGTTCGTGCACTACGGCGTGTGGCATCTCGCGCTGAGCGTGTACGCCCTGGCAACCTTCGGCCCGCGCCTGGAAGGGGCGATGGGATCGCGCGGCTTCGTGCTGTACTTCCTGTGGTGCGGGTTGGGCGGAGCGATGGCGCACATGCTGTTCGTGCGAACGGGACTGCTCGTGGGGGCATCGGCCGCGGTGCTGGGCGTGATGTTCGCCTACGTGCAGCAGTGGCCCAACGAGGAGCTCACGTTGTTCGGCGTGGTGCCGATGCGGGCGTGGACCCTGTTCGGGCTGCTGGCCGTGAGCACGCTGACCCTCGGATTGTTCGACGCCGGCGACGTCGCGGGCGGTGGGGGCGAGCGGGTGGCGTACGTCGCGCACCTGGGTGGGCTCGCCTTCGCCTGGCTGTATTTCCGCTCCCCGCCGGCCGCGAGCATCGAGCGTTTTCGGCAGCGAATCTCCCCGGCGCCCGATTATCAGGATGAAGCGCCGCGAGCCATCCCGCGGACGTTGCCGCGCACGCGCGCGCAACGCGACGAGGTGGATGAGATCGTGGAAAAGAGCAAGGCGATCGCCTCGCAGAAGCGCCCTGCGCCGCGCGGCACCTCCTCGCCGGTCCGCAGCTCGGGCGAGGTGCGCGTAGCGGAGCTGGACCGGGTGCTCGACAAGATCTCGTCGGAGGGTCTCGAGAGCCTCTCGCTGGACGAGCGAGCCGTGCTGGACGAAATGGCTCGACGGCTGCGAGGGGAAGCATGACGTCCCCGCACCGGTCGAAGCCGTCACGCCGGGACAAAAAAAGAGCCCCCTGGACTTGCCAGGGGGCAGTACCGCCAGGCCGTTCTCCCGGCGGCAACGGCCGGTCCAGAGGGGACCGGCACTCTTCAACATATGTCCGACGACCGGTGCGCCGCTAGAGTCACCTGCCGCCCTCGATCGTTGCGCAGCTGGGTTCGGTGAGCGTTGCCCCGCCGGGTGCGCCCGATGCATAGTTCGCCCATGCCACGACCTGAACTGCTCGAGACCTTTCCGAACCCCTATTCCGGCCGCTCCTATCTGATCGCGATGGAATGCCCGGAGTTCACCTCGCTCTGCCCCCTTGGCGGAATCGAGACCGATGCGGCCGAGCTCCGGCAGCTCGAGGGAGGCGCGCCGGACTTCGCGACGATGCACATCAACTACATCCCGGGCGACGTCTGCGTGGAGCTGAAGAGCCTGAAGCTCTATCTGTGGAGCTTCCGCAACGACGGCATCTTCTACGAGCGCGCCGTCAACCGGATTCTCGACGATCTCTCCGCCGCCGTGCAGCCGGTGTGGATGGAAGTGGTGGGCGACTTCAACATTCGTGGCGGCATCAAGAGCGTGATCACGGCGCACGTGGGCGCGCGAACGAGCTCCTGACGCGGCGCGTCACGCCGGACACGCAACAGGCCGCCTCGCACTCGCGAGGCGGCCTGTTGCGTTGGTGCGTCGACGTATCGCTAGTTGAACGTGTAGCGCAGGCCGATCTGCATGCGGTACACGTCGCTGATGCCAGACGTCTTCTGGTACGTGGAGGAGAGGAGGTCGCTACCGATGTTGCGCAGCCGGTAGGTGAGCTCGCCCCCGGGGTTGGCCGCGCCGTTGGTGAGCGGCTGCGTGGTGGTGAGCCGCGCGCCCACGCCGAAGTTCTTGTTGATCAGATTGCCCACGTTGAGGATGTCGAGGCGGAGCTGCAGCGAGTTGCGCTTGCCGTTGATGGCCCGGAAGAGATCCTGAGTGAGGCTGAAGTCCGCCCGCACGACCTGCGGCAGGAAGACGGCGCCACGTTGCGCGTACTCGCCGCGGTGCTTGCGGAGGTAGGGATCCTGCTCGATGAACGCGTCGAACGCGGCGGCCTGCTCGGCGGCGGTGAAGGTGCGCGCCGTGGCGCCCGCGCCCGTGGTGAACGGCACGAAGCGCATCTCGCTCTGGTTGCGCGGGATGTAGATGAGATCGTTGCTGGTGCCGCCGTCGCCGTTGACGTCGTTGGCGAACGTATAGCTGGTGTTGCCCTGCGTGGCGCGCTCGGCGAACAGCGACACCGACGTGGCGCCGAAGCGGAAGTACTCGCGGCGGTAGGACAGTGCCAGGAAGGAGCGATGACCGGCCGAGGCGCCCGAGTAGGCGACGCCCGGATTGTTGGGGTCGCGCGAAATCGGGTTGGAGTTCCACGAGCCGAGCGCGATGGATCCCGGATCGACCGTGTTGCGCGCGATGCCGTAGTTGTACGCCGCCTTGGCGTAGAAGCCGCTGCTGAACGCCTTCTCCAGCGAGCCGCCGGCATTGTAGGAGTAGCCGTCGTTCTGATTCTTGAGGACGATGGCGCTGGTGATGTTGGAGTTCACTCGGCCCGCAGCGCCTGTCGGGTACCGCGGACGTGCGTCCGGGCCGGCGAAGTTGCTGGTGGGCGCGACGAGGTTGGCGTTGATGTAGTAGGTGCCGTTCACGTCCTTGCCGTACAGGAACTCCGCCGTGCCGATCACGCCGTACGGCAGCTGCTGGTCCACGGCGACGTTCGTGCGCCAGAGCTGCGGGAAGCGATAGTCGGGGTTGGTGAAGGCGAGCTCGTAGGTGGCCGCTGGCGCGCCCGTGACCGTGGCCGGCTTGTAGGTGTCGGGGTTGGGATTGAATGGCCGGGTGCGCGTGTTGAGGCGTTCGTCGAAGCCGGTGAGCACGCCGTTGGCGCCGATCTGATTGGAGATCCAGACGTAGGCCGGGCTGCCCGTGAAGATGCCCGTGCCGCCGCGCACCTGCGTCTGGCGGTCGTTGAACACATCCCAGTTCACGCCCAGGCGGGGAGAGAACAGGACGTTGGCCTTGGGCAGCTGGGAAGTGGAGTACTTGGCGACGGCGCCGTTCTCGTCACGGAAGTTGAGCGCATCCACGTTGGCGTTGGCGAACGCCGTGTTCTTGAAGCGGGGCACGTCGAAGCGCAGGCCGAACGTCAGCTTCACGTTCTCGCGGGCGCGCCACTCATCCTGCGCGTAGGCGCCGGCGTAGAGCACATCCAGCGGCTGTACCGGCTCCACCTGCCCAGGAATGTTGTTGTACCGGACCTGGAACTTGGCGAGCGTCACCGGCGCCGTGGTGCGCGCGGGGTTGGTGATGAACGAGTTGGCGTCGGCGTAGAAGTCGTCGAGCGAGTTGTACACGTACACGCTCTGCGAGCCCGGGAAGAACACGTTCTTGGACCGGTACCGCTGCGCCGTGACGCCGAACGTCAGGTCGTGCTTGCTCGTGTAGATGCTGAAGTTGTTCTGGAGCTGGGCCGTGTTGTAGTAGAGCTGGTTGGACGGCGTGAACGGCTCGAAGCCGAACGACGTGTAGGTGAGCCCGTCCTTGAGGATGTCGACGAGGGGGAAGAAGGATCCCTTGGCCTCGCGGCTCTCGTTGTTGGTGGTGTACCCGACGATGAGGTTGTTGCTCATGTTGCTGCCGATCTGCGCGTTCCACTCGCCCACGCCGGACCGGATGTTCTCGAGAATGGCGTAGTTGGAGTTGGCGAAGCTCAGCGAATTGGCATTGGAGCGCCGGTTCCCGTTGCCGAGCGAGCCGGAGTTGGACGTGAGCACGTCCGTCTTGGAATCGAGCCCGATGTAGCGCAGGCTGAACTTGTGGCGCTCGCTGGCATTGAAGTCGAGCTTGGTGATCAGGCGGCGCGACGGCGTCTCGAGATTGCCGGGACGGAAATCACCGGTTTCGTACTTGAAGTTGGTCTGCAGGAAGGTGCTGAGCCTGGTCAGATCCGACTCGAGCACGCGGGTGGTGTTGCCGGTGATTGGCTGGCCGCCGGAGTTGGCGAGGAAATTGGAGCCTGGTTGCGTAAGCCGGTCCTCCTCGTAGTTGACGAAGAAGAACAGCTTGTCGCGCAGGATCGGTCCGCCGAGGCGAGCGCCGAACTGGCCGAACTTGGAGGGAGTGCGGATGAGGACGTTGTCGCCCGCCTTGGTGCCGTTGAGCTGCTCGTTGCGGCCGAGGTAGTAGACCGACCCCTCGAAGTTGTTGGTACCGCTCTTGGTGACCGCGTTCACGCCGGCACCCACGAAGTTGCCCTGGCGGACGTCATACGGCGCGATGGCCACCTGGATCTGATCCACCGCGTCGAGCGGGATGGGGGACACGCCGGTCCGGCCGCCGGGGGTGCCGGAGAGCCCGAACGAGTTGTTGAAGTACGACCCGTCCACCGTGATGTTGTTGAGGCGGTTGTCCTGGCCGGCGAACGAAGTGCCCGACGCCTGCGGCGTGAGACGGGTGAAGTCGCCGATGTTGCGGCTGATCGTCGGCAGGGATTCGATGGTGCGGCGGTCCACGGTGGTGGCGGCGCCCGTGCGGCCGGAGCTGATGGTGCCGGTCGTCGTGGCGGTCACGGAGACCTCCGACAGCGTGACGACCGCGCGCGTCATGGCGATCGGGACGTCACCGACGGTGCCCAGATTGAGGAAGATGTCGTCGATCGATCGCCGCTCGTAGCCGATGGCGGTGGACGTGACGGTATACGGCCCGCCGATGCGCATGCCGGGGATGTTGAACCGGCCGTCGGACCGCGTGGTGGCGGAGTACGTGCTGCCGGAGGGGCGGTGCACGGCGGTGACGCGGGCGCCGGCAATTCCGCCGCCGGCCGCGGAGACGACGCCGTTCATCGACGACGTGGTCACTCCCTGCGCGCGAAGTGCGCCGGGAGCGATCAGGGCCACGGCCGCGAGGAGGCGCAGCGTCAAACGGATGAAGCTCATGGAGGGGTGATCCTGGTAAGGGCGGTCGGGCGGGAACGTACGGCGATCGGGATGTGCAATGGCCAATGGAAGCCGGTGGCGACAGCAGCTGGGCTCAGGGGAAAAAAGGACCGCGGGGAGCCCGAATCGACGCGCAGCGCAACAGACGGTGCAAATATCGGGATTTCATGTACCGCATCGACCCCACGTCTCGTAACGTTGTGGTCACCGATCGCGGCTCACATCGAAAACACTCTCGAGGGCAGCGCTCGCTCGTCAGAGACTCCGGCTCATGGAGGGCGGTTACAATCTACGTCACAAGCTTCCGGCCAGCGAGGGTGCGTCTCGCCTCCCTCGCGATCGGCATATGTTTCGCGTTGACGGCTGCCCGTAATTGCAATCCCGGAGCAGGATGAGTCAGGCTGTACGGAGCACGGGCAGGGAACGGCTCACGCGCGTCGTCGCGGCAACGAGCCTGCTGGTCTCGACGGCCTACATCGTGTGGCGGTGGGGGTGGACGCTCGCGCCCGACGCGCTCTGGCTCTCGGTACCGCTCGTCCTGGCGGAGTCGTATGGCGTGATGGCCGCCGCCCTCTTTGCCTTCAATGCGTGGAGGCCGAGCGACCGCCGCGCCGAGCCCGCGCCCGTGGGTCGCTCCGTCGACGTTTTCATTACCGCCTACGACGAGCCGATCACCCTGATCCGGAAGACGGCGCTTGCCGCCCGCGAGCTCCGATATCCGCACGCCACCTACCTGCTTGACGACGGACACCGGGACGAGATCCGCCTGCTGGCCGTGGAACTGGGGATCGGCTACGTGAAGCGCGCCGACCGCATCGACGCGAAGGGGGGCAACCTGAATCATGCGCTACGTCTGACGACCGGGGAGCTCATCCTCCAACTCGACGCCGACCACCTCCCGCTGCCACACATGCTCGACCGCCTGGTCGGTTTTTTCTCCGACGAGCACGTGGCGTTCGTGCAGTCGCCGCAGGGCTTTTACGACGCCGCCGACCTCGGACACGACGCCACGGTCCAGCGGCGTCGCCTGTGGGATGACGAGGACCTCTTTTTTCGGGTCATCCAGCCGGGGCGCGACCGTCACAACGCTGCGGCGTTCGCCGGGAGCTGCGGAATGGTGCGCCGAACCGCGATCGAGCAGCTTGGCGGCTTTGCCACGCAGTCGGTGACGGAAGCGCTCGAGACGTCGCTCCTGCTGCACGGGCGCGGGTGGCGGTCGGCGTACCTGAACGAGAGTCTCGCCGTCGCGCTCACGTCCGCATCGGCGCGGACCTTCCATCTGCGGCATCATCACTGGGGCCAGGGGGTGATGCAGACGCTGCGCTCGCATCATCCGGCGGCCACGCGCGGGCTCACCCTGGCGCAGCGAATAGGATACCTGTCGTCGGTGGTGGAGCCGTTCGCCGGCTTCCAGGGGCTGGTGTTCTATCTCACCCCGCTCGTCTTCCTGCTCACCGGGGTATTCCCGATACAGGCCAGCGCGACGCGCTTCGGAGCGCTTTATCTCCCGCATCTGCTCCTGGGTCTGCTCAGCTACCGGCTGCTGTCCAGAGGCCATGGCGCAATGATGCCGGCGCAGCGCGTCCGCATGGCCAGATTCTTCACCGACGTGCGCGCGGTCACGGCCTATCTCACGCCCAAGCGGCGCCTTCCGGACGCCACAGCCGGCGTCCCGCCCAGAGACTCGATCGGTCTTGCCGCGCCGCAGATCGTGCTGGTGGCGCTCACCGCGCTGGCTCTCGCCTGGGCGCTGTACGGGCGGGCCGTCGGCGTGCGCACTCCGGTACCAGGATGGGGGGAGGGGGCTCTGTGGGCGAGCGTCGCGCTCGCGCTCTGGTACGCGCTCCTGGCCACGCAGGTCATCCGTCTGTCGGTCGGCAGCCGACACCAGCGTGGCGAGCACCGGTTCGCCGAATCACTCGCGGTGACGACACGGGTCTTTCGGTCGGACGGCAAGCTCGCGTCGTCGGATATCGCGGTCACGGAGAACCTCAATCCTGCCGGATTGGCGCTGCGCAGCATGTTCCCGCTCGAGAAGGGCTCGCGGATCGAGATCAGTCTGCCGCTCAATACGCGCGAAGTGAGCGTCCGGGGGCGCGTGGTCCAGCAGTCCACGAGCCAGACGCAACTGGGCACCGTCTATCTCGCCGGCGTGGAGTTCGATCCGCTGTCGCAGAACGCGCGGGACGCGATCGAGCTGCACTGCGCCCACCATGCGCTGCCGCGCCAGCGTCTCCAGGCGCCGGCACTCGCCCGCGGCGCGCTGCGGCGACTCCAGGAGCTGCGCGGCGAGGAGCGCATGGCGGTTGGAATGCCGGCGCGGGTAACGGGGGGAATGGACGGCGAGGAGCAGGATCTGGGGACCGGACTGCTCGAGGACATGAGCGCGCGGGGCGGCCGAGTGCTGCTCGATCATTCCGTGGACGAGGGGACGATGTTGACGCTGCACATCCCCGGCTCCCCTGTCAGCGCACGCGGACGGGTGGTGGTCGTCACGCCATTGGAGACGAGTGTGGGCACGCGCTACGCGGCGGGCTTCATGACGGAGGGTGAGGACCGGGAGGCAACGGCAGGCGTGTCGCGGTGGTTCGCCGAGTACAATCGCCTTGTCGCTGTATATGGTGACGTTGTACTGGCTCGATCACGGCTTTTGACTGCCGCTACAACACGACTTTTTGTTGGATTGAAGGACCGCGAAACGGTTATAGAGCCTGGTGGCGCGCCCACCCCCGCACCACCGGTTCAGTCAATCGGTGTCGAGGATCAGCCCGCCGCTCCGCTCGCCGAGGCACCGTTCCCTCTCTCAATCTCCACCTCCACCTCCACCTCCACTGCCGCCACAGCCACGGCGCGCGACCTGGAGGCCGACGCCGTCTTGCCGCCGGACTCTGACTTCACGGTCGAGGGAGAGTTCTCCTTTCCCGGGGAGCTGCAAATCGGAGGATCGTTCATCGTCACCGAATCGGGCTGCGTCTCCGCCGACATCGCCGCCTCCAACGCCTTCATCCGAGGCACCTTCACCGGGACGCTCACGGCCAGCGGGACGATCTTCGCTACCTCCTCGGCGCGGATCACCGGCAGGCTGCAGGGGAGCGAGGTCGTCCTGCTGGAGGGAGCCATGATGACTGGCGACGTCGTCGAGACGCGCGTCGGTGCCGTGGCCGACCTGCCGACCGAAGCGCCTCGGGCGGCCCTCGAGCCGACCGTGCTCCCCATGGAGCCGAGCAGTTCACCGGTGTCCGAGGGCGAGTCGCCACCCGTCGAGCCTGCCATGCCGTGGGCGGTCGACATGCCCGAGGAGGAGATGGACCCCGACGTGGAGATCTTCATTCCGCCGCGGGTCGGTACGCACGGTGTTCGCCTAAGCTGATGAATGGCCCTAACTTTGCGCTTTCTGTAATGTGTATCACACGGCGCGGGATCCGCGCTGCGCCGTGGCCCTTCCTCGTCGGCGCTAGATGAGCACCAATCCCATGATCTCGACCGGCATCAGCGAGCTCGACCAACGGTTGGGCGGGCTGACCCCCGGACGCTACTATCTCCTGACCGGCACGCCAGGCGCTGGCAAGACCTCCGCGTGCCTGCACTTCATCGCAGAAGGTCTCCGCTCAGGCGAGCCGTGCGCCATCCTCACGCAGGAGAATCCCGACGACCTGTTTGCGCAGGCGCGCTTCATCGGGCACGACTTCCGGCGTGCCGTCGCCGACGATACCCTGGCGCTTCTCCAGTACCGGCTCGACTTCGCGGACAACTACGCGCGAGTCGGCAACCCGAAGGCGGTGTCCAACGAGATGCTCGAGGTGATGACGGGGATGCGCCCCCGCCGGCTCATCGTGGACAGCATCCTGCCGTTCATCCAGTCCGGCGGGGCAACGCACGGCGCGGCAACGGCCCTGGTCCAGGTGATGGACGAGCTCCAGGCGACGGCCTACTTCACCGTGCCGGGCGATCTGGGCGACAGCTTCTACGCGCGGCTCTACGATCCGCTCATCAGCGCGACGGCCGGCATCATCCACTTCGAGATGTACCGCGACGACATCCGACAGATGTCGATCCGCAAGATCCGCCAGGCGCCGATGAGCTCGGAGCCCTTGCGCTTCCTCATCCGGCCGGGCCTGGGCATCGTCGAGATCAATGACGCGCAGACCTCCACGGCTCCGGTCGCCAGCGAGAAGCGCGTCGCCCTCATCAACAGCGGCGGATTTCTCGGCGGCGACCTCTACACGAGCCTCGAGCACACATACGAGGTGGTGCCCTTTGCCTCCACCGACGAGGCAATGCCCGCGGTGACGGACAACTTCTCGCTCGTGCTGGTGGCGGTCGACGCGCTCACGGCAGACAGCACCCTCTCGTTCGTGCGCGAGGTGCGCCGCGTCAGCGGGGTACCCGTCATTCTGGTGTCGCACGGTGCGGGGCTGCGCTCGGTGACGCGTACGCGCGCGCTGCACGCCGGCGCCGACGACTTCCTGGCGATCGAGGAGTCGGCGCACGGACTGCTCTCGCGCATCGAGGCGGTCCGGCTACGCGGGCCGAGTAGCACGGTCCAGCGGCTGCGCCCCGTGCGGCTGCTCCTGCAACCGCGCGACGAGCGCGGTCACCCGGTCTCGCTCCCCGAGGGGGAGATTGCACGCGCGGTACGGCACAACATCGCCACCTCGGAGCACCCGTTCTTCGCGCTCGTCCGGCTCAGGGCCGCTCCCGCTGTGCTCGATCTCACCTGGTCGGCGCTCGGCAAAAGCCTTCGTCTGGACGACGGTGATCTCATTGCGCACGGGCGGCCCGGCGAACTCGTGCTCTACCTGCACGACATCAGCCGCCGTCATGCCCGCGAGCTCCTCTCGCGGATCTTCTCCGCCGACCCGCGCTTCGACAGCGTGGACGTGGTGGTGGACCACTTTCCGGCCGACGCGCCGCGCATCGAGTCGTGGCTCGCGGATCTGGGCGCCGCAGAAGCGGCATCGACAACCGGATGAACCGCCCGGGACGCGGCGCCGTCTACACGCTCACGCTGGTCGCGGTCGTCGGGGGGCTGGTGCTGATCGGCGCCATGGGACTCAACCTCATGATCACCGGGAGTCCGGCGTTTCCCGTGAGCGTGTTCGGCGACGCGCGCACGTCCGACAAGGTGACGGCGCTCCTGACGATTCGTCCCCGCGAGCGCGCGGTGCTGCCGCAGGGACAGTTTCGTGAGGAGCAGCTCCTGCCGATGCCGGCGATCCCGGCGTGGATGCTCGCCATGCGCAACTCCACGGATACGCTCTACAACCGATTTGCGGCCCTCGGGCTGCAGGGAGACCTCGATCGGGCGCGCGCGGCGGCGCAGAAGGGATCCCGCGCGCTGGCCCTGCGACTCTACGCGGATCTCGCCCGCCGCCTGCCAGGCGACCGCTTCCTGCTGCTGGAGCGTGCGAGCGTCCTCGCCAGCTTCGGTCAGCATGCGGAAGCGGCGACGCTGCTGCGTGGCGAGTTCGATCGGTCGCCCGGCGATTTCGACGTGGGCATGCTCGCCGCGCGCAACGCGTGGTGGGCGGAGCAGCCGATCACGGCGGACTCGCTCGTGGGTCGAGCGCTCGCACTACGGCCCGCCAATGTCGAGGCGACGCGGCTGCGCGAAACGATCCGATCCACCACGCAGCCGCCGCTGTCCGTGGCCCGCGAGTGGGCGCGCGCCACGGGCGCGCCGCGCGAGCATCTGCTGCTGGCGCGCGCCCTCGTTCGCGAGATGCAGTACCCGCCCGCGCTCGGCTCCTACCGCCTCGCGCTCACCGATGCGCGACTGGCTACCGACTCGCTGCTGCTGGAAGCGGCGAGCGCGGCGGCGGCGGCGGATTCGGTGGAGGAGCTGGACCGGCTCACGGAGCGCTATCTGGCGCTGCACCCGGAGGACAACGAGGCAAAGCTGCGGCTGGCGCGCGCCTACAGTTGGCGCGGGCAGTACGCCGAGGCGCTGCGGAACTATCGCCGAGTATCGTGGGACGATCCGGCCGTCCGGCTCGAGGTGGGACAGGTGCTGCTCTGGAGTGGCGACGAGACGGGCGCCGCGCGCGAGCTGCGCACCGTGATCGCCGCGAGGCCGCGCGACCCGCTCGCCCTCAAGATCCTGGGCGATCTCTCGCTCTGGCAGGCCGACTGGACGACGGCGTCGGCGTACTACCGGCGCGCGTTCGAGATCGACCCCACGATGCCGGGGATCAGGGAGGGGCTCACCGCGTCGGCGCTCGGGCTGGAACAGCTGCGGCTGGCGCGGCTGCCCCGTGCCACCCCCGAAGGCGCGGGGATGGGGATCGACGCCTTCTCCGACAACCAGCGTTTTCGCTGGCTGACGACGCGGGCGAACCGTGCCTTCCGCGCCGGCGGCGCCTTGTTCAACGCCACGGTGCAGCACATGGTGTTCGAAGGCGCACCCACCGGATTCCTCAGCCGGAATCCCGGCGCGAGCCTGCGCGTGGAGGCGGCCTACGATCTCTGGAGCAAGGCGCGCATCGAGCTGCTGGCCGGTGCGGATCAGTACACCGCGGTGCAGAGCTTCGCCGTGTTCGGAGGCGGGATCACGATCTTCGATCTCGCCGGCGTGCAGGCGGGGATCGAGTACAAGCACCAGCCGGGCGCACCTCGTGCCGCCACCTTTGCCGCGCTGCAGGCGCGCGCCACGTCGGACATGCTGGCGGTGAACGTGGCGACGACGCGCGGCCGCTGGTCCACCACGGTACGCGGTGAAGCCGAGCAGTTCGCGTCCACCGTGGGCGGCGTCAATCGGCTGGCCGCGTCGGCGAACGTGACACGTGTCCTCACGCCGCGGCTCGCCGCCTCGCTGGGGCTCTCGGCCCTTCGGGTGGACCGCGCCTCGCCGGTGCTGCCAGGATTCGGCAACGTGATCTGGGCGCCGTCGTCGTACGTGGAGCCCAGCGTGGGGCTCTCGTACCGCCAACAGGTGGCCAGCGGGCTCACCGCCGGCCTTGGCGGCTCGCTCGGCTACGGCTTCGCGCGCGAACGCCCGGGGGACGCGCGATTCGGCGCAGGCGCGCTGCCCACCGGCGCGCTCAACGCCGACCTGCAATCCAATCGCGGACGGTGGAACGTGGTGGTGGCCGGCAGCTACGGGGGCGCGCTGCTGCGCGGCTATCGCGCCGCGGTGCTGCGCGTTCAGGCGTCGTACCGGATCGGCAGGTGAGTCACGTCGTCCTGGGAAAGCCGCGCTTTCCCTGGGTGCTCATCGCGTGCAGCCTGGCCGTGGTGGTGGGCGTGGTGCTGCTGGCCCTGTATGCTCCGCCCGGACTGCGGGACGGCATGCTGCGAGGCACCGCGGTGGTGCTGCTCGTGTTCCTCGTGCTGCTCGTCGCGCGGTACATGCTCCTGCTCTGGCTGGGATACCTCCATCATGTAGAGAGCGTGCTGTCGCAGCGAAAGGAGCCGGACGAGACGGAATATTTTCCGCCCGTGTCCATCCTCGTGCCCGCGTTCAACGAGGCGATGTCGATCGAGCCCTCGGTGCGCGCGCTGCTGCGCATGGATTATCCGGAGTACGAGATCATCGTGCTCGACGACGGCAGCACCGACGACACGTACGCTCGCGCGGCGGCGTTCGAGGGCCAGTGGGGCGGCGCGACGGTGCGCGTGATCCGGAAGAGCAACTCCGGCAAGGCCGCCACGCTGAACTACGGCATCCAGATCGCGCGCTACCAGTTCGTGCTCTGCATGGACGGCGATTCCAAGCTGAGCGAGGACACGCTGCGCGTCTGCACGCCGCACTTCCGCAGTCCCGAGGTGGCGGCCGTCGCCGGCAACGTGAAGGTGATCAACCGCAAGGGGCTCTGGGCGCGCGTGCAGGCGCTGGAGTACATCGAGGGGCTCAACATGGCGCGCCGCGCGCAGGGCTTCATGCGCGCGGTGAACATCATTCCGGGGCCCATCGGGATGTTCCGCCGGGAGGTGATGCTGCAGGTGGGCGGCTACGAGTACGACACCTATGCCGAGGATGCCGACTTCACCCTCAAGCTCCTCGCCGCCGGCTGGCGCATCGTGTACGAGGACCGCGCGATCGCGTGGACCGAGGCGCCGGAGGCGCTCCAGGCGCTGATCAAGCAGCGCTACCGATGGACGCGAGGGATCCTCCAGGCGCTGCGCAAGCGCAAGCGCGTCTTCCTGCATCCGCAGAACGCCATGACCTGGCTGTCGGTGATGATGATGGCGTTCGAGGGGCTGGTGTGGCCGGCGCTCAACATCTTCGGCACCCTGTTCTTCCTCGTCACCGCCATCTCGTTCGGGGCGGGAAGCTACCTTCTGGCCTGGTGGATCCTGCTCACGCTGCTCGACGTCGCCGCCGCGCTGCACACGGTGGTGATGGAGGGGGAGGACCTCGGTCTCGTACCGATGGCGATCTTCTATCGCCTCGTCTTCGTGCTGATGATCGACATCACGAAGCTCTTCGCCACGATCGAGGAGTTCATGAACGTGCAGATGACCTGGGGCAAGCTGGAACGACTGGGGAGGATCACATGACGATCGTGCAGATGCTCATCACCGGGATGATCCTGATCATCATCGCCACGGTGACCCTGGCCGTGTTGAGCTACGGGGTGTTCAAGGTGCGCGAGCGCAAGGCGCCACGACATGGCGGGCCGGTGGAGGCTGGCGCGCCGATGTTCTTCGAGCGCGTGCGCATCACGGCCGCTCGCGCGCCGGAGCGGCGAGAGGAATGACCGACCGGTCGCTCCAGCGCGGCCTGCTCGGCGTCGTCGTCGTCGGCATGCTGTTGCTCGTGGCGCTGGGCGTGGCTTTCTGGCAGACGATGCCCTCGATGGTGCCGTTGGGGAGCAAGCCGTTCCGCGACGCCAGGCCGTTCGCCGGCGTGCCCCCCCTGCCCTCGGTGCTGCCCGTGCCGCTGGCCGGCGGGGTGCGCGCGGCCATTCTCGTGGAGCCGGAGAACATTCGCGTCTCTTCGCCCGGCGAGTACGACGCGGGCATCCGGCGCTGGCGCGAGTGGATGCAGGGCGCCGGAGTGACGATCGTGGCGGTGGAGCACGCCGACGTACTGGTCCTCCCGCAAACGCTCTGCCTCGGTCCCGTCCAACGGCGGCAGGTGCAGGCACATCTGGCGCGCGGTGGAGGCATCATCACCACCGGCGCCGTGGGCGCCTACGACGGCGTGTGCACTCCACTGCGCGATACCCTGGTGGCCAGTCTGCTCGGCGTGGGCCGAGGGGGCATTCGCACCGCACCGCGCCGGAAGAACGATGCGTTCTACGCCGTGCTGCTCGGTGAGTCGGTGCTCGGCGCGCACATGCCCCCCGGTTCCCGCGTGGAATTCACCCCCGCCCGGCAGATCGTGTTCCTGGGCGAGTCCCGCGAGATGCTCTACAGCGACTTCCTGCGTGCGCCCATGACGGCGGGACGTCCGTACTTCGACGCGGCGGCGATGCGCGCCACGGTGGGGCCGGGCCGGATCGTGGCCTTCGGCTTCTCGCCGATGGATCTCGTGGGCGAGTGGAGCGAAAATGTCGGTCGCATCCTGATCTCCAACGCCGTGCAGTGGGCGGCGGGGCACGTGATGTTCCAGCTCGCTCCCTGGCCGGGAGGCAAGAAGGCGGCGGCGGTGATGGCGATCGACGTGGAAGCCGACTACCAGAATGCGCGCGACGCGCTGGCCGCGCTGGCCGAGTACCGGCTCCCGGGCACGGCGTTCATCGTGGGATCGCTGGCGGAGGCGGACCCGGAGACGACGCGCCAGCTCGTGGCGGCGCTCGAGATCGGCACGCACACGCAGCGCCACCTCCCCCTCGACACGCTCACCGATCTCGGGCAGGCGGAGGAGCTGGCCCTCTCCAAGCGGATCGCCGAGCGCCTCGCCGGCGCCGCCGTGGTGGGGCTGCGTCCGCCAGAGGAGCGCTTCACCGCCGCCACCCTGCAGATCTGGGCCGATCTGGGGGGACGCTACGTGTTCGCCAGCAACACCGGCCGCACGGCGGGCCCCGAGATCCTGCCACTGCTCCCCGACTCGCTCGTGCTGCTGGGCCGCGTGTCGGAGGACGATTACGACATCCTGAGCCGCTCCAACATCCGCGACCGCTCGCGGATGTCGCATCTGTTGGTGACGCAGGTGGGGGAGAGCATCGCGTATCGCGGGTTGTACATGTTCAGCTACCACTCGCACATGATGTCGCAGAAGGAGCTGACCCCGGTGCTCAAGGAACTCGCGTCCAAGCTCCAGCGCACGCCCGAGGTGTGGAAGGCGACGGCAGGCCAGGTTTCCGAATGGTGGCGCGATCGGGCGGCGGTGAAGATCGTCACGGCACCCGACGGGCAGAGCGCCCTGCTGACGAACGGTGGGCGCCGCGACTTCACGGGCGGCGTGCTCGTGGTGGACCGTCCCGGGGGCGCGCGACAGTTCGTGCGGCTGCCGCCCGTTCCGCCTGGGGCCACCGCACGGGTGAACAGCGCGGGACGCGTGACGGTGACCGAGCCGGTCCGCGCGCCGGGTCTGACGATCGGTCAGCGTCCCCTGGCGGCGCGCTGAAAGATGCCCGTGAACGCCACGACGCGTTCAAGGTAGTCCGACGACTCCTCGTTGAGATGACTCGTCCATCGCCGCCCGTGCTTCGTCACCAGATCAGCGACGTAGGGATGGCCCTGGTTGTAGCTCACCGTGACCAGGGCGAGGAGGTCCTGCTCCGAGAGGGGCTTCCCTCCATTCAGCTTGTCACGCGCCATCGTGCCGTACTGTCCGGGCCAGCCGTCCTCGTTCCAGATGGTGCCCAGGATGCGAAGCCAGAAGACTGACGCGTTGATGGAGAGCCGCGGATCGAAGAGATACTCGGTGCGGGCACCGAGCGCGCCACTGGCGAGCAGGCTGTCCGTGCGCGCCTTTCGCGCCGACGAGTCGTGCACCACGGGGCTTCGCGGCCAGCCCATCACCTCCCCGTGCATCCATCGCCACGCCGGCGCATCTCGGCTGATGAGCCGCAGATCGAGATCGGCGATGTGGGTGATCTGCGCGATGCCGTTGGCGGGTACCCAGCTCGTCGCGCGCGGATCGTAGCCGCTCTCCTTGGCGAGGAGCGCGGCGATGAAGTTCGGGTTCAGGCGGATGCGAGGGTCGGCAACGCGTGCGGAAACCACCGCGGCGAGGTCGCGCCAGAAGCGGTCGTACAGCACCCGGTCCGTGATGCGCGGACTGCCGTTGGCGTTGCGAAGCGAGTCGGGCGCGGGGCGGCCCAGCGGGATGGATGGGTCGAACCAGTAGCGCGCCGTGGGATCCAGCCGCATCGTCTCGGCGGCCGACGGCGGCCGCGTGACGCTGCTCCCCACGGCCGTGCCGGCCGCCGAGGCGCAGGCGGTGAGCGCGATGAGCAGGGAGAGACGGATTGGCGCCCGCATCAGGGGACCGCCTGCTTCACGAGGTGGCGAGGCACCTGGACGAGCAGCAGCGCCAGTCCGCTGAGGAGCGGGGCGAGCAGGACGAGGCCCGCCACACCGAGCACGATGGCGAAGATGCCCTGGAGCGCCTGGCGCACCCGCTGGCTCGCCAGGTGCACGCGCGATTGGCGCGGA
Source organism: Gemmatimonadaceae bacterium (assembly GCA_046598315.1). Classification (GTDB taxonomy): domain Bacteria; phylum Gemmatimonadota; class Gemmatimonadetes; order Gemmatimonadales; family Gemmatimonadaceae; genus AG11. The sequence goes on from JBKJIY010000096.1 coordinate 43,659, forward strand.
TCGTCATCTGGCGCGGCGGCGGCCGGTCCCGACTCGGCGAGAGTGAGCGCGCGCTGCACGTCGGCGTCCGTGGTGTCGAGTTGCCGCGCCTCGCGCAGCACCGTGATGGCCTCGCGGGCGCGCGACTGCTGGAGGAGCGCGGCGGCGAGCTGTTTGCGCGTCTCGATGGCGGTGCTGTCCAGGCGAGCGGCGGCCTGCAGATGCGGGATCGCCTCGCTCGCCCGGCCGGTCCTGAGGAGCAGCTCCCCGAGTGCGGCGCGGCTGCGCTCCGACATGGGGTCCAGCCTCACGGCCTCACGGTGCGCGAGGAGCGCTTCATCGAGCCGACCCTGGCGCTCGAGGATGATGGCGAGACTGGCGTGATAGGCGGCAATGGATGGCGCAGCTGCGATCGCGGTGCGGTACCGCGCCTCCGCCTGGGCGAGTTGGGCCGCCGCCGCGGATTCCGTGGGGCCGGAAGGGACGGCTGTCTGCGGGGTAGAAGAGATCTGGAACGCGAGTAGGAGCGTATAGAGGGTCTGCATGGTAGGTAGCGCGGGGTTGGTGCACCTGACGTGCCATCCCTGATACGGCATGGCCGTTGCTCTTGGAGACATGGTAGTCCAAACCGGGGAAGGTCAGATGCGTATTCGTCGGCTGTTGGTGTTGAGTGCCCTTGCGGGCTGCATGGACGCGACTGGGCCGCAGTACGACAAACCGAATCCGGTGCAGCAGCAGGCTCAACTGAAAGCGCTGAGCACAGATCTGTCGGGCGACGCCGGCTTCGAACTCGCCTCGCCGGTGAAGGTGCAGGTGGTTGACGGTGCCGACAAGGGGATTGCCGGGGCCAAGGTATTATTTGCCGTGGCGGAAGGGGGGGGTAGCGTTTCCCCTGCCGAAGCGACGACGAATGGCGACGGCATGGCGACAGCACAATGGAAGTTGGGCGCCACTCCAGGTGTAAACTCCCTCAAGGCAACTCATGCTGGTAGTTCGGTGACCATCCGGGCGACCGGATCGGAGAGCCGTGGGACGACGATTCTGAAGATCGCCGGGGGCACGACCGATTCGCTGCCTGCTGGCTGCGCCATTCGAGCCCCGCTCGTCGTGCAGGTGAACGATGGGGCGAACAAGCCGATCGCGGGCGCCAAGGTCGGGTTCGAGACCGTGGCGGGCGACGGCTCGTTCAGCCAGACAGAGGTGACCACTGGGCCCGACGGCATGGCGTCCACCAGGTGGAGCGTGGGTTATCAGGGCGGCGCGAATGTGGCGCGGGCCGTGTTGCGTACCGCCGCCAAGCCGAGTGTGGAGTTCACGGCGCGATCGGCGCCGGCGGCGCCCAACGGGTTCTCCGTGATCGGGAACAAGGTGTATGCGCCATCCACCTGCGCGCCCACGCGATTCTTCGGCGCGGCGCGGCCGTCGCTCGAGTGGTGGTTCGGCGGCGACGAGGAATTCGTGAATATCGGCCAGCAGGTGACGATGCTGCGCGGCTGGGGCGCGAACATGCTGCGCCTGCCTGTGGCGCAGACCTTCTGGCTGTCGGGGAATCCGCACTACACCAAGCTGAACGGGGGCGTTGACTACAGCGCCGCGTACAGGGCGCGGGTGATCGACGCGGTGGCCAAGGCGCGCGCGGCCGGGCTCAGCGTGATCATCGACCTGCACGCCAGCGATCGTGGCGACCCGAACTACGTGTCCGTGCCGGATATCTGGCAAATGCCCGACGAGCGGCACAGCGTGCCGTTCTGGCGCGAGGTGGCCACGCAGTTCAAGAACGACGGCGGCGTGATCTTCGAGCTGTACAACGAGCCGCATCCGCGTGAGAACGAGTGGCAGGAAGGCGTATTCGATCAGGCCGGGTGGGACCTCTGGCTCAAGGGCGGGGACATTCCCGCCGGTCCGGACTTTCCCGGCGATACCGCCAAGCCCTTCGCCTACAAGGCGGCCGGGATGCAGACGCTGTATGACGTCGTGCGCAGCACCGGCGCCCGCAACCTGGTGATCGTGAGCGGCTCGCACTGGGGCTACGATCTGAAAGGCGTTCCGACGCATCGCGTGAAGGGCTACAACATCATGTACAGCTCGCACCCCTACGATTGGGGCGACAAGCAGGCCGCCACATGGGAGTCCGATTTCGGCGCGCTGGCGGCCACCGATCCGGTGATCATCTCGGAGTTCGGATCGTACAAGTGCGACCGCATCGCGTACAACAAGGCCGTGCTCGACTACGCCGACAGCAAGGGGCTGTCGTGGGTGGCGTGGCGCTTCTGGACGCCGCCACCAGTGAGCGCAACCTTCACGGCGTCGCAGCGCGCGGAGCAGGTGTGCAGCACGTCGTCGCTCCTCACCGACTGGAACGGCGCGACGAGCGCGTCAGGGCAACTCGTGAAGGATCGGCTGGCGAGTTATCGGGTGCCGTGAGCCGGGTCTCGAGCACTGCGTGCGCGAGGCGCGCGTGCGGGCGTCAGGGGTACCAAACGAGGTCGAGCTACCGTATTATTGGGGGCTCGGGGTGACCGGCATCCGTCATGGATGTGCGGTTGCCCTGGGGCCAGGTAGCTCAGTTGGTAGAGCAACGGACTGAAAATCCGTGTGTCGCCGGTTCGATTCCGGCCCTGGCCATCCGAGGGAAACAGCAAAAAGGCGCGCGGCGAAAGCCGCGCGCCTTTGCGTACATGCGCAAAAGTGCCGACATTCAGGCGGCGGTGAACGGTCGCCAGCGCGAAAACTCTTCAGACTCCACGACGCCAATGCCAGACGACTCCTCACCCACGCTCGCGCCCGGCTCAGTGAGTCGCCACGGCATCGATGACGCCGCGGTCAACGAGGTCGTCCAGGACCCGCGGCGCCTCGCCGTCGTCGGCAGCACGAGCCTCCTGGATACCGAATCCGAGGAGCCGTACGACCGAATCTCGCGCGTCGCGGCCCGCGTGATGAGGGCGCCCATCGCGACCGTCACGCTGATCGATCGCGACCGCCAGTTCTACAAGGCCTGCGTGGGAATACCGGAGCCGCTGAGGTCTACCCGCGAGACGCCGCTGGAGTTCTCGTTCTGCAAGCACACCATCGCGCTCGGCACGCCCCTCGTGATCGGCGACACGCTGAAGGACGAGCATGTCGCGGAGATGCCGTCGGTCACGCAGTTCAACGTCCGCGCGTACGCCGGCGTGCCGCTGCTCGTCGCCGGGCAGGCGATCGGGACGCTCTGTGTGATGGACGTCACGCCGCGCGACTGGAGCGATGACGAGATCGCCACCCTCGTCGATCTGGCGGCGACGGTGATGACCGAGATCAAGCTCCGCATGACGGTGGGAGAGCTCGAGATCACGCGCGATCTGGCCGACGTCGCCCGCGCCGACGCCGAGCGAGCCAATCGCGCCAAGGGCGACTTTCTGGCAATGATCAGTCACGACCTGCGCACCCCGCTCAATGCCATCGGGGGCTATTGCCAGCTGCTGGAGATCGGGGTCCACGGCCCGGTGTCCGACGGGCAACGCGAAACGCTTGGCCGGATCAGAGCGGCGCAGAAGCACTTGGAGGGACTCATTACCGAGGTACTCACGTTCTCCAAGCTCGAAGCGGGCTCCGACACGCTGACGGTGACGCAGATTCCGGTGGACGCCATCCTTCGCGAGGTGCAGAGCCTTGTCCGCCCGCAGTTGGACAGCAAGGGGCTGGAGCTCATCTATCGGGGATCGGACGAGGACGCGTACCTCCAGGCAGACGAGGGCAAGTTGAAGCGCATCCTCCTGAACCTCCTCACCAACGCCATCAAGTTCACGCCCCCCAACGGTCGGGTGACCATGACATGGCGGGACGACGGGTCACGCGCCGTCATCACGATCCAGGACACGGGTGTCGGCATCGCCCCCGACCGCATCGGCATGATCTTCGATCCCTTCGTGCAGATCCCTGGTCAGACGTCGATGAATCCGGACGGCGTGGGACTCGGCTTGTCGATCGGAAGCCGCTTCGCCCGTGCGATGAATGGCAGTCTCACGGCGACCAGCGTGGTGGGTGAAGGCACGACATTCGAGCTGGCGCTGCCACGCCGAGCACCTTGACGCCGACGCACGCGAGGGACCTTATATCTCGATGTTCGACTTCGCCCACTCTGTTTGATTCCCCCTCACAAGGACGCACGATGCTGACCACCCTGCGACGCATCCCGGTGCGAGCGCTCGTGTACGCCGTCACGCTGCAGCTGGCCGCCACCACGGCCTCCGCCCAGGTGACGGCCATCAAGGCTGGCCGCCTCGTCGATCCGGAAACGGGCACGATCGCCACCAATCAGGTGATCCTCGTGGAGAAGGGGAAATTCACCGCGGTCGGCCCGAACGTCGCCATTCCGTCGGGCGCCGAGGTGATCGATCTGTCCGCCCTCACGGTGCTGCCCGGCCTGGTGGACGCGCATAACCACCTGGCGCTCACGTACAAGGAAGTTCCTGAGCGCAACGCCTACTACTTCACGTACATGCTGGACCCCACGCCGCTGCGCGCGATCCAGGCGGTGTCGAACGGGATCCAGATGCTCGCGGCGGGGTTCACGATCGTCCGCGACATGGGCAACAACGGCAACTACGCCGACGTCGCCCTCCGCACGGCGATCGAGCAGGGCTGGGTGCCGGGACCGACGATCATCCCGTCGGGCATCATCATCGGCGGCATGGGCGGGCAGTTCTCACCCACGCCGGAGATGGCGAAGGATCACAACATCGTCTATCCCGAGTACCTGGACGCGGACACGCCGGACGAGATCGTGAAGGCGGTACGGCAGAACGCGCTGTTCGGCGCGCGCGTGATCAAGATCTGCGTGGACTGCAAGCCGTGGGGCTACACGACGGACGAGATCCGCCTGGTGATCCGCGAGGCGGCCAAGGCAGGGCTGAAGGTGGAGGGACACGTGCAGACGATCGACGGCGGCAAGCGCGCCGTGGAGGCGGGCATCTGGTCGATCGCGCACGACAACGGCATGACGGACGAGCTGCACAAGCAGATGGCGATCAAGGGCGTGTGGCGCGCCGGCACGGAGACGCCGATCTCGCTGGTGGGCCATACCACACAGCCGCGCTACGACAAGACGGTGGCCATGCTTCGCAACGCGTGGGAGAACAAGGCGCCGCTCACCTTCTCCACGGACGCCGACTACTGGGTGCCGGGCAAGACGCGCGGCGAGGTGGCAATCGAGTTCATCGAGACGTGGAAGGCGGCACGGATTCCGCACGCGGACATCCTGCGCGCGATGACGATCAGCGGCTACAAGGTGAGCGAGACGGAGAAGGTGCGCGGACCGATCAAGGCGGGGATGTTCGCCGACCTGATCGCGGTCACGGGCAACCCGCTCGAGCGCATCGACGCGTTGCGCGATGTGCGGTTCGTGATGAAGAACGGCTCGGTGTTCAAGAAGGACGGCGTCATGCTGCCGGCGCAGTTCTTCAATGGCGGCCCGGTGAACGGGTGGAACGCCCGCTAGCGCGACCGGCTGCGTGAAGCGGCTCACGGTAGTGACCGCGCTGGCCCTCGTCGCGGCAGTCGCGGCATTGGCGCCGTCGCTCCGTGTGCAGCGGGAGCCGCCCTACCTGCCGGTCGGCACGCGCGTGCGCGTGACCGAATCGTATGGCGTGGCGCCATTCACGGGCAGCGTGCTCCGCCTCACCCGTGACACGCTGTCCGTCTCCGCCGGCTCCGGCAACGTGCTGGTGAAGATCGCTGCGCCGCGGCTCTTGATGCTGGGGGTGAGCGAGGGACGCGAGCGTTTCGGCTGGGGCGAGCGGGGTGCGACGATCGGGGGAATCGGCGGAGGACTGATGGGCGGCGTGGTCCAGGGGATGCAGAATCCGGGCACGCTGGCTGGTATCGCCGGCCTCTTCGCGGGCGGTATCCTGGGCGCGGCCGCCGGCGGGGTGACGGGCGCAGTGATGGCCCCGGAGCGGTGGCGCCAGATCTTCGCGGGTGCCCGGTGATGCGAGCAGCGATCCGCATGGTTGGCGCCGCGCTCGCGCTCGCTACGGCTACGGGGGCGGCCGAGGCGCAGGGCAGCGCCAGTCTCCTCCTCAGTCCCGGCACCGAGATCCGGCTCACGTCCCGCCGGCCCGAACTGCCGCGCATCCGGGACGCGTCGTCATGCTCGCGAGCGATACCATCGTGCTGCGAGACGGCGCGGCCGTCACGCGCACGGCGATCGCCGAGCTCGACTTGGGCAAGGGAAAAATCAGTCGCGATGACTTCGTGGGCACACTGATCGTGCACGCGCTCATCGGCGGACTGGTGGGCTACGCGTTCGGGCCCACGGAGTGGGAACGCATCCCGCTGCCGGCGGCCGCGCGGTGATCCGCGCGACGGGAGCCCGGCACGCGATCACGGAGCTCCGATGACAGACCCTTCGTTCGACCTGGCGGGGCGCGTCGCCGTCATCACGGGAGGGTACGGCGTGCTGG
>JBKJIY010000113.1:0-10897 GCA_046598315.1 Gemmatimonadaceae bacterium
GCGGACAGATGCTGAAGTGTCTGCATGAGCGCGAGTTGATCGAAGTCGTCGGGCGCGGAGAGGGAATCGGACGGCCCCTCCTCTATGGAACCACGCCAGGTTTCCTCGAACAGTTCGCGTTGCGGCATCTCGGAGAACTGCCGCGTGCAGATGAGCTGGCCGTCGCACTGCGCGATCCGAATGCGCCGCCACCGCAACTTGCGTCAGCGGCTGTGGCTGCTGGAGATTTTCCCGTGTCGGCTGCAGCCGACGGCGTCAAAAACGTCGAATCGGTCGCTGAGTCAGCGTCGCCCTATTTTGCCGGACAAACGTGATGGCTGAGGTAATGAGAATTCAGCGAGCGCTTGCACGGGCAGGCGTTGCATCGCGGCGCCACGCGGAGCAACTCGTGTCGGAGGGACGGGTGCAGGTAAACGGCGAGATAGCCGTGACAGGCCAGAGCGTCGACCCCGAGCGCGATCTCATTTCCGTCGATGGCAATCCGATAGCGCGACCAGCTGGGTATCACTGGGTTGTGCTGAACAAGCCGGCGGGGGTTCTCACCACGAGGTCCGATCCGGGCGGGCGCAAGACAGTGTTCGACCTCGTTCCCCCGCGCGCCGGTCTCACCTACGTCGGTCGTCTCGACTACATGACCGAAGGTGTTTTGATTCTGACCACCGACGGAGAGGCAGCGCACAAGCTGACACATCCCAGCAGCGAAGTGCAGCGCACCTATGTGGCAACGGTACGTGGTGACGGGCCGGCGGCGGTCCGTGCGGGCCGCGACGGGGTGGAACTCGACGACGGATGGGTGAAGCCGCTTGACATCACTGCGACGAATGTCAGCCGCGGCCTGTGGGAGCTTGAATTGACCATCGCCGAAGGGCGTACGCGCGAGATACGCCGATTCTGCGCCGCGCTCGACCTGGCGGTGGAGCGCCTTGTGCGTACCCGCTTTGGACCGGTAGCCCTTGGTCAGCTTCCTTCAGGCGCAAGCCGGCCGCTAAGCGGAAGAGAACGCGACATCATCATGGCCGTCGCGCAGTAGTCCGCCAAAAAACTTCAGGAGATGCAAGTGGCAACACCGCTCCAGCCGTCTGCCGATACAAGCATGATTCACGAGGTCGTCGCTCAGGTTGCCCGGCGAATTGTCGGTCAGGACCACATGATCGAGCGCCTCGTGATCAGCATTCTCACCGGCGGGCATGTATTGCTGGAAGGCGTACCCGGGCTGGCCAAGACGCTTGCGGTGCGTACGCTCGCTGAAACCATCAACACGTCGTTTCAGCGCATCCAGTTCACGCCTGACCTCTTGCCCGCCGACATCCTCGGCACACAGATCTACGATCAGTCGAACGGGCAGTTCAGCGTGAAGCGCGGGCCGATTTTCGCGAACATAATTCTCGCTGATGAAATCAACCGCGCTCCTGCAAAAGTTCAGGCCGCGCTACTCGAGGCCATGCAGGAAAAACAGGTTACCATCGGCGGCACCACATTCAAGCTCGACGAACCGTTTCTGGTGCTCGCGACGCAGAATCCAATTGAGCAGGAGGGCACGTATCCGCTGCCCGAAGCCCAGCTCGACCGCTTCCTGTTCGATGTTCGCGTCGGCTACCCGAGCGCGGACGACGAGGTGTCCATCCTTCGCGCGACGACGGGCGCCGCGCCGGAGCCATTGCGCGCCGTCCTCGGCGCCGAGGAAGCGGTCGCGCTGCAGCTCGCCGTGCGCGACGTGGCCGCGAGCGAGCCGGCACTGCGGTACGCGGCGTCGCTGGCGCGCGCGACGCGCCCCGACGATGCCACGGCGACGGCGCTGGTGCGCCGCGCCGTGCGCTGGGGCGCCGGCCCGCGCGCTGGGCAGGCGCTCATCCTCGGCGCCAAGGCGCACGCATTCCTCGCGGGCCGGCCGGCCATCGCGCCCGAGGACATCCGCCGCGTCGCCCTGCCCGTGCTCCGCCACCGCGTGCTGGCCAGCTTCGCCGCCGAGGCAGAAGGCGTGACGCCCGAGCAGGTGATCGCCGATGTGCTCGAGAGCGTGGCGCCGCCGCGGAGCGGGCTGGCGGTGTAGGTGCCGGACGCGCGATGACCGGGTGAGCGCATGACCGCGGGCCCGTACGGCGCGCTGCTCGACGCGGTGCGCGGCGTCCGCTGGCCAGCGGCGCGGCGCGTGGCCGGCGCAACGCTCGGCGCCCATCCGGCCCGGCTGCGCGGCAATTCGTCCGAGTTCAGCGAGTTCCGCCCCTACCGGCAGGGCGACGATCCACGGCGTCTCGACTGGCGACTGCTCGCGCGCAGCGACCGGGCGTACGTGCGTCTCACCACGGACCAGGCCATCCTGCGCACCACGCTCGTGCTGGACGCGTCGGCATCCATGGCGTTTCCCGCGACCACGCACGCCAAGTGGACACTGGCGCGCGAGCTGGCCGTGGGATTGGCCGCCGTCGCGCACGCCGAGAGCGACCCGGTGGGGCTCATCGTCGCGGCGGAGACGGTCCTCACCCTGGCGCCACGCGCGCGCCGCAGCGTGATCGTGGAGATGATCCGCACGCTGAACGACACGGTTCCATCGGGCAGCGCGCCCCTGGCGCCGCTGCTCGCGACAGCGCGCGCCGCACGCATCGTCGTGGTAAGCGACCTCCTCGACGATCTCGACGCCCTGTTGCGGTCGGCTCGGCTGCGGCTCGCCGCGGGAGACGAGGTGATCGTGCTGCACGTCGTCGCGCCGGAGGAGATCGATCCGCCCGCGGCGGCGATGATGGCGGTGGATCCCGAGCGGCCGAGCGTGCGCCGCACCCTCGACGATCGCTCACGCGCCGAGTACCAGCGCGCGTTCGCGGGGTGGATGGAGGACTCCGCCACCTCGCTGCGCGCGGCCGGCGTGGCGTATGTGCGCTGCAACACGGACGAGCCGGCCGCGCGGCTGGTGCGCCGGATCGCTGCCGACGCGGGAGCCGGAGCGCGCCGGCGATGACGTTTCTCGCGCCGTGGGCGCTCATCGTGGCGGGGTTCGGCGGCGCGGTCACGATCGTGCTGCATCTGGTGGCACGACAGCGGCCGGCGGCGTACCTGCTGCCCACGGCGCGATTCATCCCCGATCGTCAGTCGCTCGTGAGCCGGGTGGCCACACGGCCCCGCGATCTCCTGTTGCTGTTCGTTCGGCTGCTCCTGCTGGCGAGCGCGGGCGCCGCGTTCGCCCGACCCATCATCGCACCAACCCGCACGCCAACCGTCCGGGTCGTCGTGGCCGACCGCTCCCGGCGGGTGGCGTCGGCCGCCGAGGTGGAGCAGCGGTTGCAGGCACTCGCGCGCGACGCTGTGCCTACCACCGTGATCTACTTCGACAGCACCGCGTCCGCACCGGTGACGCTCGACGCGGCGCTGGCGACGCCGTCGACCCATGCCAGCGGCCGCGCGCCGGGCTCGCTCACCGCCGCGCTCGTGGCGGCGCGGCGCACCGCCGCCACCGTGGGACGCGCCGCGGACTCCGTGTCGCTCGTGGTGTTGTCGCCGCTGGCCGACGAGGAGATCGATGGCGCGCTGGACGTCGTGCGGGGGCAGTGGCCAGGACGGATTGGCGTTGAGCGCCTGAGGGCGAGCGACGAATCGGCGGTGCCGCTCGTGCTGGATCGTGCGCTGCCCACCGGTGACGTGTTGTATCCCGCCCTCGCCGACGTGGCCGTGGCGCCCGGTCCGCGCGCCATGCGCATCACACGCGGCGCGCCAGGGCCCGCCGACAGCGCCTTCGCACGCGCGGGCGGCACGCTCGTCGCCTGGGATCCGACGAGCGCACGGCCCGTGGCGACGGCGCTCGTCGTGGGAGACAACGTGGTGGTGGCCACGTTCGGCCGCGGCGTGGCAGAGGGTGGCGGACGCACCGTCGCGCGCTGGGGTGACGGAACGCCGGCGGCCACCGAGCGCGAACTGGGAGCGGGCTGCATTCGGCGGGTGGCGGTGAGTCTCCCGATCGCCGGCGATCTGCCCCTGCGTGCGTCGTTCAAGCGAATCGTCCGAGGACTGTCGGGTCCGTGTGTGCCAGCGATGGGCACCGGCGCGGCGGTGGACACCGCGGCAGTCGGGCGCGTGGAGGGCACCGGCCCCCTCGCGAGCGGCGCGGCACTGTCCGCCGGCCTCGCACCGACAGCGCCGCTCGTCCCATGGCTGCTCGGTCTCGCCATGCTCTGTGCCATCGCGGAGCTCGCCCTGCGGCGTCGCGATGACGTGGCGCCCGCATGACGGCTCGCGAGCGGCTTGCCGCGCTGCGCAGCGCGATCATTGGCACGATCGTGCTGCGCGCGTTGCTCGCCGGCGCGGCCGTGGTGTGCGTCGGACTGACGCTCGGGCGTGCGTTCGGTCTGCCCTCCGCCCTCTCGCTGGGCGCGTGGGCGATCGGCGCCGCCGCCGCACTGCTCATGGCGACGCCGGCGCGCGCGGCACGTTCGGCGGAACGCGTGGCGCTCTGGGTGGAGGAGCGACAGCCCTCCCTGCGGTATGCGCTCGTCACCGTCGCCGGCGCGGCGGGCCATCCCGAGGTGGAAGTGGCCGCGCTCGCCATTCCCTGGTGGCGCGATGCTCACCGTGCGCTCGGACGCGCCCTCGTGCTTCCCGCCCTGTCGTTCGCGACGGCACTCGCGCTGCTGCACTGGTCGCCTGACGTGATGGCGCGAGGTGCCGCTACCCTCACCATGGCGGGCGACGTCGTCCAGCGGCGCGACGATCCCGCGATGGATGTGCTGGCGCGCGTTCGGCTCGTCGTGACCGCGCCGGCGTACTCGGGCCGCGCCGCGATTCTGATCGATGACCCAACGAACGTGGAGGCACTCGTCGGCAGCATCGTCACGGTCTCGGGACGAGGCGACGCCAGCGGGGTGCAGGCGCGCGTGGATTCCATGCCGCGCGGCGTGGCGGCGCGTGCCGGCGGGTGGAGCCTGAGTGTGGCGATGCCGCCCCGCGCCGCCCTGCTGCGGCTGCGAAGCTCGCTCGGCCGCCAGCGCCTCATCGTGCTCGCTCCCGTCGTGGACGCCTCACCCGTGGTGATCCTGCTGCAACCCGCGCGCGATACCGTGGTGCGCACGGCGACGGGGACGCTGGACCTGCGTGCGGCCATCCGCGACGACATCGGGCTGGGGGACGCCCGGTTCGAGCTGATCGTCAGCTCGGGGACGGACGAGAACTTCACCTTTCGCTCCACCACGCTCGGCCGCCGTCAGTTCGCTGGCGGAGCGGAGGCCGTGTTATCGGCCCGCCTGTCGCTCGATTCGCTCGCGCTCAAGGCTGGCGATGTGGTGCAGGTGCGCGCCGTGGCGCGCGACAGGAACGATGTGACGGGACCGGGGCTCGGCAGCTCGGAGACGCGGGCGATCCGCGTGGCGCGCGCCGGCGAGTACGACTCCGTATCGGTGGACCCCGCCGCTGCGCCGGAGCCCGATGCGCAGGTGCTCAGCCAGCGTATGCTGATCACCCTCGCCGAGGCGCTGGTGAAGCGGCGCAATCTGGTTTCGCGACCCACGATGATCGAGGAGTCGCGCCGCCTCGCCGCCGATCAGACCAGGCTGCGCAAGCGCGTTGGCGACATCGTCTTCCAGCGGCTGGGCAACGAGCCGCTCAGCGAAGAGGGTTCCGACCGCGCGCCAATCGGGAAACTGTCGCCCGACGAGTTGCTCAAGCTGGCCGACGAGGCCACGAATGCGAATCCGGGCACTCCGATGGACGTGGAGGGGGACGAGACGCCGATTCTCGCCGTGAACAAGCCGCTGCTCGAAGCGTTCAACGCCATGTGGGACGCCGGCCGATCGCTCGAGCAGGGCGAGCCCGCGCGGGCGCTGCCCTTCATGCGGCGCGCGTTGGCGGCGATCGAGCGCGCTCGACAGGCGGAACGCATCTATCTGCGCGGTCGGCCGAGCGCCGTGGTGGTGGACGTGGCCAGGGCTCGACTCGCCGGAAAGGACAAGGGTGCGTCGTCCGAGCGCGCGGTCGTGTTGCCGTCTCATCCCATGCTCCGCCGCCGCGCCGAGGGCTTCCTGCGCGCCACCGCGCTGCTGGACACCGATCCGGGCGCGGCGGCGGACAGCCTGCTCGTGATGCGGGTGGAGGCGCTCGAGAATGCGCCCGTACTCGCCGCGGCGCTCGATGACGCCGCGAGGACGGTGCGCCGCGGTGATCGCGCCACCGTCGCGCTCGCCTGGGCGCGACTCCGGCGTGTCGTGGCTGGCGTGCCGACACGGCAGGATGCGCTTCCGGTGTGGAGCGGTGGCGCGGGGGCACGCCGATGAGCGATTTCGTCTTCGCCACGGCGCAGTACGAGTCGGGGGACTGGGACAGCGCGCCCCTCCTGCCGGCCAACATCATCGACACGATCGCGCGCTACACCTCCGTGGACGTTGCCCCCACGGGAGTGATCGTGCCGTTGTCGTCGCCCGCGCTCTTCCGCTATCCGCTGATGTACCTCACCGGCCACCTGCCCGTCCGATTCACCGAGTCCGAACGAGCGAACCTGCGCATCTACGCCGAGCGGGGGGGCCTGCTGTTCGTGGACGATCACAACCACGACGTGGACGGCGTGTTTCACAAGACGGCCACCGAGGAGCTGTCGCGCATCTACGGTCCGATCAAGCCGGTGCCGAACGCGCACGCCCTCTATCGGTCGTTCTTCCGCTTCGATGAGGGCCCGCCGACGACGAGCCACGAGCTCAACGGCTGGGGCGACAATCTGGTGCACAAGACCCTGTCGGGAGTGGAGCGGCGCGGACGGCTCGTCCTGCTGTACAGCAGCAAGGATTACAGCTCCGAGTGGAACTACCATCCGCAGAGCAAGCGGTTCCTCTCGGTGGACAACACGAAGTTTGCCGTGAATCTCGTGATCTATGCGCTCACTCGCTGATCCGCGCCGCGCCGCCGAATGGCTGTTGCGCGCCGCGCTCGTGCTGGCGCTGGGTGCGTCGCTGTGGCGCGCGCTGCGTCCGCACGAACCGCTGACCGCCACGCGCCGCACCGACACGGCGGCACTCATGCGAGCGCTCGCCGAGGCCACGCGGACGCCCTCGCTGACCGCGCTCGACGTCGAGATGCGCGAGGCACCCACGCCGGTTCAGCGCGCGTGGCTCGTGGCACTGCGCCGCGCCGGCGTCGCCGTGCGCTGGCATGGCGATGTCTCGTCGCTCGCACTGGAGGCGCTGCCCGTGCGCGAGCCGCGCGGCGGCTACCGCCTGCTCCTCGCCGCGGACTCCGGCCGGCACGTGGTGCTCTCCGATGCCGCCGGTGTGATCGACAGCGTGCGCATGGCTGGTGCGGGCGCGCTGGTGGAGACGGGCGGTATCTCGAACGGCGTGACTGCGACGGACGGAGCCTGGGCTGCGCGATCGGCGATCCCCTCCGCCGTGGAGCAGCGGGCGGTGCTGGTACTGGGGCGTGCCGGCTGGGAAAGCAGGTTCGTGGCGACGGCCCTCGAGGAGTCGGGATGGCTGGTGCGCAGCCGCGCACCTGCGGCGCCCGGTGTCGTCGTCGCCACGGCGGCGCTCCTCCCGCTCGACTCGTCCCGCTACGACGTGGTCATCGCGCTCGATTCCACCGCGGGCGATCTCGCCGCTGCGATCGCGCGATTCGTGGCGCACGGCGGTGGTCTCGTGGCGGCGGGAAGCGCGACGGACCTGGCGGGGCTGCGCGCGATCGTGCCGGCGCGTGCCGGCGCGCGCCGGCCCGGTCGCATTCTCCTGGGAAGCGACGTCGTGCGTCCGGCCGATCTGCCGGTTCGTCCGCTGGGTTCGTTCGCCGACGACGCCGTGCGTGCGGAGCGCGCGTCGGGAGTCGTCGTCGTCGCCGCGCGCCGCGCCGGACGCGGGCGGGCGGTTTCCGTCGGCTACGACGAAAGCTGGCGGTGGCGCATGCTCGGCGGCGTACCGGGTCCGGACGCGCATCGTGCCTGGTGGTCCGCTGTCGTGGGATCCGCCTCGCCGGAACGAACGCCCGACGTGGCGTCGGCCGGCCAGGCGCAGGCGCCGCTCGCGGCCCTCGTCGAGGCGCTCGGACCGCCGTCGCCGCGGGGATCAGACCGCGCGACGCCGGATGCCGACGGACCGCTGCCCCGGATCCTGCTCATCGCGATCGTGCTGGCGCTCCTTGCCGAGACCGCGTCGCGCCGCTTTCGTGGAGCACGATGAACAACGTCGCCTATATCTCGCATTCCGACTGCGGCCGTCACGACACCGGCTGGGAACATCCCGAGCACGTCGGCCGGCTGCGCGCCATCCCGCGTGCGTTGCGCAACGACCCGGAGCTGTATCATCTGCTGGAGCACCGGGAGGCGCGCCATGCGAACACCGACGAGCTCGCCCTGGCGCACGATCCCGCGTACGTGGATCGCGTGCGCGATCTCTCGGAGGCCGGCGGCGGCCGCCTCGACGCGGACACGGTGGTGAGCGAGGGCTCGTGGGCGGCAGCGACGGCGGGTGCAGGTGCCGTGCTCGACGGCATCGATCTCGCCTTCGGCGAGGGGCCGTCGCGCAGCTTCTGCGTGGTGCGTCCGCCGGGCCACCACGCACTGCGCGCCAGTGGAATGGGCTTCTGCCTGTTCGGCAATGTCGCCATCGGCGCCCATCATGCGCGCGCGCGCCATGGGGCGGAGCGCGTGCTCATCGTCGATTGGGACGTGCACCACGGGAATGGCACGCAGGCGCTCGTGGAGCAGGTGGGCGACTTCCGCTTCGTGTCGATGCACCAGTGGCCGTGGTATCCCGGCACGGGCGCGGCCACGGACCGCGGACGTTACGACAACGTGTGGAACGTGCCGCTCGCCGGCGGCCTGGCTCCTGAACGCTACGTGAGCGAGCTGCTGCGTGCCGTCGATGCGGCGGCCGAGGGGTTCACGCCGGACCTCGTGATGATCTCCGCCGGCTTCGACTCGCTCGCGGGTGATCCACTGGGCGGCTTCACGCTGGAGATGGATGACGTGGAACGGTTGACGCGGGAGCTCGTCTCGCGCGCGACGCAGTGGTGCAATGGACGGCTCGTGAGCGCGCTCGAAGGCGGATACGCGCCCGACCGATTGGGCGAGGCCTGTGTCCGCCACATGCGCGCCCTCCTGTGAGTCGCCTGTCCGTCGCGGGCACCGCGCTCTATCTTGTTTCTCTGGTGCCAACCCGACCACCGACGCAGGGAGTGAACGCGTGGCATTGAGCCTTTTCGGCGTGACGTTCGGCGAGGCGCATGTGACGCCGCCGCCAGCGGCCGTGTCGCTGGTTGCCGTACGCGAGCTTTCGGCGATCTGCGCGGAGAGCGCGTACGCGCAGATCGAGCCGAACGAGGCGCACACGGCGCGGTTCGCCGACGTCATCGGCGAGTTCGCGACGCGGGGCCCGGTGCTGCCGGCGCCCTTCGGCGTCGTCTTTCGCGGGCGCGAGTCGGTGGAACGGTGGCTGGAGCTTCACTATCTCGCCCTCACCGCCGCCCTGAACTTCGTGGACAACCGCGTGGCCGCCCGGGTGCACGTGACTCGGCCGGGCGCGCCCGAGGAGCGTGAGTCGGGGGCCGACCTCGCCTCCGTGGCCGCCGAGACGCTGCGCACCCTGCGGCGATCGGCCGTGACCACGGTACCGCTGCGGACAGAGCACCTCACCGGCATCGTGCTCAGTGCGGCGTTCCTCGTGGAGGAGGAGCGCTGGAAGGAGTTCGCGGCACAGGTGGAGGAGCAGGGGGCGGCGACGCCGGGCCTCCGCTTCGAGCTGACGGGTCCGTGGCCGCCCTACGACTTCATCCAGATGCAGCTCGGATCGTAGCGTGTTCTGTCCGGACTGCGGCACATGGAACCGCGCATTGGCGGCATCGTGCAGCCGGTGCGGTGACGAGCTGCCCGACGTGGTGGGCGCGCCGATCGAGCGGCCCGACGACGAGATCAGCGCGCTCCGCCGCGCGACCGGCAATCGCTACCGGATCCTGCGCCGTCTCGGCGGGGGCGGCATGGCCACCGTGTTCGGCGCCGAGCAGCTCCCCCTCGGCCGCGAAGTGGTGGTGAAGGTGCTGCATGCGCACCTGGCGCGCGACCTCGAGATGGCCGAGCGATTCCGGCGAGAGGCAGAGGCGGCGGCGCGCCTCGTCCATCCCTACATCTGTCCCATCGTGGACTTCGGGCAATCCGGCGAGATGGTGTACATCGTCATGCCGTATCTCAATGGTGGCTCGCTCGCCGACATCGTCCGGCGCGAGCGTGCCGTCACTCCCGAGCGCGTCGCGGCCGCCGCGGCCCAGGTCTCGGTCGGCCTCGATCACGCGCACCGGCGCGGCGTGGTGCATCGCGATGTGAAGCCCGACAACATTCTCTTCGATGATGACGGCAACGCCATCGTCACCGATTTCGGCATCGCCACGGCGCGCTTTCACGGACGGCTCACGGCGAGCGGTCGCGCGATGGGCACGCCGCACTACATGAGTCCCGAGCAGGCGATGGGCAAGCTCGTCGACGGCCGCAGCGACTTGTATGCGCTCGGCGTCGTCATGTACGAAGCGCTGGTCGGCTTCCCGCCGTTCGACGGTGCCGACGCGTTCTCGGTGGGCTACAAGCACGTGCACGAGAAGCCTGTGCCGCTCAGCGAAATCGACTCGCGCATTCCCGAGGGGCTCACGACGATCGTCATGCGCTGCCTCGAGAAGTCAGCGGCGGATCGCTACGCACGCGGCACCGCGTTGGCCGACGCGCTGCTTGGTTTTCTCGCCACCGCCGACGACGCCAGCGTTGCGCTGCGCGGCGCGAATCTGGCCCGCAACCGCACTCCATCAGCGCGCGCATGAAGCTGTCGCACGAGATTGTGGCACTGCGGACCCGCCATCCATTCATCATCGCGCGTGGCGGCTCGAGTGAGTATCGCGTCGTGCGCGTCACGCTCACCGCGAGCGACGGTGCGACGGGATGGGGCGAGGCGGCGCCGAG
>JBKJIY010000124.1:0-33268 GCA_046598315.1 Gemmatimonadaceae bacterium
GAATTTGATAGTATCCAGCAAGATACGCCTCTCGGAGTCACGGCCTCAGGGCAGCGCGGCACCTTGCCCCCGTAGCGCGCGGCCCGGCGCGCTACGGGGGCAAGGTGCCGCGCTGCCCTGAGGCCGCGGTGGTGACTCCGAGAGGCGTATCTTGCTGGATACTATCAAATACGATACTATCAGGCATGATACGAACACGCCACTGAGCTGCCGCCCTCCGCCTTGTCCCGCGGCGTGTCCAACCCATTCGTCATCGGTGTCGTCGTCCGTGGTGCCGCCTTCACCGACCGCGCCGCGGAGACCGCACGCGTCGCCGCCACGCTGGGTGAGCCCGGCGCCCGCCTGCTCGTGTCCGGCGAGCGGCGCACGGGCAAGACGAGCATCCTGTTGCGCGCCGTCGAGGCCGCGGCGCGGAGGGGCACCGACACCGCCGTCGTGGACTGCGGCACGGCGGGCACGCCGGTGGAGGTGGCGAATCGGCTGCTCACCCAGTCCATCCGCGCCTTCGGCCGCGACTGGGGAGCAGCCGTCAGCAGCCTCGGGCGGTCGCTCACCCTTCGCCTGCAGGTCGGCGCCGATGCGCTGACGGGGCTCCCAACGGTGAGTCTCGAGCCCGGCGCGGCGTCGCTCCCGCGCGCCGCGCAGCCTGGCGTCCTCGAGGATGTGCTGCGCGCGCTCGATGCACGGGCCGCCGAGGGGCGGCGTCCCTTCGGCATCGTGCTGGATGAAGGACAGCGCCTGCTCCTCGCCCTCGGCGGCGACGGGGGGGAAGCCGACGCGGCGCGCGAGGCGGGTGAGTGGCGGCTCCGCGGGGTGCTTCAGGATCTGCCGCACATCGCCGTGGTGCTTGCCGGCTCCGAGCCGACTCTCCTCGCGGCGATGCAAGGACACGGGCGCGCGTTCTATCAGCAGTTCACGCACCTCCACATCGGGCCGATCGCCGAGGACCACTTCGGCCGCTGGATCGAGGACCGCGCCGCCAGCGCCGGCGTCCACGCCCCGGGTCTCGGCAGCGCCTGCATCTCGCTGGCCGGACCGCGGACGCGTGATGTCGTCCAGCTGGCGCGCGCGGCGTTCGCGCGCGCCAGCCTGGAGCCCGCCCTCTGGCGCTCCCGCGCGCGGAGGCCGACGGAGGCGCTGCCCGCGCTCGCCGCCGCGGCGTTCGCCGACGTGGTGGCCGATCAGGCCGATCCCTTCCGCGGCACATGGGATGGACTGGCCCTCGGGCGACAGCAGGTGGCACGCGCGATCGCCGCGGCAGACGCGGGATTGACCACCGCCGCCACCCGCGTGCGATTCGGCCTCGGTGTGAGCGGACCGGTCACGAAAGCGGTGCAGGCACTGGCCGCGCAGCGGCTCGTGGTACGAGATCCATCCATGCCGAGCGGGTGGGCATTCGACAACCCGTTCTTTCGCGGTTGGGTGGTGGCGAACGCGCTCCCGGATATGGGACTGTCGCTGCCGATCACGCATCGTCCGAACAGCGAGTCACGCGTCGCGCCCCGCCGGAGAGCGCGGTAGGGCTGAGCACCTTCGTTGATGCCGGACGCGTGTGGGCGGACGGGCTGCGGCCGTCGGAGCTCGCGACCGACCTGCACACGTCGGTGGGTGGCGGCGCGAGGCTGGCCTCGGACCCAGCTTCGTGCTCGCCACGGATGTGGGATTAGAATGAGCTGGTGTCTGCCACCGATTCGCCACCGCACATCAGCCATGCCCGCGCGTACGCCGTGCTCGCGCTGGGCGTATTCGCCATCGGCTGGTCCGCGCTCTTCGTTCGCTGGTCGGCGGTGCCCGGCTGGACGTCGGCGTTCTGGCGGATGGCGCTGGCCCAGCTCGTGTTCGTTCCCTGGGCGCTGGCCACACGGCGTCCAGGCACTCGCCTCGCGCGAAAGGCGGTGATCGCGGCGATGATCGCCGGCGCGTTCTTCGCCGTCGATCTCGCGCTGTTCAATACGGCAGTCATGGTGAGCTCGGCGGCGAATGCCACGCTCCTTGGCACGAACGCGCCGATCTTCGTGGCCCTCGGCGCCTGGCTGCTCTACCGCGACAGGCCGAGCCGCAGCTTCTGGCTCGGCTTCGCCCTGAGCTTCGTGGGCATGTTCGCCATCGTGGGCGCCGACCTGCTGAGGGATCCGCGCCTCGGCATGGGCGACGCGTTCGCCGTGGCAGGCGCGGCATGCTACGCCGGCTATCTGCTGTTCGTGCGACGCAGCCGGCTGGAGATCGACGCGCTCACCTTCAGCGCTGTCTCCGGCGTGACGGCGGCAGCCACGCTGCTGCTCATCTGCGTGGCGATCGGCACGCCGCTGTGGGGACACTCGCCGCAAAGCTGGTGGGCGTTGATCGGTCTCGCTCTCGTCACGCAGGTCGTGGGACATCTCTCCATCGCGTATTCGCTCGGCAGGCTCCCCGTGTCCGTCACCTCGATCGCGCTCCTCGGCCAGGCGCCGATCACCGCATTGCTCGCGGTGCCGCTGCTGGGCGAGGCGCTCACGCCGTTGCAGGTCGGGGGCGGTGCACTCGTGCTCGCGGGGATTTACGTGGTCAATCGGACGCCGCGTCGGCCGCAGGCCGAAGCGGAGCCGTGCCTGGAGTAGCAACTGAACCCCTTGGCGCCTGATCGCTTGCCGCGTGACTGAGCGCCTCCTAGCGTTAGCGAACCGGTCGAACGCCGCCGCCTCGTCGTACAGCCAACTCCCTCGAACACTCATGCGCGCCATCCCCTGGACTCGTCCCACGCGCGCAAGCGCCCTCGCCATCCTGCTGACCGGGCTCGCCACACCGCCAGCGGCCGCGCAGATCCCTGCGGCCGAGTACGGGGCGCGACGCGATTCGCTCGCGGCGCGCATCGGTGACGGCGTGCTCGTCGCGTTCGGGGGACGCACCCCCGTGACCGACTTCGGGCCGTTCTATCAGCTGCCGGCGTTCCATTATCTCACCAACTTCCACGAGCCCGACGCGGCGCTGGTGATGGTGGTCCGGGGTGGACGCGCCACCAGCACGCTGTTCGTCACACCGGCCGGCGCCCGCAGCGCATTCTATTACGGACGACGTCCGGACTCCGCGAGCGTGGTGCGGACGATGGCGATGGGTGCGCGCTCGTTCTCCGCCTTCACGCGCGTGGTGGACTCGCTGGCCCGGGCGCGGCCGACGGTCTATCACCTTGCCGATTTCGCCAGCGACGACTTCGCGGAGCAGGACTCGCTCTCGCGGGGCCGGCTGTTCATGGCGAGCCTGGTCGCGCGCCATCCTCGTCTGGATGTGCGCGATGCCCATCCGCTGGTGAATGCGCTGCGCGCCCGGAAGAGCCCGGCCGAGATCGCGCTGCTGCGCCGAGCCGCCGAGATCAGCTCGCAGGGCCATCGCGAAGCGCTGGTGATCGCCGAGCCCACCAAGGAGTACGAGCTGCAGGCCGCGCTCGAGCATGGATTCCTGCGACTCGGCGGTGCACGGCCTTCCTACGGCTCCATCGTGGGGGGCGGCGCGCACGGCACGCAACTGCACTACATGCGCGACCGGGGCGATGTGAAGCCTGGAGACGTGGTGGTGATGGACGCCGGCACGGAGTACGAGGGCTATGCCGCCGACATCACGCGGACCATTCCGGTGAGCGGAACGTTCACGGCGGAGCAGCGCGCGATCTATCAGCTCGTACTCGACGCGCAGAAGTCCGCCGAGCGGAATTCCGGTCCGGGCATGCGAGCCGCCGCGGCCACGGACTCGTCGTTCGACATCCGCGCCAGGGGCCTGGCGCGGCTCGGACTCGTCGAGAGCGTCGATGCCACCCTCGACTTCCCGTGGCCGACGAACTGCGCGGGGAACGCTCGCTCGTGCCGGCAGGCGATGTTCTGGATGATCCATGGCATCAGCCACGGCATCGGACTGGCCGTGCACGATCCCGCGCAGTTCTACACGGGCGATCGCACCTTCAAGCAGGGTGATGCCTTCACGATCGAGCCGGGCATCTACCTCAGCACGTCGATGCTCGACGCGCTGCCCGATACGCCGCGCAACCGCGCGTTCATCGCGACGGTGAAACCGGTGGTCCAGCGCTACGAAAACATGGGTGTCCGCATCGAGGACGACTACGTGATCGCCGAGCGTGGACTCGAGCGCATCAGCACGGCGCCGCGCGAGATCGACGAGATCGAAGCCGTGATGCGTACGCGTCCTCGCCGGGTCGTCCCTTGAAGCGGCTCCTGGCGTTCACAGTCCCGCTGATCATGCTCGTCGCGAGCGCGGCGGAGGCTCGCGTCGTCCGGATGGTGGTCGACAAGCGGGAGCTCGTGGGCAATGGGGTCAGCTTCGGCAGGGCTGGCGTGTACGAGCGGCTCACGGGCCGCATTCACTTCGCCTTCGATCCGCGGAACGAGCAGAACCGCCGCATCGTGGACCTCGACCGCGCGCCGCGCAACGCGGCGGGGGAGGTGGAGGCATGGAGCGAATTCGTCATGCTGGTGCCGCGGGATCCCGCCCGTCGGCGCGGGGTGACGCTCGTGGACGTCGTCAATCGCGGCGGCATGACGGTGGGCGTGTTCCATCTCGGTGCACGCCGGGATCTGGGTCCCGAGACCGCCGAGCATTATGGCGATGCCTTTCTGCTCGAGAGCGGCTATACGATCGTCATGGTCGGCTGGCAGTGGGACATCCTGCCGGGCACCTCCGGCCTGCACTTCAGTCCGCCGGTCGCCGCCGACTTCGCGCAACCCATCACGGGTCTCGTGCGCAGCGACATCACCATCGATGCGGCGACACCCACAATCCCCCTCGGCCATCGTGTCGGCGCGTCGCAGGCGCTGGGATATGCTGTGTCCGACACCGCGGACGCCGCCAACGTCCTGACCGTGCGCGACGTGCCGCTCGGCGAGCGCCGTGTGATCGCGCGCGCGGCGTGGCGCTTCGCCCGTGAGGACGAGGGCCGCGTGGTGCCAGACTCGCGCACCGTATATCTGGCCGGCGGATTCGAGCCGGGCAAGATCTACGAAGTCGTCTATCGCGCCAAGGATCCCGTGGTCGTCGGCACCGGGCTCGCGGCGGTGCGCGATCTCATCGCGTATCTCAAGTACGACGCGGCGAGCATCGCACCGACCAGGCAGGGGATCGCCTACGGCGTATCGCAGACGGGCCGCTTTCTGCGGCACTTCCTCTACGAGGGGTTCAACACCGACGAGCGCGGCCGCCCGGCGTTCGATGGCATCTTTGCCCATACGGCCGGCGCGGGGCGCGGCAGCTTCAATCACCGGTTCGCCCAGCCGTCGCGAGACGCACAGCCCTACTCCACGTTTTTCTATCCCACCGATCTCTTTCCCTTCACGAGCACGGCGCAGCGCGACGTCGCGACCGGCGCCCGCGGTGGACTGCGTACGCTGGTAGCACCAGGAGCGCGCCCACCCAAGGTGTTCTACGTGGATGGCGGCTACGAATATTGGGGACGCGGAGCATCGCTCACGCACACCACGACCGACGGGGCCGCCGACGCCGCTCTGCTGCCGAGCGAGCGACGCTACATGCTCACCTCGGCGCAGCACTCCAGTCCCGCCGGCTTTCCTCCCGCGGCCGGCGCCAGGATCGATGGCGCGGACGCGTGGCGCGGCGATCCGCTCGACCAGCGGCTCGCGCTGCGTGCGCTGCTCGTCGCGCTCACGGAGTGGGTGAGCGAGGGCCGGACCCCCCCGCCCTCGGCGTACCCCACCATCCGCGACCGGAATCTCGTCCCGGCCGCGGGGCGCGCGATGCCGACGATGCCGGGCGTGACGATCGCCCGGCATCCATATGCTCCACATCGACTCGATCTTGGCGCGACGTGGTCGCAGGGCATCATCGCGCAGGAGCCTCCGGTGGTGGGTGCGCCGTACGTGGTGCTCGTGCCGCGCGCCGATTCACTGGGCAACGAGCTGGGCGGCATCCGGAGTGTGGAGCTGCGAGCACCGGTGGCGACGTATCTCCCCTGGCAGTTGCGGACGATCCCGCCGACGGACCGGCTCGTGAGCTTTCAGGGCACGTTCGTGCCTCTCCCTCGCACCGAGGCCGAGCGCCAGCGGCGCGGTGATTCGCGTCCCAGTCTCGACGCACTGTATCCCTCGCGTGCGGCATTTCTCCGCCGGGTGGATGCGGCGACACGAGCGCTCGTGGCGCAACGATTTCTCCTCCCCGGCGACCGCGACACCGCGCGAGCTCGGATGGAAGCAAGCTGGGATTGGGTGACGGCGAAGTGAGAGTCGTGCCGTAACGAACCGTTGCGTCTCGGGCATGAACCGATGCGCCAGGGTCCCCTGGTGACGTGCATCACAACATTCTAAAGTGATATGAATTAGATACTTAGATCCACTGTATCGACGCATGGCACCGGGCACTGATTCTGCCTTCGTGGTGGGTGGCACCGAACACCCGGCGCCTTCCTCCAGGAGCTCTTGTATGCGACTCGATACTCGTCTCATCGCCGTGGCGGTCGCGGCCTCGGCCGGCCTCGCTGCCTGCGGTGACTCCACCGCGCCGGCCGCCGGTCAGCCCATGACCGTGTCCTTCTCGACGGCGGCGGAGGCGGGCAGCTCCGCCTCGCTCGCGTCGCTGGAGGGGGGCACCGCCGCTGCCACCGATTCCATCAGGATCACCAAGGCCCAGATCGTCGTGTCACGCATCGAGTTGCAGCGGTCGGGTGCGAGCTGCACGGGAGCGGGTGTGGCCGGTGATGATGACAGCGACAAGGGTGACGACACCGAGTGTCCCAAGCTCGAGCTGTCGCCCGTCGTCGTGGATCTGCCCGTGGACGCCTCCGTCGTCAGCAAGCTCAAGATGAGCATCCCGTCCGGTAACTACTCCTCGCTCGAGGCCAAGATCGGCCCGGTGAAGAGCAACAAGGGCCAGGGGTCATCCGCGTTTCTCGCCAAATACCCCGATCTCGTGGATGTCAGCGTGCGCGTGGAAGGGACCTTCAACGGCAAGGCATTCACCTACCGCGGCTCGCCGCGCGTCGAGCTCAAGAACAAGTTCGATCCTCCCATCGTGGTGGACAGCGGCGGCATCAACCTGACGATCAATGTGGACCTCAGAAGCTGGTTCAGGAACCGGTCGGGCGGGTATGTCGATCCGTCCACGGCGAGCGTCAATGGCAGCACGGCCGCGCTGGTGGCCGATAATATTCGCCGCTCCTTCAAGGCTTTTCGTGACGACAACCGCAATGGACGCGACGATCGCGACGAGCGCGGCCACCGCGGATGACCGCAGCGTGATGGTGCCGAGTACCGGGGAGATCCCCGGTACTCGGCGCGCAGGCGCTGCTCGTGGCTGAGCTCCGCGTGCTGGCCCTCACCGACTCGTTTCTCGAGGAATGGTCGGCGCTCGCCCGCGCGAGCTGGCTCTCCCTGGTGACGTGCGCGGACGCGCTGTCCCTGGAGCCGCGCGCCGACACGATCACGCTCGTTGCCGCCGCGGGGGACGAGCACCGGCTCGAAGGCGCCCTGCGCGACATGCCGGCGGGCAACCGGCTCGTTATCGCCGTCGGCGCCGAGCCCGATCACCGTCTTGCGGCTGCCGTGGTGCGCGCGGGCGCCGACGATTACTTCGCCCTGCCCCTGGACCTGGATGACCTCCGACGCTGGTTGCGTGACGCGGTGGACGAGCTCCGCACGGCACAGGACGCCGTCGCCTTCACGGAAGCGGAGCGTGCCACCTTCCAGTTCAACGGCATTCTTGGCGACAGCGATGCGCTTCACGCGGCGCTCGCCCGCGCGTCGCGCGTGATTCCCCGACCGGGCGTGACGGTGCTCCTCACCGGCGAGACGGGGACGGGCAAGGAGCTGCTTGCACGCGCCATTCACTACAACGGACCGCGGCGCGACGCGCCGTTCGTGGATGTGAACTGCGCGGCGATCCCGGAGAACCTGCTCGAGAGCGAGCTGTTCGGGCATGAGAAGGGCGCCTTCACCGGAGCGACGACCGCCAAACCGGGGTTGATGGAGATGGCCGACGGTGGCACGTTGTTTCTCGACGAGATCGGGCATCTCGCCCTGCCGCTGCAAGGCAAACTCCTTCGTGCGCTCGAGGAGCGCGTGATCCGCCGCGTCGGGGGCACGCGCGCCATCCCGTTCGACGTGCGCCTCGTCGCCGCGACGCACGTGGAGCTCGCCGCTGCCGTTGCGTGCGGCGAATTCCGCGAGGATCTCTACTACCGCATCAACGTCCTGCCGATCGAGCTGCCGTCGCTGCGTGCGCGCCGCGAGGACATCTCGCTCCTCGCGATGCATTTCCTGGAGCGGTTCAAGCGCGAGTACGACATTCCCGTGCTCGATTTCACACCGCTGGCGATGCGCACGCTGCGCGATCGTCAATGGCCGGGCAACGTTCGCGAGCTGCGCAACGCCATCGAGCGCGCCGTGCTGCTCGCCGACGGCTCGTCGATCGACTCTGCCGAGGTGGACGCGCTGCCGGTGCGGAAGACGCTGCAGGACGGAGTGCTGCCATTCCCCTCCACGCTCGCCGAGCTCACCCAGGCCGCCGTGCACCGCATGCTTCAGCTGTGTGGCGGCAACAAGACGGAAGCCGCGCGTCGGCTCGGCATCTCGCGACCACGCCTGCACCGCATCCTCGGGGCCTCGGCGGCGGACCTGGCCGCCGACGGGGAGAAGGGCACCGATGCGTGAGCCCCTGCACGATCACTTCCGACCGCTGGTGTCGTGATGTCAACCCACCTGTTACGCGTTCTCTGCGCCGCCGCGACGATCCTGGCGATCGCCGCCTGCGGTGCCGCATCGGACCTTCTCGAACCGGACGCGCTCGAGGAGCGGCCTACGGCGCTTCTCAAGCTGCTGAGGGTCTCACCCACGGCGCCGCCCCTCGCCGCCACGACAACGAGCTTCTTTGCCGTGGCCGGCCGGAGCTCGGGGATGGACATCTGGTACCGCGCCCGGCCGGGCCGTCGCGATTCCACCAGGCTGATGGAGTTCCGGCTGGGACCCAACTCGCTCGGCCGCAAGCCGAACGGCTCGGCCTTCTCCCAGGGCGACTCCATCCGCATCACCATCACGGTGCGCGATCCGACCCGCATCATCATCGACTTCCAGCCGTCCGGGCTCCGGTTTGCCGCCAGCGATCCCGCCAGGCTGAAGTTGTTCTTTGCCGAAGTGAGCGACGACCTGGATGACGACGGCAAGGTGGATGCGGACGACGAGGCGGCGAAGCGGAAGCTCGCGATCTGGCGACAGGAAGCGCTCGGACTATCCTGGTTCAGGATCGCCAGCGCGGTGGAGGTGAATTCGCGGGAGGTGAAGGCCGATCTCGCGGGCTTCACCGGTTACTGCCTCTCGTACTAGGAGCCTCTCCGCTCGTGCCGTCCCCCCGCGCACCCCACGATCCCACTTATCAGCGAGCTCGCGAGCTCGCTGATGCGGGCGCGTGGCCGGAGGTGACGGCGATGCTCACGGCAGGTCTGCGGGCCGGGGGGCATGCCGGCGCGCTGGGGTTGCTCCATGCCGAGGCGCTCCTGCGCACCGGTCGCGAGCGGGAGGCATGCGACCTGTTGCGGGCGCTCGTGCCCGAGCTGGTGCTCGCCGGAGATCGCGATGCGCATCGCCGCGCGCTCAATCTGCTCGGTGTCGCCACATTCACGCTCGGTCATCTCGACGACGCGCGCGATGCCTTCGGCACCGTGCTCGAGCTGGCGTCGCGGTCCGACGATTTGCTCCTGATGGCGCGCGCGGCGAACAATCTCGGCGCGATCGCGAACCTGGCTGGCGCGCACGACGAGGCGCTTGGCAGCTATCGCGTCGCCCTGCCCACCTTCCAGCGCATGGGCAAGCGGCGCGAGATCGCGGAGACGCATCACAACATCGCAGTCAGCTATCGCGATCTCGGCGAGCTGGAGGAAGCCGACGAGCACGAGCGCCGCGCAATCGACTACGCGAGCCACGGTATCGCGCCACGCGTCGCGGCGATGGGTCGCATCGGTCGGGCCGAGATCGCATTGCGGCGCGGGGATCCTCACCTCGCCGAGGGCACGGCGCGGCACGCTGCGGTCGTGCTCCGCGATCTGCACGACCCACTCAACGAGGGCGACGCGCTCCGACTCCTCGGCTCGGCACTCTCCGCCCGGGGACGACATGTCGAGGCGACGCAGGCCTTGGACAGCGCCCTGGCGCGGGCACGGGAGCGCGGACACGCCATCCTCGAGGCGGAAGTGTTGCGGGATCGTGCCCGCGCGCATCAGCGGGCGGGACAGGGGACGCGCGCGAGGGTGGATGCCGACGGGGCGCTCGTGATCTTTCGCCGTCTTGGGGCGTCGGCGGAGGTGGATGCGCTGGCCGTACGATTTCCACCGAGATCGCTGGACGCGGACGTGGGAGACTCGTGAGACGATGCGGCCGCCGCTATCTTGAGCGCTTCCTTTCCGGAGCCAGCCGATGCGCCAGATGCCCTGCCTCGATGATCTCGACGCCGCCCGCATGATCACCGCGGCCCGTGTGGCCGCGGCCGCGCAGAGCTGGGCGGTCAGCGTCGCCGTGGTCGATGCAGGCGGGCACGTGCTGCGTGTGGAACGACTGGACGGGGCACCGGCGCAGAGCCCTGACGTGGCGACACGCAAGGCGCGCAGCGCCGCGCTCGCTCGCACGTCCACCAAGCGGCTCGAGGAAGTGGCGAAGGAACGACCCGGCATGCTGCTCTTCCCCGAACGGCTCGCGGTGCAGGGCGGACTGCCAATATTCCACGAGGGCGTGTGTGTCGGCGGCATCGGGGTATCCGGTGTGCAGTCGGCCGAAGACGAGCAGGTGGCCACCGCCGGCCTCGCCGCGCTGTAGGTCCCGACGCTGCGTCCGCCACCGCCGTGACTGCGTCCTCTCACGCCACGCCTGGCGCGGCGGCCACGCTGGCGGCACGCGACGTCGTCCACCAATACGGAGATGTCGTCGCGCTGGACGGCGTCGGTGTCGAGGTGGCCGCGGGCGGGTGCCTTGCCCTCGTCGGAGAGAGTGGCTCCGGCAAGACGACGCTGCTGCGCTGCTTCAACCGCATGGTGGAGCCGACGCAGGGACTCATCACCATCGACGGCATTCCAGTGACGAAGCCCGCGGTGGAGCAACTGCGCCGGCGTGTAGGCTATGTGCCGCAACACGGCGGACTGCTGCCACACTGGCGCGTGCTGCGCAACGTGGCGCTCGTCCCCACGCTCTGCGGCATGGCCGATGCCAACGAGGCCGCATCCCGCGCCCTGACCCTCGTGGGTCTTCCCGCGGCGCGTTTCGGCGCTCGGTTCCCGCACGAGCTCTCGGGCGGGCAGCGGCAACGCGCGGCGCTCGCGCGCGCCTTGGCGGCCGGTCCGGGCGTAGTGCTTTTGGACGAGCCGTTCGGCGCCCTCGATGCCATCAGCCGGTCCGACCTCCAGGAGGTATTCGACGAGGTCCGCCGCGAGACCGCCGTGACGACATTGCTCGTCACGCACGATCTCGCCGAGGCCGGGCGATTGGCGGAAACGATCGCGGTGATGCGGGACGGACGCATCGAGCAGTGCGCCTCGCTGGCGATCCTGCTCGCCGCGCCGGCGACGGCGTATGTGCGCACGCTGCTCGATCGTGCGCTGGCCGCGTCGGTCCGACTTCGCGCGCCCGCATGAGACGCCTCCACGCGACGCGCGCGGCGCTGAGAACACTCGCAGCACTGATGCTCGGTGCGAGCGGTGTCGCCGCCCAGCCAGGTGCCGAGCCGTCGCGGCCGGTCGTCGTGGCCTCGAAGCCCTTCGGCGAGTCGTACCTGTTGTGCGAGATGTTCGCGCAGCTGCTGGAGTCCCGCGGACTCCGCGTGGAGCGCCGGCCCGGGCTCGGCGCCACGGAGATCACGTTCGCCGCGCTGCGCGCCGACGCCGTGGACGTCTATCCGGAGTACACGGGCACGGGACTGCTCGCCGTGCTCCACGATACGCTCGCCGACTCCCTCGCGGCGGATTCGCGCGCCGTGTACGCCCACGTGGCGCGCGAATCCATGGCGCGATTCGGGGTGCGCTGGCTCCCCCCGCTCGGATTCCAGAACACGTACGCCATCGCCGTGCGGCAGGGCACTGCGGCGTCGCACCGGCTGCGCACCCTGTCCGATCTCGCGCGCGCCGGCAACGAGCTATCCGCCGGCTTCACCGCGGATTTCATCGGTCGGCCCGACGGCCTGCCCGGGCTGTCGCGCGCGTACGGCCTGCGGCTGCGCGAGGTGCGTCCCCTCGCGCCGGCGGTGAAGTACCAGGCGCTGGCGTCGGAAGCGGTGGACGTCATCGACGGCTATTCCACCGACGGGCTGCTCGCCAGGTACGACCTGGTGACCCTGATCGACGACCGGCACTGGTTTCCGCCGTACGAGGCCGCGGCGGTGATCGGCCCGCGACTGGGCCGCGAGCGGCCCGATGCGATCGCCGCGCTGTCGCTGCTCAGTGGCCGGCTCGACGAGACGCGCATGCGCGCGCTGAACCGGCGCGTGGAAGTGGACGGCGAGGACCTTCGGATCGTCGCCGCGGATGCCCTGCGCGACCTGGGCCTGGTCGCCGGCGGCCGTCCCGCCGGCGCAACGTCCGCATCCACCCCGCGCCAACCGTTCGCAGAATATCTCTGGGCTCGCCGCGGCGACATCGGCGCGCTGGCGGTGCGTCACCTGCTTCTCGTCGTCCTCGCGCTCGGCGCGGCCATCGCCGTGGGCGTGCCGCTCGGCCTCGCGCTCGAGCGATATCGCCGGGCGGCAGCGCCGGTCATCGGCGCACTCGGAGTGGTGCAGACCGTGCCGAGCATCGCCCTGCTCGCCTTCATGATTCCGCTGCTGGGCGTGGGGATCGCACCGGCGCTGGCGGCGCTCTGGGTATACGCGCTGTTCCCCATCGCTCGGGCGACGTACAGCGGCGTGCGTGATGCCGATCCGGCCGCCGTGGAGGCCGCCGAGGCGCTGGGCACCACGCCGCGCCAGCGGTTGCTGCTGGTGCGCCTGCCACTCGCGGCGGCGCCGATCATGTCGGGCGTCCGCACGGCCGCCGTGATCACGGTGGGCGCGGCGACGCTGGCCGCATTCATCGGAGCGGGAGGACTCGGCGATCCGATCGTGGCGGGGCTCGCGCTCGCCGACACGCGCATGATCCTGTCCGGCGCGCTCCCAGCGGCGCTGCTCGCGCTGGCCGTGGATGGCGGGCTGGCACTGGTCGAACGGCTCGTGAGGCCGGCCCATCTGAGACGCCGCCGGCGCGGCACCTGACACCTACACGGCGCCGCTCTCCAGATACACCACCCAGAACCGCTCCAGCGAATCCGTCCACCGCGCACGCACGGTGAAGCCTGCCTCGTCCACGAGTTCGTCGAGTCGCACGCGGTCATACTTGTACGAGCTCTCGGTCCAGATGGACTCGCCTGCTTCGAAATGCACCGATGTGCGGGCGACCTGGACCGTCTGCGCCATCAGACTCACGAGATGCATCTCGACGCGGCTCGCCTCCTCGTTGAAGAAGGCACGGTGCACGAAGCGTGAGCGGTCGAAGTCCGCGTCCAGCTCGCGATTGAGCCGCTCGAGCACGTTGAGATTGAATTCCGCCGTCACGCCCGCCGCATCGTCGTAGGCGGCGTCGAGCGTCGCCGCATCCTTGCGACGATCGACACCGAGCACGAGCGCGCCACGCGGGCCAAGCGTGCGGCGCACGCGCGACAGGAACGCCACCGCCTCGGCCGGGTGAAAATTCCCGATCGTGGAACCGGGAAAGAAGGCCAGCCGGCGCGCATGGGCGGGCAGCGGCGGCAAGTCGATGGCACGCGTGTAGTCACCGTGGACCGGGCGCACGAGCACCGCCGGATACTCGTCGGCCAGCTCGCGCGAGACGCGTTCGAGCTGTTCGCGCGAGATATCGATGGGCACGTAGGCACTCGGGCTGGCGAGGGCGTCAAGAAGCAGACGAACCTTCACGCCGGCACCGCTGCCGTACTCCACGAGCGCGCAGTGCTCGCCCGCGAGGGCGGCGATGTCACGGGCGCGCGCGCGCAGGATCTCCAGCTCGGCGCGCATGAGGTAATACTCGGGCAGCGCACAGATCTCCTCGAACAGCGCCGCACCCCGCTCGTCGTAGAACAGCTTGGGCGGGAGCGTCCTGGGACAGCCGCCCAGCGCGCGCAGCACCTCGCTCGCCACGGCGGCGGCGGGCGCTGCATGGCTGCTCTCGCGCGGAGCCGTCATGCGGCGCTGGCGAGCCGCAGGCCGGTGAACTGCCAGCGCGCATCGGAGGGAAAGAAATTGCGGTAGGTGAGCCGCGCATGCGACTGCGGCGTGGCGCACGACGCGCCGCGGAGCACCCACTGGTCGGCCATCCACTTGCCGTTGTACTCCCCGATCGCGCCGGATGCGGCCGCGAAGCCCGGGTAGCCGACGTACGCGCTCGACGTCCACTGCCACAGATCGCCGAAGAGCTGGGCGATGCCGCCGGCCTCGGGGCGGGCGGGCGCCGGATGAAAGCGACGCGATTCCACGAAGTGGCCAGCGACCGGGAACGATGCCGCGGCGATCTCCCACTCGGGCTCCGTCGGCAGGCGATGGCCAGTCCACCGCGCGAAGGCGTCGGCTTCGTAGAAGCTGAGATGACACACGGGCTCGCCAAGGTCGAGCGCCCGCTCGCCAGCCATCGTGAACTCCGACCAGCCATCGGTGGTGCGTTCCCAGTAGAGCGGCGCCGACCAGGCGCGTTCGTGAACCGCGGCCCATCCGGCCGACAGCCAGAGCGCGGGCGTCGCGTAGCCGCCGTCCTCGATGAACGCCAGATACTCGCCGTTCGTCACGAGACGCGACGCGAGGCGGAACCCCTCGGCGAACACGCGGTGCGACGGGCGCTCGTTGTCGAACGAGAATCCATCGCCCGCGTGACCGATGCGGTAGATGCCCTCGTCCACCGGATGCCAGCGGAGCGGGTCCCCAGGGCGCGCGAGTAGCGCGGGCTGCGCGAGATACGCCGGACGGAGCGGGTTCGTCCACAGCACGTGCTTGATGTCGGTGACGAGCAGCTCCTGATGCTGTTGCTCGTGCTGCAGGCCCAGCTCGATCAACGGTGCCGCCGGATGCTCCGCGTCTCCGCCGATGCGCTCGATGAGCGTGCGCATGGCCGAGTCCACGTGCGCGCGGTACTCGAAGACCTGCGCCACCGTGGGGCGCGTGACCAGCCCGCGCTGGGCGCGGCAGTGCCGCTCGCCAGCCTGCACGTAGTACGAGTTGAAGAGAAACGCGAAGCGCGGATTCGGCGAGCGGTATTCCGGGCAGTGCGGGGCGAGCACGAACGTTTCGAAGAACCAGCTCGTGTGCGCGAGATGCCACTTCGTGGGGCTGACGTCGGGCATGCTGCTCACCACGAAGTCCTCCACCTGCAGCGGCGCCGTCAACGATTCCGTCTGCCCACGCACGGCATCGTAGCGTACCGCGAGATCTGCCGTCGTGTCCGGTACGCTGAACGGAGCGGATGATGCTGCGCGCCCGACGTCTGATACGGACATGAGCTGTCCTCGCACCTGCGGTGTGAACGACGGTGGCGGGCCAGGCGGCACCGCTACGGCCCCACGACGGGCCAACAACCGAATGGGACGGACGGAGGCTCCCGTCGTCCCATTCGTCATGCAGAGGACGTTCCAGCGTCCGGAGTGGTCAGCTCAGCGTGGCGAGGTCGATGACGAACCGATACTTCACGTCGCTCTTCAACATCCGCTCGTATGCCTCGTTGATCCGCTCGATCGGAATGATCTCCACCTCGGACACGATGCCGTGCTCGGCGCAGAAGTCGAGCATCTCCTGCGTCTCGGCGATCCCGCCGATCAGAGAACCGGTCAGACTGCGCCGCCCCATGATCAGATTGAACACGGCGGGGGACGGATGCGGCTCGGCGGGGGCGCCGACCAGCGTCATCACGCCGTCGCGCTTGAGCAGCGTGAGGAAGGCATCGAGATCGTGCGGGGCGGCGACCGTGTTCAGGATGTAGTCGAGCGTGTTCCGGCGCGCCGCCATCGCGTCCGCGTCCCGCGAGAGCACCACCTCGTCGGCGCCCAGCGCGAGCGCGTCCTGCACCTTGCCGGGCGACGTGGTGAACAGCACCACGTGCGCGCCGAGCGCGTGGGCGAGCTTGATCGCCATGTGGCCCAGTCCGCCAAGGCCGACCACGCCGACGGAGTGCCCCTTGCCCACCTTCCAGTGGCGCAGCGGCGACCAGGTCGTGATGCCGGCGCACAGCAGCGGCGCCGCGGCGGCAGGATCCAGCGAGGCCGGGATCCTCAGCACGAAATCCTCGTCCACCACGATCGATCTGGAGTAGCCGCCGTAGGTCACGCCACCGGTGTGCTTGTCCGGCGCGTTGTAGGTGCCGACCATGCCCTGCTCGCAGTACTGCTCGAGTCCGTCAATGCAACTCGCGCAGTGCCGGCACGAGTCCACCATGCAGCCGACGCCCACGATGTCGCCCGCGGCGAACTTCGTGGCGCCGTCACCGGTGCGGACCACTCGGCCCACGATCTCGTGGCCGGGAACGACGGGATACACCGTGCCCGGCCATTCGCTGCGGGCCGTATGCAGATCCGAGTGGCAGACGCCGCAGAACAGGATGTCGATCTGTACATCCCGAAGGCCGGGATCACGACGGTCGAGGGTGAACTGGCCGAGCGGCGCGTCCGCGCTCGTCGCCGCGTATGCTTGCGTCTTGATCATGAAATCCGGTGGAAATGAGGGGATTGCCGGCGTCGCATGGGGCAGCAGGCGCATTGCCCCGATGCTCAATACCGCCGCGCTCGCGAAAGTTCACGCCGAGTGGCGCTCGCGACCGTGTCGCGCCAATGCGCGCCCGGCATCCGCGTGATGGTAAGGCGCGTGCCATTCCTCGTCGAGACAAGCGCGGCGGAACACCCCTTTCGGCTGGGCGGGATGCGCGTACATGCTTGTGCATCCCGTCCCTCCTGCCCGAGACACGTCATGCCTCACTTGAAGCGCGTCTTTCTTGTCGCACTTGCCGCCTTTCCCCTCTCGTTGGTTGCGCAGACGCCGCCGAGCGCCTTCACGCTGGAGCAGGTGAAGAGCTACCCCTTCCCGACCGAGCTGGCTGCGGCGCCCACCGGCGCGCGTATCGCGTGGGCGCTCAACGAGCAGGGCCGGCGCAACATCTGGGTCGCCGATGCGCCCGACTACAAGGCGCGCCGGCTCACCAGCTACGCTCTGGATGACGGCCAGGAGCTGACGAGCGTTGCCCTCTCGCGCGACGGATCGCACGTGGTGTACGTGCGCGGTGGGGACCACGGCACCAATTGGGACGGAGGCGCACCCAACCCCTCGTCCATGCCGGTGCCCCCCAGGATCCAGGTCTGGTCGGTGCCCTTCGGCGGTGGCGCGCCAACGCTGCTGGGCGACGGCGACGAGCCGTCCGTCTCGCCGCGCGGCGACATGGTGGCGTTCGTGCGGGATCGCGCGCTCTGGAGCGTGCCGATCGACGGGCGCGTGCCCGCGCGACGACTGTTCACGACGCGGGGCGACGTCGGCGACGCGCGGTGGTCTCCGGACGGTGCACGGATCGCGTTCGTCGCCGGCCGGGGCGACCACGCGTTCATCGGCATCTACGCCGGTGATTCTTTCCCCATCAGGTGGCTCGCACCGAGCACGTCGCGCGACGGCACGCCGCGCTGGTCGCCCGATGGACGGCAGATCGTCTTCGTGCGTCGGCCGGGCGCTGGCGGCCCCCCCGAGCCCGCGCTTGGACAGCGCCATTCCCCGTGGGCGCTCTGGACCGCTGACGCGACGACCGGTGCCGCACGCCAGCTCTGGAAGAGCCCCACCACGCTGCGCGGCTCCGTTCCCGGCACCCAGGGCGGCTACAACCTGCACTGGGCTGCGGGAGACCGCATCGTCTTCCTGTCGTACATGGACGGTTGGCCGCACCTGTATTCGCTCGATGCGCGTGGCGGGCAACCGCTGCTGCTCACGCCCGGCGGATACATGGCGGAGTACGTCACGCTCAGTCCCGATCGACGTCATCTGCTGTTCACCGCCAACACCGGCTCCACGCGCGACGACCTCGAGCGTCGGCACGTCGTCCGGGTTCCCGTGGATCGCGCCGCGCCGGAAGTGCTCACGCAGGGCACGGGACTCGAGTGGACGCCCGTGCCTACCGGCGACGGGCGTGCGGTGGCGTTCATCGGCGCGACGGCGCAGCGGCCGCCCCTGCCGATGATCATGCCGGTCGGCGGCGGGACGATCCGCGCGATTGGCACCGAGCTCATTCCCGCCGATTTCCCCACCGAGCAGCTCGTCGTGCCCCGCGCGGTGACCTTCCGGGCCGCGGATGGAGTGGAGGTACACGCGCAGCTGTTCGAGCGTGCTGGCGGAACCCCTCGGAAGGCCGCGATCGTCTACGTGCACGGCGGTCCGCCGCGACAGATGCTTCTGGGCTGGCATCACTCGGACTACTACACCAATGCCTATGCCGCCAATCAATATCTGGCGAGCCTCGGCTACGTCGTGCTCTCGGTGAACTACCGGCTGGGCATCGGCTACGGGCACGACTTCCATCGGGCCCCCAACTCGGGGGCGCAGGGCGCCGCGGAATACCAGGATGTGAAAGCCGCGGGCGAGTATCTGCGCACGCTTCCGCAGGTGGACCGTGCTCGCATCGGGATCTACGGCGGATCGTATGGCGGGTATCTCACCGCGCTGGCGCTCGCGCGGAACTCCGACCTCTTCGCCGCCGGCGTGGACATCCACGGGGTACACGACTTCACGGCCGACGGCGGACGACGCTTCGGGGGCGCGGAGTGGCGGTACGAGAAGACCGACCGCGACAGCGCCGCCGACGTCGCCTGGCGGTCGTCCCCAGTCGCGTCCATGGCCACGTGGAAATCCCCCGTGCTACTCATCCACGGCGACGATGACCGCAACGTGCGCTTCAGCACCACCGTCGATCTGGCGCGGCGCCTCGAGGAGGCCGGCGTGGCTTACGAGGAGCTCGTCATCCCCGACGAGACCCATCACATGATGCGGCACGCGAACTGGCTGCTCGTCGATCGCGCCGTCGCCGAGTACTTCGGGCGCCTGCTGCGCGACGGCGAGGCGACCGTGGGGCGATAGCGGTCAGTCGATCGCCTTCACTCCCATCGTCGGGGCCACGCGCTCCATCGGGACCACGGAGCTGGGCGAGCGGGTGGCGGCGACGTTGACGTCGATGAGAATGCGGTGGTCGTTCCACGTCTGCGCCACGTCCAGCACGCCCTGCCAGACCGCGGCGAAGCTGTGACCCACCTCGTGAGGGAGCGCGTCCGCGGTGAAGCCGGCCGATTTGGCGATCCAGAATGGAGGCTCCGACGTCACTCCCTCCGACCGATAGACCCCCTTCACGTCGGAATACACCGTGTTGGCGTTGTAGGTGTGCACGTAGATGCCCGGGGTGAACCGACCGTCGAGCAGCACGGCGCGAACCCAGGCCATGTAATACTCTCGCATCACCGGGTGGAGGACATCCATGCGCTCGATGTCCAGAAACACCGTGGTGCCCTTGGGAAATCCCTCCGACGCCACGCGATTCACCGCGTCGAACCCGTCAGCGTTTCCGCGCGGGCCGCTCACGAAGTCGGCATTGCAGGTAGCGTCGCGCGCAGGGCGGGGGCCCAGCCTTTTTACCGTTCGCATGACCGTGCGCGTCACCGTCTTGCGCTTCCTGCCTCGGCCGACGCGTACCCGCTGCTTCTGCGGCACGTCGACCGAGATCCAGTAGGGAGCGCCGGGTTTCCGTCCCCAGGTCTGCTGGCCCACATAGATGACGGCGAGGCCGTACCCCATCTTCGTCAACGTCTCGCGCTTGCCGGACCACCCGGCGTCCTGGTGGCAGGGGCTCGGCAGGTAGTAGCCAGCCCACTCGTACGGCGCGCCACCCGAGCGCCAGGCGAGCATGGCCTTGTCACCGGGATAGGTGCCGGTGTCGAAGCCGAGGTAGCTGCGCTCCTCGACCGCGTCGGCCATTGGCGATTCCTGTCCGCTGGCGAGCGCAGCCGCCTGAGCCACGCGAGCGGACATCGAGGCGATTGACTCTCGCGACACGCTGCCGTCGCCGCACGCCGCCGCCAGCGGCAGCAGCAGCAGCGTGGTGAGCGACACCAGCCTTGCACCCAGGTGAGTCATATGGATCAGCGAGTGCAAGAAAGGCTCTCGACAGCCGATCGACCGAAGCAGTCCCGGGCGACATGGCGAGTTGACGCGTACGAATCTTGCAACACCTCGGCGGGTTCTCGAAGCTTGCCCTGTTCAGTCACCGTTTGGAGGCCCGATGCTACGCCGAGTTCTCAGCCGTACCCCGATTGCCGCGTTGTGTGCGGCTGCGCTCGTGTCTGCCTGTGCCAAGGGCGACAGCGCGGCCGACAGCGCCAAGCTGGCCGATTCGGCCGCCGCTGCCATGGCTGCCCCGGCAGCCGCTCCTGCCGCGCCGGGACTGACCGACGCCAACATCGTCGCGCTCCTCGACGGCGCGAACCAGACGGACAGCACCGCCGGCGCGATCGCCGCCGGGATGGCCACCCACGCCGACGTGAAGTCGTTCGCCCGTGACATGATGCGCGACCATCATGCCCTGCGTGTCGCGGGCCAGGATCTGGCCAAGAAGCTCAACGTGACGCCCGAGATGCCCGCTGGCGACAACAGCGCGGCGGCGGCCACGGCGTGGCAGGACAGTCTCAAGGCGATGCCCAAGGGTGCCGCGTTCGACAAGGCGTACATCGACCACGAAGTGACGTACCACGAGGCGGTGCTGGCGACAGCGCAGGCCGGTCTCGCCGCGGCGCAGAACGCCGAGCTCAAGGCGCTCATCGAGAAGGCCGCACCCAACGTGCAGGCACACCTCGATCACGCCAAGGCGATCCAGGCGAAGCTGAAGTAAACGACCAGCTCCTCGCAGGTCTGGAACTTGAAAGAGCGCTCGGCCACACGCCGGGCGCTCTCTCTGCGTTCGCGAGCAATTTTCCGGAGCACGATGACGATCCCCTCCCCCGCCTCGCCCCTGGAGCCAACGGGCTCCGATCTGCTGCGCGACCAGGCCACTGGCCGCGGAGGCATCGTGTTGGTGGATGGCTCGAACGTGGCACACTCGAGCGAGGGTGAGCGGGCCAGGCTCGGGAACATCACCGTCGTCTGCGACAAGCTGCGCGAAGAGGGGTACGACCCGGTCGTCGTCGTGGACGCGGCCCTCCGGCACCAGATCGACGATCGCGCCGGTCTGGAGCGCCTCGTGGACAGCGGCTCCATCCGCCAGGCGCCCGCCGGGACCGACGCGGACTACTTCATCCTCTCGTTCGCCCGCGAGCTGAACGCTGCGATCGTGTCCAACGACCGGTTCCGTGACCGGCAAAAGGCCTTTCCCGACGCGCTGAAGCGGCTCATCAAGTACATGATCGTGAAGGACGAGGTCGTCCTCGAACGCCGGACGGGACAACGGAAGGAATGATGGGCGGCAGGCTGACGAAACGGCTGACCCTCAGCCCCTGATCAGGGCTCGCCGCGCGCCTGTAGCCATGGGCGGCGCGACCCAATGGCGCCAACGGCCCGTCTGGAGTTACCTTTAAATCCGTGCGGGAAGGACGCACACCCCCCATCCCCGCCTCATCCAACGAGCATGAGGCGCGGATTCCGGATTGCTGCGTGTCATCCAGCCGGTTCGTCGACGGCCAGGCAGCGGCTACGAGGAATGCCGCCCCACTGCCATACGGACGGCGTGCGGAAAGTGTTGGCTTGCTCAAACCGGTAGACGGTTCCCGTCTCCGATCGTTAACGAGGCCCGATGCTGGATCCGACGACGGATATCCGCTCGCTGTCCCTGGTCATCCCGGTCTACAACGCCGGCGACCGGCTCCCGGCAACCCTCGGCGCTGTAGACACTTTCGCGGCGGGATACCCTATGCCGCTCGAGGTGCTGTTCGTCGACGATCATTCCTCGGAGCTCGAGACGCAGCAGCTCCTGCAGGACTTCGTCTCCCTCCGGCCGTATGCCCGGGTACTGAGAAATTCCAGGAATCGCGGAAAGGGCTACTCGGTCGCCCGGGGCATGCTGGCCGCGCGCGGGTACTTTCGGGTGTTCACCGACGTGGATCTCGCCTATCCGTTGAATGAAGTCCACAAGATCGTCGCCGAGCTGCAGGCTGGCCACGACGTGGCCATCGCCTGCAGGGTGCTCCCGGAGTCGCGCTACCTGATGAGCCCCGGCTTCTTCCACTACCTCTACACGCGGCATCTGATGAGCCGAGGCTTCAACCGGATCGTCCAGACGTTCCTGTTGCCCGGCATCCTCGACACCCAGGCGGGGCTCAAGGGCTTTACCGCCCAGGCGGCCGAGCTCTGCTTTTCGCGCACGACGATCCCGGGCTTCGGCTTCGACATCGAGTGTCTGTACATCGCACAGCAGTACGGCTTCCGCATCAAGCAGACGGCGGTGAATTTCCGGTACGACGACGAGCCGACCACCGTCCGCTTCGCCCGCGACAGCAACCGCATGCTGCAGGACATCTGGACGGTGAAGCGAAATGCCTGGCGCGGGCAGTATCGGGCGGCAACAGGGGAGTTCGCCTTTCCGGCCGACGACCAGCGGACTGGGCAGGTCCACACGCCCGCTCACGGGACTCCCGTGGAGGAGCGCGCCGCGATCGCCGTGTGACCACCTCGTCGCACGCTCGCCGTCAGCTCGTCGTCAACGCCGACGATCTCGGCATTGCGCCCGGTGTGAATCGCGGCATCCTCGAGTGTCACGCGGTGGGCACGGTCACCTCGGCATCGATGATGGTGAACACGCCGGCCTTTCACGAAGCCGCGGAACTCGTCCGGACGCGCGCGCCGCGGTTGGGTGTCGGACTGCATCTCAACCTGCTCGGCGGGCGGCCCCTCACCAGCGCGAGGTCGCTGACCGACTCGCGCACCGGCGATTTTCTCTCCTTGCCCAGCCTCACACGTCGCGCGCTCACCGGACAGGTCGATGCGAGCGACGTTCGACGGGAGTGCGATGCGCAGCTCGCCGCGCTCGCTGCCGAAGGCTTCATCGCCACTCACCTCGACAGTCACCGGCACACGCACGCTCTGCCGGGGGTGCTCCCCGCTGTCGTGGCGAGCGCGAGTGCCGCGGGCATTCGCTTCGTACGGCGCCCGCTCGACCGCGCGTCCGCCGGCGACACCGCCGCCCGCGTCAAGGCATTCGTGCTGCATGCGGCGTGGCGCGCCGCGCTGCCTGGAGTTGCGCCGTCCGACCGCGCGTTGCTGAAGCGCGCGCCCCGCTTCTGCGGGATCGCCATGCAGGGTGCGCACGACGTCGCCGAGCGCATGCTCGCGCTGCTCGACCGGCTTCCCACCGGGGTGACCGAGTTGATGCTGCATCCCGGCTACGACGATGACGTGCTGGCTTCGCAGGACGGCTATCGCGCACCGCGAGAGCGCGAGGTGGCGGCACTCATCTCGCCGGCACTCGTGAAGCGCCTCACGCGTGGCGACGTGCAGCTCGTCTCCTTCCGCGACCTGTCAGGCCTCGGCTGACGGTCCGCGGGACCAGAGCCGGGCTTGCAGATGCGCCCAGAGCACGATCAGCGGCACCACCTTGAAGCGGTAGGGATCGAAGAACTCACGCTGCACCCCGCGCGGCATGGCATCGGACGACGCGAGCACGGTGCACACCACCACGAATCCGAGCACCGCCCATTCCCGCGGCGTACGGCGCTCCAGCGAGGCGAACCAGATTCCCACCCCTGCCAGCGCGACGACGAAGGTGGGGCTCTCCGCCTGGTGGTTGAAGACGACGCAGTAGACGAGCACCGAGCACAGATACAGGCGGCGGAACTGCCACTCGCTCCAACGCACTCGGCGCGCGATGATGGGTGCGACGAGCAGCAGCGTCCCAGCGAGCTGAAGAGGTGCATTCGGCCAATCGCGATGAAACAGCTGCTCGATAATCTGCATCACCGAAAATCCGCGTTCCAGCGCGTCGGAGGTCTCGATCGCGCGCCACGACTCATATTGCGCGGCCAGCGCCGAGGGTGGCGTCACGAGCAGGGGCAGCAGGATCAGCAGCACGGTGCCGAGCGCGATCGCTCCGGCCACGCGCAGCTTGCGCGGATGGAAGATCCCGAAGCTCAGCGCCGCCAGCGGAAATACCTTCACGGCCGCTCCGATTGCCGCGGACATGGTGCCCAGGACGGTGTGACGCCGCTCGTAGGCGGCGAAGGTGAAGATGATCAGGGCGGCGACGAGCGCATTGCTCTGCACGTTCTGGAGCGAGCCGAGCATGTCGAGAAAGACGATGCCTCTCGCGATCGCGGCGGCGCGTCGCGGCAGGACGGTGCCCAGCGCCAGGTACAGTGCGGCGGCGTTGAGCGCGTTCCACAGCAGCATCGCCAGGCCGAGCGGCAAGACGGCGAACGGGAGAAACAGCAGCGCGAACGTGGGGCTGTACTTGTAGAAATCGAAGTGCAGCGCGGGATATGCGGCGTACAGGTCCTGCTCGTGCAGCAGGTGCACCGACGCGGCACGGAAGATCAGGAAGTTGTTGTTGTGATGCGCGATGCCCTGCTGCCAGGTGGCGGCCAGCACGGCGACGACCCAGAGCAGGGCGACGAAGAGCTCGGCGCGGCGGGCGCGAGTGTGCGAGGTGTCGGGAATGGCGGGGGTCATGCCGGGGTGGATGGGGGACGCGCGCGAAAGTTAGGTTGCGCCACCGCCAGGCGGAACGCGCCGCGCGCTCCGGCACCGCTTTTGACACGGTGGGCGCGCATGACGATTCCACTGCATCCCCCCGGCGCGTCGCTCGCGGCCGTCCTGCTCGACATCGACGGCACTCTCATCGACAGCAACGACGCACATGCCCGTGCCTGGGTCGGCGCGTTCGCTGCGGGCGGCTACGACATCGCGTTCGAGCGCGTGCGCCCCCTCATCGGCAAGGGCGGAGACAAGCTCATTCCCGAGCTCACGGGACTCGACCCGAAGA
This sequence comes from Gemmatimonadaceae bacterium, assembly GCA_046598315.1. Taxonomy (GTDB): domain Bacteria; phylum Gemmatimonadota; class Gemmatimonadetes; order Gemmatimonadales; family Gemmatimonadaceae; genus AG11. The sequence continues at coordinate 24,953 of JBKJIY010000124.1, forward strand.
GCGCCGAGGCAGAGCGCCTGTCCACCGCGCGCGGCGACCGCTTCGCGCGTGACGAGCTGCCACGCCTGCGGGCGACGCCCGGTGCCCGCGCGCTGCTCGAGCGCCTGCGCGACGCGGGCCTGCTCCTCGTGGTGGCGACGTCCGCCGAGGCGAGCGAGGTGGACGCACTCCTGCGCCAGGCCGGTGTGGCTGATCTCATACAGGCCGCGTCGTCGGCTGGCGACGCCGAGCGCTCCAAGCCCGATCCCGACATCATTCAGGCGGCGCTACGCAAGGCGAACTGTCACCCCAGCCAATGCGTCATGCTCGGTGACACCCCGTACGACGTGGAGGCGGCGGCGCGGGCGCGCGTGCCGGCGATCGCGCTTCGGTGCGGCGGATGGGACGATGTCGCGCTGCGCGGTGCCCTCGCGATCCACGACGATCCGGCCGATCTGCTCGCGCAATGGGACGCATCGCCCTTCGCGATCCGGTAGGGCGCAGGGCGCGCCGAGCTCTACGACGGGTCTGGCGGCACCCGTACGTGCTCGCTCGGCGTGTGATTCACGAGCACGTCCAGCTCGCGGTGCTCGAGGTTCAGCTTGTACCGGGTGCCGACGATGCCCACGCGTAGATGGCTCAGGGTGAGCTGGCGTCCCTGGTCCAGGTTGCCCGCGTTGTCGAAGCGCACGCTCTGCCGCCCGTCCACGAAGGTCACGCCCCCCGCGCCGAAGACCTCGCCCACCGCGCCGCGTACCACGAGTGCCGTGTCCTCGTCGATGCCCAGGCCGAAGAGCTGGGGGTTGGCGGCGATGACGACGAAGAGCCGCTGCAGCCGCCGCCGCTTGGAGAAATGCGTGTCGACGATCGTCTCGTAGTTCAGGAGCCCGAACCCGGGTCCGATATACTGCTCCACGAGATTGCCCTCCTCGTCGAGCTCGCCGCCGGCCATGGTGAGCGCTGTCTGCGCCGCCGCGCCGGCGCTCGTGCCCCCGATCACGCCGCCACGTTGATACAGCGTCTTCATCGCCGCCTCCGCTCGTGTGCCGCTGAGTTGCGCCACCAGCTTCACCTGGTCTCCGCCGCCGAGGAACACGGCTGCCGCGTCGTCGATTCGCGCGGCAAGGGCGTGGTCGCGCTTGGCGTTGCCGCGATCCACGATCGGGAACTCCACGTCGGTCACGCCAACGGACGCGAAGTCCTGTTGCCACAGGTCGGCGCTCTGGCGCGGACTGGATGACGCCGCCGTGATGCCGACGATCGGGCCGCCGACGGCTCGCACCGCGTCGATGAAGCTGCCCAGCGCGTGCCCCGTGGGGCTGCAGGCGCCCCCGATGAGGACGAGCGTCCCCGACGGCGGCGGTACCGGCACGCGCGCCGGAGCGGTATCCACGCTCGGGATGCGCACCTCGGAGTCCGCCGCCGGGTGCGGCGTCAGCGCTCGTTCTCCAGCGTCGCCGCGGCGAGCGCGGCGGCAACCTGTGGCGCAGCAGGGACGCCTGGATCGATGGCGCCGGCGTCCTCGGCGTCGCCATGGCCCTCGATGATGATGCGTCCATTCCGGACGCGGCCGATGGCGCGCGCGAGCTTGCCGTCGCGGCGCGTCACGTCGTCGTCCGGCGCGAAGATGGCGATGCGGCAGCCCGATTCGCGCGCATAGTCCTGAATCTCCCACGCCTTGGCGCCGCACACGACGGTCCCTCGACGCTCCACGGCGTCGGCCAGCACGCTGACGAGCCTGATCGCCCGCTCCTCCTCCTGATAGCGCGACGGCACGTCGGTGAGCGTCGAGTCGAGGATGATCGCCATGCGCGCTGTCGCGTACGGAAGCCCGGCCTGCAGCAGGTAACTGGGCGAGACGTCGACGACGAGCGCATCAGGATCCCCGAGTCGGTCGCGGAGCGCGCGCTGCGCCTCGGCGCGACCGTCTCCGCCGGTGATGCCGCACATCACGCTGGTCATGACCGGCGGCGTGTCGGCATGCGCCCCGATGGCGCGGAGCTCGCCGACGGCCGCGTCCACGGATTCCAGGACGCCGTCGAAGGCTTGCTGTACCGCGAGCAGCGCGAGGGCGGCGGCGCGCATGCCCACGTGCTCGTGCCGGTGCTCGAAGACCAGCGTGTACTCGCCGTCCACATCGCCGCCTCGCGTGCGGCCGAAGCCGACGTCGTGCCCCATCATCGTCTGCAGCTCCAGCGCGACGTGCTCGACGATGTGCGGTGCATATGTGCCACGACGCAGCCGCAGGACGAATCCGCCGCGCTCGCCGATGGAGCAGCGATGCTCCACGAGTCCCGGCATCGCGGCGAGCAACAGCTCCGTGACGCCGGGCACGTCGGCCGACGACACGGACTCGAAGGCGCCGACGGCGAGATCCATCCTCGTCACGGGCCGGAGCGACCAGAAGTTCGCGCCTCGCGTCGAGTGGAGGGTCGTCATGCGGATCTCCGTCGCCGCCTCCGGACGCGCCGGCGCTGACGTCACGGTTGCACGGCGCGCCGCCGGACGGCGGCGAGCGTCGCCGGCACCTTGTCGGCATGGATCACCAGCAGGTCGCCGTCCTCCAGCAGATCGAGCCCGCGGTTGATCGCCTCGTGCTCCTCGTACAGCACCTCGATCTGCGACTCGAGCATGCCCGCAGCGCGCAGCCCCTCGCTGAGCAGGCCGGCAATCTCGCCGCGGCCGCGACCCCGGCGGTCGATGTCCTCCTTGATGATCACGCGATCGAACAGCGCGCAGAGCCGGCCGGCGTCGCGGATGTCCTCGTCGCGGCGGTCTCCCGGCACCGTGAGCACGCAGTATCGCTTCGTCGCCGGCGTATGCTGCACGAAGTCGACCAGACCCGTGATGGCCGCCGCATTGTGCGCATAATCCACGAGCACGCGCCCGCCGCCCTGCACGCGAATCAGGTTCATGCGGCCGGGTGTGGTGCTCGGCGAGGGGAAGAACGAGAGAAGACCGGCGCGGATGTCGTCGTAGCGCATGCCCTGCACGTACGCCGCGGCGATGGCGGCGAGCACGTTGTCGCGCTGGAACCGAGCGGCGCCGCCCATCGACAGCGGCACGTCGTGCTCGGCGGCGATCGGGATGCGCAGCCGGCCGCGCCGGATGACGAAGGTGCTCTGCTCCACCACCGCGGCGATCCCGCCGCGCGTCACGTGCTCCGACACGAGCGCGTTCTCACCGAACTCCAGCGCCGAGAAGAGCACCGTGTCGCCGTGCGTGCGCTCGCGCATCCGGTAGACCAGCGGGTCATCCGCATTGAGCACGGCATGCCCGTGCCGCTTGACCACCGCGGCGATGACGCTCTTGACGTCGGCCAGCTGCTCCACGGTGTGGATGCCGCGCAGTCCCAGATGGTCGGCCGACACGTTGAGCACCACGCCCACGTCGCACTCGTCGAAGCCGAGGCCGGCGCGGAGGATGCCCCCCCGTGCCGTCTCCAGCACCGCAACCTCCACCGTGGGGTTCGTGAGGATGATGTTGGCCGAGAAGGGACCGGTCATGTCGCCTTCCATCACGAGACGGTTCTGGAGGTACACGCCGTCCGTCGTCGTGAAGCCCACCGCCTTGCCCGTGTTGCGGAAGAGATGGGCGATGAGGCGCGTGGTCGTCGTCTTGCCGTTCGTGCCCGTCACGGCGATGACGGGAATCTCGGCGTCGCTGCCGGGCGGATAGAGCATGTCCACGATGGGCGCGCCCACCCCGCGCGGCGTGCCCTCGGTAGGATGCGTGTGCATCCGGATGCCCGGTCCCGCGTTGACCTCGATGATCACCGCGCCGTTCTCGCGGAACGGCAGCGAGATGTCCGGCGTCATCACGTCGATGCCGGCAATGTCGAGACCCACCGCGGCGGCGGCCATCTCGCAGGCCGTCACGTTGTCCGGATGCATCTCCTCCGTTCGGTCGATCGACGTGCCGCCCGTGGAGAGGTTCGCCGTCTGGCGCAGGAAAACCTGCTCGGCCTCGCCCGGCACCGTGTCGGGAGTGCGGCCGTGCTTCAGGAGAAAGGCGATCGTCTGCTCCTCCAGCGGCAGGCGCGTGAGGATCTTCGTGTGCCCCACACCGCGGCGCGGGTCGCGATTGGCCGCGTCGACCAGCTGGCGAATCGTGTGCGTGCCATCGCCGATGACGCGTGCCGGGACCCGCTCGGCGCACGCCACGACCTTGCCATTCACCACGAGCACACGGTGGTCGGTGCCCGTGGCGAACTTCTCGATGACGACGCGCCGGCCGAACTCTCTCGCCACCTCCCAGGCGTCGCGCAGCGCCGCTTCGTCGTCGAGCCGAGCGGAGATGCCGCGTCCATGCGAGGCGTCGAGCGGCTTCACGATCACTGGATAACCGATCTCCGCGGCGACGTCGATCGCCGCGTCCACCGTGCGCACGGCGTCGCCGCCCGGCACGGGGAGCCCGATGTTGCCGAGCACGCGTTTGGTCTCGTCCTTGTCCTGCGCGATGTCCACCGCGATGGAGCTCGTGCGGTCAGTCACGGTGGCGACGATGCGGCGCAGGTTCCGGCCGATGCCGAGCTGCACGAGCGAGCGCGAATTGAGCCGCCGCACCGGAATGCCGCGGCGGCGCGCTTCCTCCACGATGGCGCCGGTGGAGGGCCCGAGACGCACGGACTCGTAGAGGCGCTGCAGATCGGTGACGACGTGCTCGAAGGCCGAGACGTCGCCCGCGATGCAGGCGCGGATGAGATGAGCCGCCTCGCGCACCGACTCCACGCCGACGGATTCTTCCTCGTACGCGACGATCACCCAGCTCACCCCTTCGTCGCCCGAGGGCACGACGCGACCGAAGCTCACGTCGCTGCCGGCAAGGGTCTGCAACTCCAGGGCGACGTGCTCCAGCACGTGCGGCAGCCGCGTGCCCTCGCGCAGCCGCTCGACGAACCCGCCGGGCGTGCCGCGGCTGCAGGGATGCTCGTGGAGGGAGGGCAGGGCGGCGAGCAGGCGATCGGTGAAGTGCGGGATCGCGCTGGTTTCGATGGCCTCGAGCGATCCCAGGCGCACGTCGCAGGCGATGACGGGCGCGAGCCGCCAGTAGTTGGGGCCACGGAGCGGACGCACCCGAGTCACGCGCATCTCGTTGGCATCGAGGCGCGCGGGAGCCGCGTCGCCGTGCAGCGTCGTCGTCATTCCTGGAGCGTCGGTGCTACCGAGCCGAGTGCGGTCGACGCGGAGCGCGGTGGTGGCGGCAACGAGATCACGGCGACACGGAATCCGGCCGCCGCGTGCCGGCGGCGGCCGCGTCCTCCTCGCGCCTCGACGGCAGGGAGAACGCGAAGATCGCGCCGCCCTCCTCCGGAAATTCCGCCCACGCCCGCCCCCCGAGTGACGCAGCGGTCTCCTGCACGATGCTGAGGCCGAGTCCCGTACCTTCCACCCCCGTGACGGTCTCGCCATGGGCACGGAAGAACTGCTCGAACAACCGCTCGCGCGCGATTACGGGAACGCCGAGCCCGTTGTCCTGGACCCGGACGATGAGCTCTCCATCGCGCTGCGACGACGTGATGAGCAGTTCGCCCGAAACGCGGACCCAGCGGTGGACCTTGCTCGCGTCGGAGTACTTGATGGCGTTGGAGATATAGTTGGACAGGCAGAGCTCGACCGCCGCTGCGTCCACCTCCACGGCTGGCAGATCCGCATCCAGGCGGACGTCCACCGAGTTGAGCTTGGCGGAGTCGCGCAGCTGCCGCGCCACTTCCATGGCGGCCTGCGGCAGCATCACGTTGCGGCGCTGGCGCGCGTCGCCATCGATGCGCGAGAGCGCCACGAGATTCTCCAGCACGCGCTGCAGCGCGCCGGCGTTCTGGGCGATGATGCGCTTGAACTGTTCGGTCTGCGCGGGCTCCAGCCACGGCTCGGAGAGGAGCGCCGAGGCGCCGCGTATGGCGCCGATGCGATTCTTCAGCTCGTGCGACACCATGCGATTGAAGCGCCGAAGCTTGTCTTCGCGCACCCGCACCTGCTCCGCCGATATGCGCAGGAAGTGCGTGATCGTCGCCTGCCGGATGCGTTCGGTGGACTCGGCGATGCGCTGCCAGCAGATCGCCACGTCCATGGGCGAGGGCGAGGAATCCGGAAGGGTGGTGAGCGTCTCGCGCAGGAAGGTGTAGAGCACCGCCGTGAGCAGCTCCAGTTCCTTCAGGATCTCGTAGGCGTCGAATCCCTGCTCGTGGCGCATCGCGCCGAGCTCCTGCGCCTTGGCGTCCACGGGCAGATGGCCCTCGCTCATCGCATCGCCATGCTCGAGGTATGCGGCGATGCCGTCCACGAGCAGTGGGACGTGGTCGAGCAGCGTGTCCGTGGGAAAGACGCGGTTCGGATCGAGATTGACGCGGGCGACGATGCGGTCCAGCCAGCGCCGGACCACCACGAGGCGCGCCTCGCGCAGGGCGCTCGCGAGGGCGGCGGCGAGCGTCGGCTGCTCGTCGCTGGGCTTCAGGGAAGGGTCGTCGGTCATCTGCATGTCAGCGAAACGAGGCACCATGGGGCGCGTTGATCCCTGCGCGTCCGGTCACGGGAGCGGAGTGGTGGGCTCCGGAGCACAACAATATGTTGGAGAAGCGGATCTTGCGCTTGAACGCGACGGTCCGCTGGCGGCAGAGGACGACGGGCAGGCGCGCCTGGCGGAAGATCGCTGGATGCGCGAGAGCGGCACCATCTTCGATGATCGAAGGGCCCAACGATGCAGCGGCGCGGCGAGAGCAGCGAGCTGGACCGGTGATTCGAGGAACTTTGTGCAATGCCAGATGTAGCCTTCACCTGAACGATCGGCCTCCTTGCGTGGTCATGGTGGGCCGCACGTGATCAGGAGACCCCGCCATACCCGACCCCATTCCCAGGCAGATGCGCGATCAGATCCACGCCGGCGCTTTGACGCGCGCACGACGCATTCCGTGTCGCATTGGCACGATCGTCACCGCGGGCATCCTCGCCTTCCTGATGCTGCAGAGCTGCCGTGGCGATGGACCGACGGCGCCGGCACCCAGCGTGGTAGCCAATCTCACCGCGGCATCCGGACAGGATCAGAGTGCACCCGCCGGTTCCGAACTCGCTTCGGCTCTCCAGGTGAAAGCGGTGGATGCCACCGGAAGACCGGTTGGAGGTCAGGGAGTGACGTTTCGGGTGTTTAGCGGAGGCGGGTCGCTGAGCACAGCCGTCGTCGTAACCAGCGAAAATGGAATCGCGACCTCCCGATGGACTCTTGGAACCTCTATTGCCGACTCTCAGCGAGTAGAAGCGTTCGTTGCTGATGCCACTGGATCGGCACGTGCGTCCGTGGTATTTCGTGCGGTGGCAACGGTGCGTCCCGCTTCCGCGATCATCAAGGTGTCCGGCGATGCGCAACGCGTCACGGCGGGCGCGCCGGCTCCCGACTCGCTCGCCGTTCGCGTCGTCGATATTTTCGGGAATCCCGTCGGCAATGTGGAGGTGACCTGGTCGAGCATCGGTGGCGGATCGGTAAATCCAGGACGATCGACAACCGGTTCCGCGGGCGAGGCCAGAACGAAGTGGACGCTCGGCGCGAGCGCTGGAGCGCAAGGCGTCAGTGTGGCGGCGGCGGGGATCGCTGGCGTGTCGACGCCGTTCTCCGCAACGGCAGTGGCTGGCGCGGCGGCGCGAATCGTCGTCGCCTCGGGCGGCGATCAGGTAGCCGTGGCGGGCAGCGCCGTCTCCACTCCGAGCGTGATCGTCCGCGACGCCAACGAGAATCCTGTCGCCGGTGTGACCGTCGCCTTCACCGTGACCGGCGGCGGAGGGGAGCTCACCGGCCCGTCGACGGTGACCAATGCCCTCGGAATCGCCACACCGGGCGGCTGGACTCTGGGAAGGAGTGCGGGTCTCAACACCCTTCAGGCAACCGTGACCGGGCTCGCCGCCACAATCACGATTACCGCGCGAGGAATTGCCGGCGCTGCATCGGCTGCACTTTCCGGAGTGACTGCTTCGCCACCCTCGCTCGTCGCTAACGGAACGTCCAGCGCTACCATCGCCATCCAGTTGAGGGACGCGAACGGCAATGCGCTCTCGGCGTCCGGCGGTGTGGTCACGATCGCCACGACTCGCGGCACGCTTTCGCCCGTGACAGACAATGCCAACGGCACCTATGCCGCGACATTGACTGCGAGCACCAGCGCGGGCACGGCGACGCTCACGCCGAGCATCCTCGGAGTTGCATTCGCCGTTCCGGCGACCGTGACGTTCGTCGCGCCGGTCGCCTCACGACTCGCGATCGTGGCGGGGAACAACCAGTCGGCGGGGACGGGGAGCGCGGTGGCGACGGCGCCGTCGGTGAAGGTGACGGACCTGGATGGCAACGCGGTCG
>JBKJIY010000112.1:0-6853 GCA_046598315.1 Gemmatimonadaceae bacterium
GTTCACCGTCTGGCCGAGCAGCACCACCTCCGTCATGCCCTCGGCGACGACACCTTCCGTCTCGCGGACGACGTCTGCGAGTCTGCGACTCCGCTCTGCACCACGCGTCGTTGGCACGATGCAGTAGGTGCACCGGTAGTCGCAGCCGCGCTGCACGGGAATCCACGCCTTCACCTTGTCGAACCGGCGCGGCGTGAAGTCCTCGTAGTGCTCCTCCATGTCGAAGGTCGTCGCGATCGCTTTTTCCCCGTGGCGCGCGCCGTCGACCAGCTGCGGCAGCGCGCGATAGCCATCGGGCCCGATGACGAGCGACACGTGCTTCGCCTTGAGCAGAAGCTGCGGTCCAAGGCGCTGCGCCATGCACCCCGTCACACCCATCACGCTGTCCTTCTTCATGTGGCGCTTCAACTCGCCCAACCGCCCGATCACCCGCTGCTCCGCGTGATCGCGGATGGCACAGGTGTTCACCAGGATGACGTCGGCGCCGTCTGGCTTGTCCACGGGGGCGTAGCCAGCCGCGGCGAGCTTGCCGAGCATCAGCTCGGAGTCGCTCACGTTCATCTGGCAGCCGTACGTCTCGATGTAGACGGTGGGAGCGGTGGGGTCCATCAATGGCTGGCGGCGCTGCGGGGAATCGGTCAACGGCTGGGCGCGCAGGCGGCCGGGACCGGCCGCGCGCCGAACATCGGATCGCGCGCCAGGCGCGAGCGCGCCGCTAACGGGGACGGAGGAAAGATAGTCCTCGGTGCGCCGCGCGCGCGCCTCCCCGCCCCACTGACCGCCACTGCCCTGCCCGCGCCGCCGTGCCGGCGCCCGGCCTCGTGAGTGGCGCGGCGGCCGAACGCGCGGGGGGACAGCCTCACCCCTCGGAACCGGGAGTGATCGGAGCGGAGGTGGACGGAGGGCGGAGTGGCAGCCAGAAGTGAAAGGCACTGCCGATCATCTCGCCGCCGCTCTTGACCCAGATGCGCCCGCCGTGCGCCTCCACCACCAGCTTGCAGAAGGCGAGGCCGAGGCCCGAGCTCCGCACGCGCGGGATGTACGGCGTCTTCACCTGCTCGAACTTGCGAAAGATGATGTCGTGATACTCGGCCGGGATTCCCACGCCGTCATCCGCCACGCTGAACAGCGCGCCGCCGTTCTCCAGTCGCGCGCTCACCATGACGGTCACCGACCGCGCCGAGTGCGCGAGCGCATTCTGGATCAGATTGTTGAACACGCGCTTGAGCAGCGGGAGATCGGCCTCGATGACCGGCGCGTCGTCGCTGACGTCCCGAACAGCCGTGGCTTTTTCCTGCTGCAGGCGAATCTCCCACTCGTGCAGCACCTCGGTGAGCAGTGCGCCGGGGGCAATCGGCGCGAGATGGAGCGCCAGCCGCGATTCCTCGAGCCGCGCCACCTCCAGCAGATCCTCGATGAGCGCCAGCAGATCCCCGGCGCGACCCTCGGCCTCGCCGAGCGCGCCACGTTGTTCCGAGGTGAGGGCGCCGAAGTCGCCGTCGATGAGCATCTCCATCGCGCCGATCACCGACGTGAGCGGCGATTTGAGGTCGTGGACGATCATCTTCATGAGATCGTCCCGCACCTTTTCCAGCTCTTTCTGCTTGCGCAGGCTCTCTTCGAGGGCGTCGGTGGCGGCCTTGAGCTTGAGCAGCGACCGCACCCGTGCGCCGAGCACGAGGCGGTTGTGCGGTTTGGTGAGGAAGTCGTCGCCGCCCGCTTCGATCGCCTTGACCCGATCCGTCGTGTCGTTGAGCGCCGTCACGAAGATGACCGGGATGCGCGCCGTGCGCGGATCGCGCTTGATGCGGCGGCACACCTCGAACCCGGTGGAGCGGTCGTCCACGCCGAGATCGCCCGCGGGCATGGAGACGTCGAGGATGCAGAGATCGGGCTGGCGCTCGAAGCAGGCCGTCAGGGCCGAGGGACCGTCCGACGCGGCGATCGCGCGGAACCCGAGGACGTGCAGCTGATCGAACAACAGCTCGACATTGGCGGGCACGTCGTCCGCCACGAGGATGACCGGCGCATCGGCGGGAGGCGGCACGATCTCCGTCATGGGCTCAGGGCCGCACGGTGACGCCGACGCTCATCGTCCAGGCGGATTCCTGGCCATACGAGCCGCCATCACGCGTGGCGCGGATGCCCGCGAGGTCCACGGCCGCCCGGCCGCGCGCGAGGAGCGTGCCGGCGCCGAACGAGACGCTTCGCTCCCGGATGTCCACGCCGCCGCCGCTCGCCGAGGCGGCGATGCCGAAGGGCAGCGTGCGCCAGCGGGCCCCCGTACGGAGCTGGATGCCACGCCCGGCGACGCGGGGACCGAGCACGTCCGCGCCGATGCTCGTGTCCCACTCGTCGGCGATCCGCAGCGACCGGGAGCCGAGGCGCTGCAGGCGCGACCAGCTCTCCTTGGACGTGCGCACCGCGAGGCTCGTGCCCCGGATCCCGAGGTACGCGGCGCTGAAAGCGATGCGATCGGGCACGTTCGCCGTGGCCAGCGTGGTGTCGGCATGCTTGAGGGAAAGGGGTCCGCCGCGACGATACGAACCGGCGAGGCTGCCGACTCCCGCCCGCTCGAGCTCGACGCCGGCGGAGAAGGCACGACCCACGTACGTCACGGTGGTGGTGTCGAAGAGCGACGCGAAGCGCAGGCTGTCGTCGAACACCTGCGTGGCGCGCAGCCGGTTGTCGCCCGTGATGGCGTGTCCGGCGATGCCGACCTGGAGCCAGCTTGTCGGCGCCCACGCCAGCGCGACTCGGACGTCGCCGATCGCGCCGTCGCTCTTGAACTGGTTGCTCGTGGCGAGCACGGTGTCATTCAACCGCTGCGACCCGCGCGTCACCGTCTCGAACGTGCGGTCGAGCAGGCTCGACGCCGTGATGCCGAGCATGAACGACTCGCGCAGCGGAACGCCGGCCGTCACGATCGGATAGCGAGCGATGGAGGTGCGCTCCGAGACGCTGCCGACCGTCAGCGTGCGGTATTCCGGCTCGGCCTGGAAATACAGGGCGGAGCCGCCGAAGTTGAAGATCGCGGCCGGGTTCGTGGCCGAGAGTGGATCGGTCTCGCCCAGCGCGCCGCCGGCGCCGAGACTTCGCGTGCTGAGCTGCCCCGTGGGGAAGCCGAACCCCTGCGTGCTCAGTGTACCCTGCGCGCCTGCGGCGGCGGGCAGCGCCAGGAGCAGCGCGGCGAGGAGGCGGGACGAAGAGAGTGACATGATCAGGGGATACCAAAGCCGCGGCGCGGCACGTAGGTGAGCCGGAGTCGCGGGCGCTGCGCGACCGGTCCCTCGGAGGAGACGAAGAGCAGCTCGCTGACGGTGGACGCCTCCTGCTGCACGCGCAGCACGAGCGCGCGCGTGTTGTTGCTCGTCCCGAGATCGCGCCAGAGACGCACGAGCCCGATCACCTCGAGGCTGGTCAGCCCCGTACCGCGCGCGACGCGCGTCACCGGCGGCACGGTGTAGATGCTGCCGACCCCGAGGAACTCCGCCGCCGTGGCGATGTCGGTGACCGTGGGGCTGGCGAGCACCGGGAACGCGCCCAGGGTGAGCGAGTCGGCATTGGCGCCGAGCGAACGCGGGGCGATCTGCGTGAGCTCGAGCGACGCGCGCACCACCTGCACCGAGTCGAGCACGATGGACGGGATGTCGAAGCGCAGGTAGGTCCGCGCGCCCGCCAACCCTCCGACCGCAATCGATCCGCGCGGCGGCGCCGGAAGCGGCCCACGCACGACGAGCGCGAAGACCGACAGGTTGCTCGCCAGCGCTGCATCCTCCCGCGGCGTGAGCGAGAGCGGTAGCACCGTGTCGGGCTTGACGGTGGTATCGGCGGACACGCGGAACCGCAGTCGTGGCGGCGTCACGGTGCCGGCCAGACGCAGGCGGACCGACTGTGTCGAGCGCACTCGCAACCCGATCCGCAGTCGGCGGCCGTTCGAGAGCTTGCCGAACAGCCTGCCGTTGTCGATGGGGAGGCGCAGCGTGTCCTTCACGTCGGCAGCGGCGTACGTGACACTGCCCAGCAGGCGGTCGGCGCGGAAGAGCGGCGCGAGCGACGCGGCGAGCGTGTCGTTCGCGGTGGTATCCACGTCGAACGCGTCGATGGTGACGGGCACGCGCACCGGGATCGCGGTCGTGTCCACCCGGAAGATCAGCGAGGCGCTGTCCACGCGGCGCACGAGGCTGTCCGTGGTCGCCGCGCCCAGCCGGTATGTGCTCCGGAGCGTGTCGTAGCGGATGATGGCGCGCACGTCGGCCGTGTCACCCTGCGCGATGAGCGTGATGTCCTTGGACTCGCCGATCCTCGGATAGCCCACGAGTGTCGTATCGAGCACGACGGACGCGGTGAGCGAGGTATCGCGGAGGATGCTGCTCTGGTCGGAGCACAGCGCGGGACAGCCGAGCGATCCCGTGACCTGCTCCGAGCACGCGGCGAGGACGAGCAAGAGGGCTGCGGCGAACGCGCCCCGGAAGATCCGATCAGACACTCCGTACACTCCGGCCACGGACGCGATTGCGCGTCAAGGGCGCCCCATCGAGGTGGGGGTAAAGGCATGGGGAAGAAGATCCGACATCAGCCACCGCGCTTCACGGCCCGCGCGGGTCACACTCATCACGATCAGATGCGGCGCAAACTCCACGAGCACCTGGCGGCACGTGCCGCATGGCGGCGTGGGGTCATCGGCCTCCGTGGCGATCATGATCGCCGCGAACTCGCGAACGCCGCGTGCCACGGCCGCGGCGACCGCGGTCCGCTCCGCGCAGAGCGTGGCCGGGTAGGCGGCGTTCTCCACGTTGCATCCCTCCGTGACGCTGCCGTCGCCGGCGAGCAGCGCGGCGCCAACCCGGAACGACGAATAGGGCGCGTACGCCCGCTCCATCGCCGCGATCGCCCGCTGGCGCAGCATCGTCCAGGTGGGGCCTCTCGACGCGAGGTCCGCATTCGCGTTCGTCACATCCCACGCTCCAGGCGCTGGAGAAAGGACGTGCCCTGCCCCCGGAATCCGACGTTCAGCCAGTCCGCCACAGTGGCGCCCAGATCCGACAACGTGGGCCGCGCGCCGAGCGACACCGGACGAACCGGATCGCCCAGCGCCAGCAGAGGGACGTTCTCTCTCGAGTGGTCGCTCGACCCCGTGGTGGGATCGTTGCCGTGATCGGCGGTGATGAACAGCAGGTCGTCCTCTCGGAGAGCGGCGCGGAGCGAAGGCAAGGCAGCATCGAACTCGCAGAGCGCGCGCTCGAATCCCACCGGATCGCTCCGGTGCCCGTACATCGTGTCGAAATCTACAAGGTTGGCGAACAGCAGCCCACCCTGCGCTTCAGCCTGCCACTCCTGAATGGCCCGGATGCCCTCCGCATTGCCCGCGGTGTGCCGCGAGCGCAGCGAGCGGCCGGCAAACAGATCGTCCACTTTTCCCACGCCCGCGCGCGGCACGCCCGCCGCCGCGAGCGCGTCCAGCAGGGTCTCGGCCGGCGGCGCAAGCGAGTAGTCGCGGCGGTGCGCGGTGCGCCGATAGTCGCCGTTCACGCCATCGAACGGGCGCGCGATCACGCGAGACACGTCGTGCGGCGCGACGAGCAGCGCGCGGGCGGTCGCGCACGCGGCATACAGCTCGTCGAGCGGCACGACCGCCTCGTGCGCCGCGACCTGAAAGACCGAGTCAGCCGACGTGTACACGATCCACGCGCCGGTACGCACATGCTCCGCGCCATGCCGCTCGATGATCGCCGTGCCGCTCGCGGCCACGTTGCCGAGCACCGGCCGCCCCGTCGCCCGTTCGAAGGCTCGGAGCACCTCGGGGGGAAACCCGGCCGGATACGTAGGGAACGGCCGCTCCAGGTGGACTCCGGCGATCTCCCAGTGGCCCGCGGTGCTGTCCTTGCCCGCCGAGGCGGGATGCATCAGCCCCCACGCGCCCTCGGGATGCGCGGTGGGCGTCACGCCGGTGATTGGCACCACGTTCCCCAGGCCCGCCGCCGCCAGATTGGGCAGCGCGAGGCCACCGACCTGCCGCGCCAGATTGCCCATCGTGTCGCTGCCCTCGTCGCCGTAGGCGGCGGCGTCCGCCGCCGCGCCGATGCCGACGCCATCGAGCACGAGAATGATCGCGCGCCGTCTCACTCGACCTCCTCCACCGCGTCCTGCAGATAGCGGCGCGGCAGCCGCAGGCGGAATCCGGTGAGCAGCTCGTACGGGGAGATCTCCCCGAGGGAGGCGAGGTCCCCGACCGAGACGAACTCGCTCCCGTCGCCGCCAACGAGCGTGACGAGGTCGCCGAGCATCGCCGGTGTCTCGGTCACATCGAACATGGTCATGTCCATCGTCACGCGTCCGGCCACGGTGATGCGATGACCGTTGAGGAGGGCGACGCCGCGATTGCCGAGCGAGCGGCGGTATCCGTCGGCGTACCCCACGGGCAGCGTCGCGATGCGCCGCTCGCCGCGCGCAGTCCAGGTGGCGCCGTAGCTCACCGTGTCGCCGTCAGCGAGGGTGCGCAGCTCGACGATGCGGGCGCGCATGCTCACCACCGGCTCCGGCACCATGACGCCCCCTGCCACCGCCGCCACGCCGTAGAGAAAGATGCCGGGGCGGCACAGCGTCCAGCGCGACGGTGCCCGTCGCTCCACGGCCGGTCCGTTCTCGGCGTGCACCAGGCGCGGCATCACCGGAAGCACCGCGAGGGCGGCGTCGAACCGCTGTTCCTGCTCGTCGCGGCTGGCGTCCGCCAGCTCCGCCGAATGGAAGTGTGTGAAGACGCCATCCGGACGAGTGCGCTCGAGGAGCTCGCGATACCGTTCCACCATCTCCCATCGCATGCCCGCGCGCGACATGCCGGTGTCGATCTGGA
>JBKJIY010000052.1:0-6814 GCA_046598315.1 Gemmatimonadaceae bacterium
TACTCCCTGCTCGTGCCCGACTCCATCGGGACCTTCACCGTGGTGGTGGTGACGGTGTTCGCCGTCGTGGGCGAGGTGATCGAGTTCACGCTCACCGCGAGCTACACGCGCAAGTACGGCGGCTCGCGGCGCGCCAGTTGGGGAGCGATCATCGGCGGAATCGTCGGGGCCGTGATGGGCGTGCCCGTTCCCATCATCGGATCGGTCATCGGCGCGTTCGCCGGCGCGTTCGCCGGCGCGTTCGTGGCGGAGCTGACGCAGGGCAACGCCGGAACGGCCACGCGCGTGGCGACAGGGGCGCTGATCGGCCGCGTGGTGGCGTCGGCGATGAAGGTGGGCATCGGGCTGGGCATGGCAGCCTGGATCCTCTTCGCCGCCATCGCCTGAGCACGCCTGACGGGATGGCCGAGGCAGGGACCGCGCACGATATTGCGCGCGTCGCGTCAATTCCAGTCCGGCAGCGAACAGGGAGGATGGGTGCAGAGCGTATCGTATGATGCCATCGTGGTGGGGTCGGGAATCTCCGGCGGCTGGGCGGCGAAGGAGCTGACGGAGAAGGGATTGCGCGTGCTGCTGCTGGAGCGCGGACGCAACGTGGAGCACGTGAAGGACTACGTGAACGCCACCAAGGGCGCGTGGGAATACGCCCACCGGGGCGGCCGCACCAAGGCGATGGAAGAGCTCTATCCCGTGCTGAAGCGGGACTATCCGCTCAACGAGAAGAATCTGGCGTTCTGGGCGAACGACAAGGAGTCGCCGTACACCGAGGTGAAGCGGTTCGACTGGTATCGCGGGTACCAGGTGGGCGGCCGCTCGCTGATGTGGGGGCGCCAGAGCTATCGGCTGAGCGACATCGACTTCGAGGCGAACGCGAAGGAAGGCGTGGCCATCGACTGGCCGATCCGCTACAAGGATCTGGCGCCCTGGTACGACCATGTGGAGCGGCATGCCGGCATCGCCGGCTCGCGGGAAGGGCTGCCGCAGCTGCCGGACGGCGAGTTTCAGCCGGCCATGCCGTTGAACTGCGGCGAGGAGCTGATCGGCGGCCGCCTGCGAAAGCTGTACGGCGGCAACCGGCGCATCATTCCCGGCCGCACGGCCAACGCCACCAGGGCGCTGGAGGGACGCGGGGCCTGCCAGTATCGCGACGCCTGCTGGCTCGGCTGTCCGTACGGCGCCTATTTCAGCACGCAGTCGTCCACGCTGCCCGCGGCGGCCAAGACCGGGCGGCTCACGCTGAAGCCGTACTCCATTGCCACCGAGGTGCTCTACGACCGGGACGCGCGGCGCGCGACCGGTGTGCGGGTGCTGGACGCCGTGACCGAGCAGACGACCGACTACACGGCCCGCATCGTGTTTCTCTGCGCCTCCACGCTGAACACCGCATGGCTGCTGATGCGGTCGGCGACGGCGGAGTGGCCCGGCGGGTTGGGGAGCAGCTCGGGCGAGCTGGGGCACAATCTCATGGACCATCACTTCCGCATCGGCGCCGAGGGCGTGCTGAGCGGCGAGGGGCTGGACGACAAGTATTACTATGGGCGCCGGCCCACCGGCTTCTACATCCCGCGCTATCGCAATCTGTTTGGCGACAAGCGGGAGTATCTGCGCGGCTTCGGCTACCAGGGGAGCGCGGGCCGCGAAGGCTGGTCGCGCGCCGTGGCCGAGCTGGGCGTGGGCGGCGACTTCAAGGACCGCATGGCGCAGCCGGGCGAGTGGACCATCGGCGCCACGGGCTTTGGCGAGATGCTGCCGAGCCACGCGAACATGGTAGGACTGGACGCGGCGAAGACGGACAAGTGGAAGCTCCCCGTGTTGAAGATCGACTGCGCCACCGGTGAGAACGAGCGGTTGATGCGCCGCGACATGGGCGCGGACATGGCGGAGATGCTCGAGCAGACCGGTGTGAAGAAGGTGGAGATCAACGACAACGAGTATGTGCCGGGGATGGGAATCCACGAGATGGGCACGGCGCGCATGGGGCGCGATCCGAAGACATCCGTACTCAATGCGCACAATCAGGTGTGGGACGCGCCCAACGTGTTCGTCACCGACGGCTCGTGCATGACGTCGGCGGCGTGCCAGAACCCCTCGCTCACGTACATGGCGCTCACCGCGCGGGCGGCCGACTTCGCAGTGAGCGAGCTCACGCGCCGCACTCTCTGACCGACAGGTAGCCACGATGACCTCGTTGCCCACGTCGCCCGAGCGCGACGCTCTGATCACCCGCCGAGAGGCGATCCGTCGCGTGAGCGCGCTGCTCGGGGGCGTGGCGCTCGTTGGCGGAACGTCGCTCCTCACCGGATGCCGGGATCGCGGCGGCGTTGCGCCCGACGCCCCCTTCTCGGCGGAGGACGTGGCGTTTCTCGACGAAGTGGCGGACACGATCCTGCCCACCACGAAGACGCCGGGCGCGAAAGCCGCCGGGACCGGTGCCTTCATGGCCCTCATGGTCACCGACAGCTACGACGCGGCGGACCGGAAGGTGTTCCGTGAGGGCATGCGCAAGCTCGACGACGCGACGAAGAAAGCGCACGACGTATCGTTCATGCAGGCGACGACGCAGCAGCGGCTCGCCGTGCTCCAGGTGCTGGACCGCGAGCAGCACGCCGATCGCGAGGCGCGAAAGGCGCGCGGCCTGGAGCGCAAGCGAAAGGCGCGGGACGCCTCACGTCCCGTCACATCGTCGGAGCAGAAGGCATCCGATGCGTTCCTGCCCGACCAGCGGAAGGAGAACGCGCCCGGTACGGACGCCGCCGCCGCACCCGCCCTCGGCGACGAGCCGCCGGCGCACTACTTCGCGATGATGAAGGAGCTCGCCCTGCTCGGATACTTCACCTCGGAGATCGGCTGCACCAGGGCGCAGCGCTACGTGGAGTCGCCCGGGCGGTTCGAGCCATGCATCCCCCTCACCCCGGGAGACGTCTCCTGGGCACCGCACGCATAGCGAGGCGCCGCATGAGTCAGTCACGCCGGGAATTCCTTGGCCACATGGGACTCGCCGCGCTCGGCGCCACAACGCTGGCGTGGACGCGCCAGGGCGCCGAGGCCGCGGAGGCGGTGCGCGCCCGCGTGGCGCCGGGTATCCAGTTGTATACGCTGCGCACCCTCCTGGCCCGTGACTTCGACGGCACGCTCGCCCGTGTGCGCGGGATCGGCTACCGCGAGGTGGAACTCGCCGGATACCACGGCCGCACGCCGGCACAGGTGCGCGATGCGCTCGTGAGGCACCGTCTCAAGGCGCCCGCGGCGCACGCGCCGCTCCCGGCGAGCGACGATGCGTGGTCCCGCACACTCGAGGAGGCGCGTCTGATCGGGAACCAGTGGCTCGTCATCCCGTGGCTCGACGCCGCGCTGCGACGCACGCCCGACGACTGGTCGCGGTTTGCCGCCCGCCTCAACACCCTCGGCGCGCAGACGAAGCGCGCTGGGCTGCGGCTGGCGTACCACAATCACGACTTCGAGTTCGAGCGAATCGGGAACAGCTTCCTGTTCGATGTACTGCTGCGCGAAACCGATCCCGCCCTGGTGCACTTCGAGATGGATGTGTACTGGGTGACGAAGGCGAACGCCGATCCGCTGGCGTACCTGCGCGATCATCCAGGACGCTTTCCGCTGCTGCACCTCAAGGACATGACCGCGGCGCCGCAGCGGCGGATGGTGGACGTGGGCGGTGGGTCGATCGATTTCAGACAGATCCTGAAGCGGGCGAGCGACGGGGGGCTGCGTCACGCGTTCGTGGAGCACGACGAGCCGGCCGATCCACTCGCCTCCGCGCGCGCGAGCTACGCCTATCTCGCCCGGCTGAAATACTGAGATCGTCCCGCCCGCCGGCGATCGCGGTGCCGGCGCGTTGACCACGGCCCCCGGGCACGATAGACTTCTCCCACGCCCCGGCCTCTCCGGGGCGTTTTTGCGTTGTGTCGCCTGGTACCACTCGGGAGAGTCATGTTCGGTCCGGAATCGCGCGTCGTCGTCGTCGGAGCGCAGTGGGGAGACGAAGGGAAGGGCAAGCTCGTGGACGTGCTCGCCGAGCGTGCCGACTGGGTGGTGCGCTATCAGGGCGGCGCGAACGCCGGCCACACCGTGGACCTGGGCGACCGCTCGTTCGTGCTCCATCAGATTCCCAGCGGCATCCTGCATCCGGGGGTCCGCTGTGCCATCGGCAACGGTGTCGTGCTCGATCCGGACACGCTGTTCGACGAGATCGATGGCCTGGTGAAGGCCGGCGTGGATGTGGAGGGCCGTCTGTACGTGAGCGAGCGCGCGCACCTCGTGCTGCCCTACCACAAGCAGGTGGACGGTGAGAGCGCGTCGAGCAAGGCGATCGGCACCACGGGTCGCGGCATCGGGCCGGCGTACGAGGACAAGATCGCGCGCCGAGGGGTGCGCGTGATGGATCTTCGGCATCCCGACCGGTTGCGCGCGGCGGTGGAGGCGGGCGCCGAGCATGCGCGCGGGCGCCTGGCGCGTTACGGCTCCGGCACCCAGGTGGACGTGGAGGCCGTGCTCGCGCTCCTCGCGCGACTGTCCGAGCGTCTGCTTCCCCTCGCCGACGACGTGGGCCTCACGGTGCACCGCGCCCGCCAGTCCGGCGCCGCGGTGCTCCTCGAGGGCGCGCAGGGCTCGCTCCTCGACATCGACCATGGCACCTACCCGTTCGTGACGTCCAGCAACACCACCTCCGGCGGTGCGGCCGTCGGCACTGGCATCGCGCCCACGGCGATCGACCGCGTGCTCGGCGTGGTCAAGGCGTACACGACCCGTGTGGGCAACGGCCCGCTGCCCACGGAGTTGGACGAGCCGCTGCAGGGCGAGGTGCGTGCGCTCGGCAACGAGTTCGGCGCGACCACGGGGCGGGCCCGCCGATGCGGCTGGTTCGACGCGCTCGTGGTGAAGTACGCCACGCGCGTGAATGGATTGAGCGACCTCGCCGTGACCAAGCTGGACGTGCTCGATACGCTCCCCTCACTCGGCATCTGCACCGGATACGAGATCGATGGCGACGTGCACGAGGACTTTCCGGGCGATCTCGCCCTGCTGGACCGCGCCGTGCCGCGATACGAGTGGTTCGATGGCTGGAACCGCTCCACGGCCGAGGCACGCACGCTCGCCGACCTGCCGTCCGAGGCGCGCCGGTACCTCGATCGGATCGAGGCGCTGGTGGAGGCGCCCATCACCTACGTGAGCGTGGGGACGCGCCGCGATCAGATCATCGGGCTCTGACGTGATCGACCGGGTGGATCCTCCCGGGACCGAGCAGGAGATCGACCTGCTCGTCGTGGGAGCCGGACCGTGCGGGCTGGCCGCCGCCATCTCGGCACAGCGGGCGGGCCTGCGCGCGCGCGTCCTGGACGCGGGCGCGGTGGTGAGCACGATCATGCAGTACCCCTACTACGTGAGCTTCTTCTCCACCGCGGAGAAGCTGTCGCTGGGCGGCGTGCCGTTCGTCGTCTCCGGCGACAAGCCGACGCGACGCGACGGATTGGCGTACTACCGCGCGATCGTGAAGCACTTTGCCCTCGACGTGCACCAGTACGAGCGTGTGACGCGCATCGAGCGCCGCTCCGGCGCCCCGGGATTCGTGGTGCACTCGGAGACCGACGGCGCAGCGCAGGAGACCCGCGCGCGCGCCGTCTGCATCGCCACCGGATACTTCGGCTCCCCCAACTATCTCGGCGTGCCGGGCGAGTCGCTGCCGCACGTTCGGCACGTGTATCAGGAGGGGCACGGAGCGTTCGACCAGGACGTGGTCGTGGTGGGTGGAGGCAACTCGGCGGCGGAGGCGGCGCTCGATCTGTGGCGCGCCGGCGCGCGCGTCACCCTCGTGCACTTCGGTCCCACCTTCGACAAGCGCATCAAGCCGTGGATCCTGCCCGACGTCTCCAACCGGATGAGCGAAGGGGCGATCGGCGTGCGCTGGGGAAGCCGCATCGGCGAGATCACCCCGGGCGCCGTGTGCATTCGTGGGGACCGCGGTGACGAACGGCTCGCCGCGCGCTTCGTCTATGTGATGACCGGCTTCGCCCCCAACACCGGGCTGCTGCGCGACCTGGGCGTGGGAATCGATCCCGTGACCGGCGTGCCCGCGCACGATCCCGATACCCTGGAGACGTCCATTGCCAACCTGTTCATTGCCGGCGTGGTGGTGGCCGGGTTCGACGCGAACAAGGTGTTCATCGAGAACGGGCGGTTTCACGGCGACAGGATCGTGGCGCGCCTCCTTGGGCGACCCGTGCCCCAAGCGCCCCGGCTGAGCGCGGAGCTCGATACCTGAGTAACTTTGCGGGTTCGGAGTGCCGCGACGCATCCAACGTGTCGGCACGCGGCGCCGCACCCAGCGGCGTCCTCCCTCCCCGACGAGATCGCGCGCCATGCCCGCCAGCACCCAGCCCGATGTGATGGACAAGCTCGTGTCGCTCTGCAAGCGGCGCGGCTTCATCTTCCAGAGCTCGGAGATCTACGGGGGCACGGGCTCGGTGTGGGACTACGGACCGCTCGGCGTGGAGCTGAAGAAGAACATGAAGGACCAGTGGTGGCGATCGATGGTCCGTCTGCGCGACGATGTGGAGGGGCTGGACGCGGCCATCCTGATGCACCCGCGTGTGTGGGAGGCGAGTGGCCACGTGGCCGGCTTCACCGATCCGCTGGTGGACTGCAAGCTCTGCAAGGGCCGCTTCCGCGCCGACAAGCTCGAGGACGCGCGCTGTCCCCAGAAGCCGAGCAAGCGACCCGGCGAGGCCGAGCAGTGCCAGCTGACCGAGCCGCGCATGTTCAACCTCATGTTCAGGACGTTCATGGGGCCGGTGGAGGAGAG
>JBKJIY010000111.1:0-7559 GCA_046598315.1 Gemmatimonadaceae bacterium
GTGATGCGAGCGGATGGAACAAAGACGCTCGCGGAGTCCGGACTCGCCGACGCGGCGCGCGATCGATTGCGTCAGCTGCTGGCGTTCCGCGAGGGCATCGTCGTCGTCACCGGCCCGACGGGCTCGGGGAAGACGACGACGATGTATGCCGCCCTGCGCGAGATTGCCACCGGTGCCGTCAACATCATGACGGTGGAAGATCCCGTGGAGTACGAGATGGCCGGGATCACGCAGATGCAAGCGGAACCGAAGCGTGGCGTGACCTTCGCTTCCGCGCTGCGCGCAATCCTTCGCCAGGACCCGGACGTCATCTTTGTGGGCGAGATTCGCGACCTGGAGACGGCCCAGGTGGCGGTGCAGGCCGCGTTGACCGGCCACCTCGTTTTGGCGACACTGCACACCAACGATGCCATGGGTGCGGTCGCGCGCCTGCAGGATCTCGGTCTCGACCGGCCCAGCATCGCCTCGAGCCTGCGCGGCAGCTACGCGCAGCGTCTGCTGCGCCGCGTGTGTCCGAGTTGCGCCGTCCAGGTGAAGGGCCAGTTGACGGAGAAGGAAGCACGCCTCGCCGACGCGTTCGGCGTGCAGCCCGTGATCCGCGCCGTCGGCTGCCCCGTCTGTGCCAACACGGGGTACCGGGGGCGGATTCCAGTGGCCGAGGTCGCGGTGGTCGGTGCGGCGATCTCGGAACTCATCGTCGCCAGCGCCTCGGCCGCACAGTTGCAACAGGCTGCCCTCGGGGGCGGGATGCAGCCGCTGCTCGATGCCGGACTGGACCGGGCGCGCAGCGGTGAGACGACGCTGGAGGAAGTGGAGCGCGTGCTCGGGCTCGGTACCGCGCCAGCGCGGGCCACTGTGGAGCCAAACGTGCCACGCGCGCCCGGTGCGCCGCGCATCCTCATCGTCGATGACGATCTGGATACGCTGATGCTGCACGCGACCATCCTGAGCGACGCCGGCTTCGACGTGGAATGCGCGAATGATGGACTCGAAGCCCTGCGCATGCTCGGCGCCGGGGAGGAGTTCGCGCTCGTGCTCACCGATTACAACATGCCAGGGGCGGACGGGCGCGAGCTCGTCAAGGGCATCCGCCGGCTCGATGCCACCGCCAGCCTGCCGGTGATCGTCGCGACTGCCGCTGGTGGGACGGACACCGAGCTCTCGCTCTTCGAGGCGGGCGCTGATGACTACCTGCGGAAGCCCGTGGATCCGAACCGACTCATCGCTCGCGTTCGGGCGGCGATTCGTCGCGTGACGCCCTGACGCAGGGCTCGCTGGCGGAGCCTGCGCACCACTGACCGTTTCTCCTGGGTCGAGCGTCCCGGAAACCACGCGCCCGGGCTCCGGCGATATCCTCCCTTTACCCGACTGGGCGGGCAGCGCGCGGTCCTACACGTCCGCGATCGCGCCGCGCCAGTCGGTATGGCGGATGGTGTTCTTGCCAGCTCGCTTCGCCTCGTACATGGCACGATCGGCTTCGACGAGGAG
The DNA here is from genome assembly GCA_046598315.1 of Gemmatimonadaceae bacterium. Taxonomy (GTDB): domain Bacteria; phylum Gemmatimonadota; class Gemmatimonadetes; order Gemmatimonadales; family Gemmatimonadaceae; genus AG11. Next base: position 1,489 of record JBKJIY010000111.1, read on the forward strand.
CGCGGAGGCATCGTGCGATCCGCCGTCGATGGTGACGGCCCCGACGCTTAGCGTCACGTCCCATCCACGGCGCTCGATGACACTGAGTATTCGCTGCCGCACCTGCGACACCACGTCCTCGGGGTGGTCGAGCCGGTTATCAGGAAGGAGCGCGGCGAACTCGTCGCCGCCCAGGCGGGCCACCACGTCGATGGATCGCACGGCGTCCTGAAGTGCGCGGGCCACATCCTGCAGGAGGCGGTCTCCGGTCGCGTGTCCGTGGCGATCATTCACTACCTTGAAGCCATCCAGGTCGAAGGTAAGCGTCGTGAGCGAATAGCGGAGACGCGAGGCACGGGCGATCTCCACGTGCATGATCTCGTTGAACCCCCGACGGTTGAGCAATCCGGTGAGCGCGTCGCTCCTGGCGAGGCGCGCTTCGGTGAGTGCGGTGCGCATCATCAGCGCCACCACGATCCCCGAGAGGCCCGCGAGTGCCGCAAGCAGCACGCTCGTCAGCGCCCAGCGGCGCTCCACGCGCTCGATGTGTGCCCGCAAGCGGGCGGATGACGCGCTGACCGAGCTGTCGAGTCGCGCGGTCTGGTCGAGTGCCGCCATGTACAGTGCCTGCTGCGCACCGAGTTGCACGACCACGGCCGACCTGAGAACGTCGCCACGCACGTACCGGTCGTTGAGGGCGCGCCACTCCTCGATCCGCACCCGGGTTGTCCGGCTCTGCTGGACGGTAGCGCTGTCGAGCCGTGTCGCGAGCACGGCGAGGCGTGCGTGCGCGGCCATCTCGACCGCGACGGCGCCGGCATATTCGTCGCGCAACGCCGGCACGCCGCCGATCAGGAGACCGCGCACCGCCGCCACCTCGCGCGCGAGCGAGATGCTGATTTCGAGCACCGCCTCACGTGCCGGCTCGTGCACGTCCGTGATCTCGACGCGGATCCGCGTGGTCTGCCGCTGGAACAGGATGGGTGCCACGGCAAGGAGCACAAGGGCCAGGCACGCCACGGCGGCGCTGCGACGGGGAGCGTTGTGCAGGGTGATCGCTGGTTGAGGGTGCATCAAATATACGGGGCGGCGGAACGGGAACCAGATACGCGGCCGACGGCGACGTGCTGGGAGGGCACGTCCTGGAGCATTCCCGCGTATCCGCGCTTCCTCGTGCCCGGGTACGTGCGGTCGGTGATCTTTCGCGCGGAGATGCGCGATGCCCTAGCCCACGTTGGCGTGGCTCGGGACATCGCTCCTGCGGTGTGGCAACGGAACTGGGCCGTCCACCTCAAACAGATTGGGACCAGCGGGCACGCCACGCGGTATCTCGCGCGCCACACCTCCCGCGTCGCGCTCGGCAACCACGCGCTGGAACGATTCGAACACGGTCGGATCACCTTCCGGGATGCGCACGCTGGCCAGCCGCGGCGACCGCGGCCGTGACCGCGACGACGACACCGGCGGAGCTCGCGAACCGTCGTGACGGCCGCGCGTCAGTACCGCAGTGTCCCGTGCGTGCGTACAGCGATCGGCGGCCGGTCGAGCGCGTGCAACGATCGCGGGCACCGCCATGACGGTTTGCACACCATCGACGGTCTCTCCAGTTCCTGCACTCGGCGGCCAACGCCCGCAGTCTGCGGTTCAGCGGAGGTGCCCGCGGCACGAGCGTAGCGTCCACAGGCGGTCACGCACCGGCGCGCTTGGCCTCGCTCCGCTATTGGCCAGCGCACGCCGCACGCTGTCATGCGACGCAGCTCAATCGACCGCGTTGCCCTCGGACCCGCCATCGCGCGCCCACGAAACACGCAGCGCGCTTGAAGGTCCAGGAGGGCCGGCATCATCTCTCCGTACGCCGGCGCATTGCGTTCAACGTCAGGTTTTGCCGCGGCTGCGCGCGTCGAGAATCGCTACTTCATCAGGATGCTCAACGGGGAAGCGCAACGGGATACCAACTTTAACAGGTACGGCAACGAGCTAGCGGAATCTCACTCACGGGCGCGTCCCATAAAGTGCGCCAATTGCCATCGGCTTCTCGCCGCCAATGGACCACTCTAAGCCGGTCAGGTGAAAGTGATCACGAACGTGGTGCAAGAACCATTATCTGCTTCAGCGCCCGTTAGGCCGGCGCCTCGGAGCGCCCGTTCGCTGTCCCGCTCGCCGCGCTACTGGTAGGATCGGGACCGGCCACGTTCAACCAAACGGCTGGCAATCGTCGTGGCGCGTACTATATTCAACAATATGGTTAAACGTAAAAACGGACTCGATCTTGTTTTCCGTGCGCTCGGCGACCACACCCGGCGGGCGATGCTCGCGCGGCTCGCCGAGAGCGAGCAGACCGTCGGTGAGCTCGCCGTACCGTACCGGATGTCGCTTGCTGCGGCATCGAAGCACATCCAGCGCCTCGAGCGGGCCGGTCTCGTGAAGCGCACCGTCCGCGGGCGCATGCACTACTGCCGCCTCGACCCGCGCCCGCTCGAGCGCGCGGACGAGTGGCTCCGAGACTACGAACGCCTCTGGGATACGCGCATCGAACGGCTCATCGAGCCGCTGCGCCATCCCGACAACGATCCTTCACCCTCGGAATGAGACCGATATGTCGACCAGCACGTCCACCGATATGACCATCTGGATCGAGACCGTGGAGCCCGAGCGGTTGTTCTCCTTCCGCTGGCACCCGTATGCTATCCAGGCCGGCGTCGACTACTCGGCCGAGCCGACGACGCTGGTGTCGTTCACGCTTGAGGATGCCGCCGGCGGCACCACGCTCGCGATCGTGGAGTCGGGATTCGACGCGATCCCGGAGTCGCGCCGCGCGCTCGCGTTCAGCAAGGACGCTGCGGGCTGGGACGGGCAGGCGAAGAACATCCAGAGATTCCTTGCAAACAGTGCCGCGGAAGGCCCGTCGCGCAGCGTCCCTCACCTGGAGAACGACGCGTGACGTCACTGTACGGTATTCGCCAGCTCGTGGACGGCATGCGGGCCGTCCGCGCGAACACCATCCTGATGGCCGGCGACGTCCCGGAGTCGAAGTACGACTACCGGCCGACCCCCGTGAGCCGGTCGATCGCGGAGACGCTCGTGCACATCGCTTGGCTCGCGACCTCCGATCGGATACTGCACGAGGAAGAACACCTTCATGCGCTCGAGGGATTCGACTTTCCGGCGCTGCTCGCGAAGTCCGCGGTCGAGGAGAAACGCGGACGTTCCAAGGCAGAGATCCTCGAGCTCCTGCGCAGCGCCGGTGAGCGTCAGGCGCACTGGCTGGAACAGCAGACCGTTGCCTTCATGTCGGAACGCGTCCAGCTTCCGGGGGGCGGTTCGGTGAGCCGCTTCGAAATGCTCCTCGCCACGAAGGAGCATGAGTTGCAGCACCGCGCACAGCTCACGGTCATCGATCGGCTGGTCGGTGTCGTTCCTCGCTTTACTGGTCTTGCGTGACGAAATCGCCCGCACGTTCGCCTTGAATGCGCGGCCTCGGCGATTGCCTCTTCTCGCGGGCGCGAGAAGCTCTGTGTGCCCGGCCTTACGCCACTTGGACTGTCACGTGATACAGCGAAGCCGGGCTGTTCCGCCAGACGTTTGCTGCAATTCCTGCAGACCTGATTTGCATGTCATTGTGATTGCCGCTCTTTGGCGGCGCGCCGTGGATAAGTCCGCACTGCGCCTGCTGTTCCGCTGTTGACGCCTCATCCCCTTCGCTGACCGTACACCAAGGAGCGATCAGCCACCGGCTCCCGCCGTCGATTCACGGACGCCCACGACCACTCAACGCGAAGGGGGGTCGCCCACCGCGCTCACATCGATCCGCTCACCCGGAGAGCAGCGCCCCGTCCCGCACCCGGCGCCGCAGCAGCGGGCTCGGACGATATCGGTCCTCGCCGTACTCTGCCTGCAGCGCCTCCAGGCGCCGCAGGACCTCGCCGGCGCCGACCTCGTCGCCCCAGGCGAGCAATCCCTTCGGGTAGTTCACCCCACGCGTCATCGCCGTCTCGATCTCGGCGGCCGACGCGACGCGCCTGTGCACCGCATCGATCGCCTCATTCACGAGCATCGCCAGCACCCGGTCCACGATCGCCTGCCCCAGCACAGGGTCCTGCACCGGCGACGGCCTGGTGGCGCCGGTACGGTAGTCGAAGAACCCACGCTCCCGCTTGCGGCCGAACAGTCCCGCCTCCACGAGGCGTCGCTGGGTCACCGACGGCCGATAGCGCGGATCATAATGGAATGCCTCGAACACGCTCGTGGTCACGGCGAAGTTCACGTCGTTGCCGATGAAATCCATCAGCTCGAAAGGGCCCATCCTGAAACCGCCGAGCTCGCGCATCGCCCAGTCGATGGTCGCCGCGTCGGCGATCCCCTCTTCCAGCATCCGGATCGACTCGCCGTAGAAGGGACGCGCGATCCGGTTCACGAGGAACCCCGGGGTGTCCGTCGTCACCACACAGATCTTCCCCCACGCCTCCACCAGCGCTCGGGCACTCGCGGTCGTCGCGTCGCTCGTGGTGATGGCGGGAACGATCTCCACCAGCGGCATGAGCGGCGCCGGATTGAAGAAGTGAATCCCGATCACCCGTTCGGCATGCCGGCACCCGCCGGCGATGGCCGCTACGGAGAGAGACGAGGTGTTCGTCGCGAGAATGCAGTGATCGTTCACCACCAACTCGATGGCGCCAAAAAGCGCGCGCTTCACATCGAGATCTTCCCGGACCGCTTCGATCACGAGACCACATCCAGCATACGCCGCATATCCGGTGCCCAGTGATCCGGCATCCTCCACACGAGCGAGCACCGCGTCTGCCGCGGCCCCGTCCAGACGCCCCTTCTCCACGTCGCGCGCCAGGGATCTGGCCATCGCCGCCATCGCCCGCGCGACGGCCGAGTCGTCGACGTCACCGAGGATCACGCGATGGCCCGCGGCCGCGGCCACCTGCGCGATGCCACTCCCCATGGCGCCGGCGCCAACGACACCGACGACGAGCGACGAATGGGCCGACATCAGCGACCGGTGAACACGGGCTTCCGCTTCTCGACGAACGCGCGAACGCCCTCGGCGTAGTCCTCCGTACGGCCGGCCTCGCCCTGCAACGTCTCCTCCAGCGCGAGCTGCTCATCGAGACCGTTGGAGAACGCCGCGTTGAAGGCACGCTTGGTGAGCCCGATGCCGCGCGTCGGCAGACAGGCAAGCCGTCGCGCGATGTCGAACGCCACATCACCAAGGACGGTGGCAGGCACCACGTCCCAGACGAGCCCCCACTCCTTCGCGCGCTCGGCGTCGAGCTTCTCCCCGAGCATCACGAGCGCGGCAGCCCGCTGCAGACCGACGATGCGCGGAAGGATGAAGGTGCCGCCGCTGTCGGGAATGAGTCCGATCTTCCCGAACGACTGCACGAACACGGCCTCCTCGGCGGCGATCACGATGTCGCAGGCGAAGGCCAGATTCGCCCCGGCGCCGGCGGCCACCCCGTTCACGGCGCAGACGACAGGCTTCTCCAACGTGCGGATCGCCTGGATGATCGGCGTGTACTGCCGGCGCACGACCTCGCCCAGATCAGGCATCGGCTCGCCCGCCTGCGGCAGCACCTCGGTGAGATCCTGACCAGCGCAGAACCCCCGTCCGGTGGCGGTGAGCAGCACGGCGCGCACGGTCTCGTCCTCGCCCGCGTCGCGGAGCGTCGCCAGCAACAGCTCCGCCATCTCGGCGTTCATGCTGTTGAGAACGTCCGGGCGCGACAGGGTGACGGTGAGCACGCCGTCGCGCGTCGCGGTATGGATACAGTGGGAGGTCATGGGTGTCGCCGGTCGAAGGGTCGGCGGGAAAGATACGGCCATGGCGAAGAGACGGCAGGGTGATGGCGCTCCCGTTCCGCGTGCCCAGGCCACAGATTTCGCGTTCGCTCTCGACGCATGCTCTCGACGCCACGTGATCTCGCCCCGATGACCGCCGCACCAACCCCGAAGTCCCGCCGCACGCGACCCGCCGCCACCGTGGATCCCCGCTTCGACTGGCGGCGGATCGCGTACACCGTGCTGGCCTCCCGGGCGCTCGACGACCTGGAGGAGGCGACGAACCGGAACCGCAACTCGGTGCC
>JBKJIY010000058.1:0-7798 GCA_046598315.1 Gemmatimonadaceae bacterium
ATGGCGCTCTTGAGCAGCCCCTTGGCGTCATACGGCGTGCCGGGCGCGACCACCTTGAGCCCCGGGATGTGCGCGAGCCACGACTCCCACGCCTGCGAATGCTGCGCCCCCAGCTGCAGCGCCGCGCCGTTGGGTCCGCGGAACACCATCGGCATGTTGTACTGGCCGCCGGACATCGACAGCATCTTGGCGGCCGCGTTCACCACCTGGTCGATCGCCAGCAGCGCGAAGTTCCACGTCATGAACTCGATCACGGGACGCAGTCCCACCATGGCTGCGCCCACGCCGATGCCGGCGAATCCGAGCTCGGTGATCGGCGTGTCCACCACGCGCATCTCACCGAACTCCTGAAGGAATCCCTTGGACACCTTGTAGGCGCCCTGATACACGGCCACTTCCTCACCCATGAGGAAGACCCGGTCGTCGCGCTGCATCTCTTCGCGGATGGCCTGGCCGAGTGCGTCTCTGTATGTGATGACTGGCATCTGATGTCAGGTGGTCGTGTCGACGAGCACGTCTTCGAACAGCGCTTCCGGCGGCAGCTCGGGGCTGGCGTCGGCAAAGTCCCAGGCGTCCTGCACCACGGCCCTGATCTCGTCGTCCATCGTCTTCAGCTGCTCGTCGCTCAGCTCGCCCTGGTCCTTCATGCGCGTGACGAGGAGCGAGATGGGATCGCGCTTCATGTTGTCCTCGAGCTCGGCCTTGGAGCGATACGTGCCGCTGACCGCGTCGGACATCGAGTGCCCCATGAAGCGGTACGTGCGCACCTCCAGCAGCGTGGGGATCTGCTCCTTGCGCGCGCGCGTGATCGCCTCGGCCACCGCCTCGCGCACGGCGTACACATCCTGCCCGTCGCACTGGGCGCGGGGCATGTTGTACGCCGCGCCGCGCTCGTAGATGTCGTGGATGGCCGACGCCCGCTCCAGCGAGGTGCCCATGCCGTAGCGGTTGTTCTCGATGATGAACACGCACGGCAGCTTCCACAGGGCCGCCATGTTCAGCGCCTCGTGAAACGCACCGGTGTTCACGACGGACTCGCCCATGAAGCAGATGATGACCTGATCGCCGCCGCGATACTTGATGGCGAAGCCCACGCCCGCCGCGATCGGCACGTGTCCGCCGACGATGCCGTGGCCGCCGAGAAAGTTCAGGTTGCGGTCGAACATGTGCATCGAGCCGCCCTTGCCGCGCGAGCACCCGTCCTGGCGGCCGAACAGCTCGGCCATCACGCTGCGCGGCGTCATCCCGCGCGCCAGCGCCTGGCCGTGGTCGCGGTACGTGGTGATGATGTAGTCGTCGGGACGGAGCAGGCTGAGCGATCCGGTGCTCACCGCTTCCTGACCGATGTACAGATGACAGAAGCCTCCGATCTTGCCGAGCGCGTAGGCCTCGGCCGTTCGCTCCTCGAAGCGCCGCTGAAGCAGCATCGAGTGCAGCAGTTCGGCATTGAGCGCGGCGTCGGACCTGGTAGTGGCGTCGGCTTTTTTCTTGGCAGCCATGGAAGGGCGGTGAACGGTGAACGAAGAACTGGGAACGCTGGTCAGACGCCCGCGGCCTGCACCTGCTCCCACGCGTGGTAGCTGGAGCGCACCAGCGGCCCGCTCTCCACGTGCCGGAAGCCGAGCTCCATGCCGATGTCGTAGAACCGGCGGAAGTCCTCGGGCGTCACGTAACGGTCGAGCTTCACGTGCCCATCCGAAGGACGCAGATACTGGCCGAGCGTGAGGATGTCGACGTCGACGGCACGGAGATCCTTCATCACCGCCACGACCTCCTCGTTCGTCTCGCCCATGCCGAGGATCATGCCGGTCTTGGTCGGGACGTGCGGCGCGAGCCGCTTGGCGGTGGTGAAGATGTTCATCACGCGTTCGTAGCGTCCGCCCGGCCGGCACTTCTTGTACAACCGCGGCACCGTCTCAGTATTGTGGTTGTAGATGTCCGGCTCCGCCTCCAGCACCGTCCGGATCGACTCCTCGCGGCCCTGAAAATCGGGGACGAGCACTTCCACCGACGTGGACGGATTGGCGAGCTTGATCTGGCGGATCGTCTCGGCGAAGGCCCACGCGCCGAAATCGGGGAGATCGTCGCGATCCACCGAGGTGAGCACCACGTGCTGGAGCTTCATCACCGTGGCCGCTTCCGCCACGCGTTCCGGCTCGGTGGGATCGTACCTTGGCGGGCGGCCGTGGGCGACGGCGCAGTACGCACAGTTCCGCGTGCACACATTGCCAAGGATCATGAAGGTGGCGGTACCATGCTCCCAGCACTCGCCGATGTTGGGGCAGTGCGCTTCGGCGCAGACCGTGTTCAGGTCCATGTCGCGCATCAACTGCGTGAGGCGCAGATAGTTGGGGCCACCGGGCGCCTTCACCTTCAGCCAGCTGGGCTTCCGCTCGGGAAGCGCGTCGGCCCGATGTCGCCCCATGATCTGATAGAGTGCTTCGCCCATGACGTGAGGTCTGTCGGTCGAACCGTCGTGCGGCCAAGCCGGGGCGACGTCGTCGCGAAGGCCAGCCAGGAAGCGGCCAAGGCCGCGCGCACTGCGTGTGACGGTGGGGAAAGTAGCGCGCGTCGAACAGGCAGGTAAGGGCTCATAACCGACGCAAACTACTTAGACAGTTACTATTATCCCACGCTGCGCCACCTGGGGAAATTGACGGGTATTGCCAGCAGCGGGCTCATCGTGGCACTCTGGAGCGGCAGGAAGGGAACTCGCGCTGAAACCCCGCTCCCGCCGCTCGCGTAGGGAGCCACGACTCGCACGGGAGAACGATCGATGCTCCGCACCATCCTCACGATCGGGCTGTTCGCCGTCGGCGGCCTGTTCCTGCTCAAGCTCTTCTTCGGCCTCTTCGGCGCCGTGCTCGGCATCTTTGCCGGGCTGCTCGGCCTCGCCATCAAGGTGGCGATCGTGGGAGCGCTGATCTACGTCGTCATACGGATCTTCAGCCCACACACGGCGCGCCGCCTGCGCGCCAGATTCGGCTCGTCGAACTACTGACCATGTAAGCAGCGGGAGGCTCGCATTCGCCGAATCTTCGAGTCATTCGTGAGGTTCGTTCATCACGCGTCTGCTCGTTCCACCGCCTCGATCACCGCCCACACCAGGAGCGGCACCATGATCTCGTGGTGCCCCGTGATCTCGTAGCCCCTGCCGCTCTGCAGGGTGGGGCGCTGCACGACGTTCACGCGCGGCCGGTAGTGTCGCTGCATGTCGAGATCCACGCTCGTGAATCCCTGAGGCTCGCCGCCGCCGAGATTGCGCGCGATGGTCAGCGCCTTGAGAAATACCTCGGGCATGATCACGGCGCTGCCGAGGTTCAGCACGACGCCGCCGTCGTGCAGCGTGGGCAGCGAGCCGGCAAGTCGGCGGAAGTCGCGATGGCTCGTGTCGCCGATCGCCGCGCCGCTGGTGGCGGGATGCTGGTGGATGATCTCGGCGCCGAGCGCGGCGTGCACCGTGAGCGGCACGCCGACGCGGTGCGCGCTGAGCAGCAGGGAGAGTTCCGGGTTGGCGAGCGCGGCGGAGCCGGCCAGGGCAGCGCCGAGACATTCCCCCATCCCCTGGCCAGCACGCATTCCGGCGACGAACGCGTCGTTCATCTCGCGGCCGGTCTCCTCGGCCATGCCGAAGGTGCCGTCCTTCAACCCCGCCGCCACGTCCTCGCTCGTGGCGCCGAAGCGCGCAACTTCGTAGTCGTGAATCGCCGCCGATCCGTTCATCGCCACGTGCGTGACGATGCCGCGGCGCATCAACTCGATGAGCACCGGCGCGAGTCCCGTCTTCACGATGTGCCCGCCCAGCATGATGACCACGCCTCGTCGTCGGCGCGCCGCGTCGGCGATGGCCGCGACGATCGCGCGGAAATCGCGCGCGATGAGCACGTCGGGCAGGGCCGAGAGAAAAGCGTGGAAGGACCGGTCGCCGGCGGGCGGATGCGCAAAATCCTGCGCGCGCACCTTGTTGGGACGGATCGCCACGGGCACCGTGCGCACGCGAGCGAGATCGGCCTCGACGTACACGGCTGCGTGACCGGCTAGCGTCGTCTGGCCGTCGTCGTCGGGGAGGGGCGGTAGGATCGGAGATACAGGTTGAGGGAGCCGAACTTGAGACGCGACTTCATCTGCACCATGATGCGTTTGTCGTCGTCGGAAATCCAGACCTCGGCGTGCCCGTTCTCCGAGAAGATGCCCTTCGTGTTGATCACCGGCTGTACCACGACCGCGTTGAACTCGCCGGCGGGCACGCTGATGCGCTCCTTGCGCAGCACCTTGATCGTGACCGGATTGCGGTCTGGACGGAAATAGCGATCGAAGGTGTACGTCTCGCCGACGGCGAGCGGAATCGTCCGCAGAAAGTAGAGAAACGAGCCGTCATCGAGCGGGTGGCGTACGCTCGGCTCCTCAGGCTCGGAGTTCTCGGAGAAGACGCCGCGCTCGGGATAGATCTCGAAGTGACGCTCCACGTCGCGCCGTCCCTCGCTCAGATCCTGGCGGAAGCGCAACGAGTTGCCTGTGGCGACGTCGATCCAGCTCTCGTACATGTCGTTGACGCGGTAGAAAAAGTTGCCGCCGCGCACCTGGAAGACCGTATGCCAGGCGGGACGACCGCGCACCTCCTGGACGTCCCTCACCTCCATGGAGCCGGCACCCACGCGCAGGCCGCCCAGCCGCACATCGTAGTCGAGCCGCTCGCCCACGCCGTAAGGCACGGCGAGCCGGCCCTGCGCGGCGGCGGGGGCTGTGACGGCGAGGACAAGGGCCACCGCGGCGAACCGAGCGAAGCGACGACGCTTCATGCGCGAATGGCCGGGACGCTCCGGCCACGCGCGCCGCGCGCGAAGCGCAGCAGGGACATGGCGTCGGGCCAGGCGCGCACGCGGGTGTCGCGCGAGCGCACGTCGTACCGCGGCGCCAACTCCACGGTCTCCACGCGACGGGCATGCGGCGCCGTCCGGAGCAGCAGGTCCACGTTGGCGCTCCAGCCTTCGCCCTCCAGCAGCGGGGCGTCGCCGCGCTCCTTGATCAGATCGCGAATGACCGAGACGCGATACAGCCTCAGAGTGGCGAACGGGTCTCGCACGCCGGCGACCGACACGAACGGACGCACCACCCAGGGCGCGAGGCGGCGCAGGGCGCGCACCGGCTGCGGGACGCTCAGCGCATCCGCGGGCCGCTCGGCGACGACCACGTCGGCGCCACCGTCGAATCGCCTGATCAGCTCGGGCAGGTGCTCCGGCTGATCGGTGAAGTCCGCCTGCAGCACGACGATGGCGTCCCGGCGCGGGTAGCGCGTCCGCCGAGAGGCTTCGCGGCAGAGCGCGTCCAGCGCCCGCGCGTATCCGACCCGGGCGCCGCCGAGCACCGTAAGGGGCATCACGCGATGGTACGGCGCGAGCGTCTCCACCGTGGCATCCGTGCTGCCATCGTCGTAGACGAGCACCTCGTACTCACGGGGCTGGTCCTGGAACACCTTCCGCAGGCGCCACAGGAGCAGACCGATGGTGGGGGCTTCGTTGTATGCGGGAATACAAAAATACAGCACGTGCTCCTCGATGACGCGAGATGATGACGCACAGCAAGCTATGGCCGGCAGGGTCGACGTCGCCACCCTTGGCACGAAGTGGGACGCAAGGGAAAAGATACCCCGGCATCCGCGCGGCGTTCATCGGGCGGGCGCTGGCGCGACCGCCGTAGCCATCGCGAAGCTCCAGCAGCGGCGCGACTGCCGGATTCGTCGCCCCCATGCCGATACTCCGAGGCAGATGTGGTGTACGATCCCCCACGGAGGGTAACGACATGATTCTCGCGGATACCCGGCATCATCTCACGCGCGACGACGCGCAGCTCGTGGCGCGGCTCATCGCGCGCGGATCGGACTCGGAGCTGGCGACCATCGAAGGACTGCTCACCGATCGCGGCATCGACGCCGTGCTCGACGACGAACGCCTTCCCGACGCCTTGATGCGCGCACGGCAGGGCGGGTGCGCATCGCTGCCGCTCTTCGCCTACGTCATGGTGCGGCAGGCGCTGCGCCGGCTGGGCGAGCATGACCGGGTGATCGCCGATTATCTGGCGGCGTTGACCCTGCATTTCGGCTACCGCGACCGCGCACTGCGCATCGGCTTCGCCGACGACCAGACGTACGACACGCTGGCCAGCCTGTTCGCCGACGTGAACGACCCGGACGGCAAGCGCAGCTTCCTCGTGCGCAGTCACCTCGGCAACTACGCGCTCTGGGTGAGCGGGTTCTTTCCCGATTTCATCGAGCATCGCCGGTGGCGGCGAGGCGGGCCCGACCTCGACTACTACGAGGAGATGGGGCGGCGGGGCTTTCAGCTCGCGGCCGGCCACCGTCTCGCGGAGGACCATGGGCTGGCAACGCTCTACGCCACGGCGGCCGAGCGCTTCGGACTCCTCCGCGCCGCGCTCAACGATGTGAGCGACGCATTGCTCTTTCCCGACCGCTCATCACCGGAGCGACTGATGCGGCAGGTCACGAACGAGGCCAGGTGGCGCCGCCTGAATTGACGCGGCGCTGCCGGATCACCGACCCGAATGCGTCGAACAGGGCGCGATCCCACGGTTCCGGGGTACGAGTCAGCTCCTCGGGATGCCACTGCACGCCGACCATCCACCAGTCGTCCCCCTGCCACTCGACTCCCTCCGTCACGCCGTCCGGTGCCCGCGCCACGGTGGCAAGCCCATCGGCCACCCGGTCCAGCGCCTGATGATGCATCGAGTTCACGGTGAGATCCGTCGCTCCGAGCGCAGCGGCCATGCGGCTGTTCGGCACGACGTCGACGGCATGCCGGCGGCTGTCGCGGGCCCAGTCGCCGTCGTGCGGCAGCGCGTTCGCCCACTCGCTGGGAAGGTCCTGCACGAGCGTGCCGCCGAGTGCGACGTTGGCGACCTGCATGCCGCGACAGATGGCCAGCGTGGGAAGCCCACGCGCGCGAGCCGCGCCAACCAGCGCCAGCTCGAACGCATCCCGCGCCGCGTGGACCTCCCCCAGCGCGCGATGTCGTGCGCTGCCGTACAGGGCGGGCTCGAGATCCTCGCCGCCCGTGAGAATCAGGCCTTCCATTCCCTCGAGCATCTGGTGGGCATCGTCGGGCTCCAGCACGGGCAGAATGAACGGGCGCAGCCTCGCCGAACGGGCCGCGTCGGTGTACGCCGCGTTGGCACGCACGCGCATCACGCCACGAATGGATTCAGTGGTCGCCGTGACGGCGACGGGGGGAAGCATGGTCATCAGTGGCGAGGTTGCGATGGCGCGCGCGAGCCGGGTATCCTGAACCGACGCGAGCGGTTCCTCCAATATGGCCTGCCGGCGCGCCACCCGCGCCAGACGATCCCACTCGGCCGCCCCACGTCCTCCGTCGCATGTTCGACTCCTTTCGCCAGACAGTGAACGACCTGATGGATCGTGCCACGCCCCCCGAGGCGCGCCGAGCCGGCCTCGCGCGCATGAAGGAGACGCTCGTCCAGGCGCGCATGGGGCTCGACGACCTGCGCGGCGGGCTCGTCCTCACGCGCCAGCGAGCGGCCGTCGAACGACGCGAGTTGGAGACGATGACGCGCCGCAAGGCGCTCGCCGCCGGCATCAACGACGCCGAGACGGTCGCGCTCGCGGAAAAGTACGAGGTGCTGCATCGCGAGCGCCTGGACGTCCTCGAGCGCAAGCTCGGAGCGCAGGAAGCCGAGCTGGCGATTGCCGAGCGCGACGTCGCCGAGATGACGCGGGAGCTGAAGAACGCGGTCGCCGGCATCGGCGGTCCGACGTCGGCCACCGTCG
>JBKJIY010000076.1:0-18516 GCA_046598315.1 Gemmatimonadaceae bacterium
GCGGCAACGACCGGCGCACGGTGATCGGAGGCGCGGTGGCGGGCGCCGTCCTTGGCCGGATCCTCGGCAAGAGCACCAAGGCCACCGTGATCGGCGGCGCGGCGGGGGCCGCCGCCGGCACGGCGGCAGCGGGTCGCTCCCGGTCCAGCGATGCCTGCCTCCCGGAGGGTAGCGCGCTTCGACTCACGCTTTCGCGCGACATCGTGGTGCGGCGAGGCGCGATCTGAACGTGTTCGTCTGTCATCCACCGATGGCAGTACATGTGGGTGTGTGACGCAACGGAAGCTCGCCGGGTGAGCCTCTACGGTCCTGCGCTTGACATCCGGCGCACGCAGCCCCATACGATAAAAGACCCGGCCAGCCCTCGGCCTCGGTACTGATCGTCATGGGCTCTGCGCCCTCGACCGGATGTCCCCACCACATACCGGAGTGCACGATGTCATTTCTCGCTAGCGCGCGGCGCGTCTGTCTTCTCGCCGCGATCTCTGCCGTTGCCCCGTCCGCGCTCCTGGCGCAGGGGACCGGCACCATCGCTGGCACCGTGATCGACGCCGGATCCCGGCGTCCACTCGCGAGTGTTCAGGTCACGATCGTCGCCGCCGGCGTGCCGGTCGGCGCGCTGACCAATGCGCAGGGCGCCTTCCGCATCCTCAACGTCGCTCCCGGCGCGCGCACCATTCGCGCGCGGCTCATCGGCTACACGCCGCTGCAGCGCACGGTCGAGGTGCCCGCGGGCGGCGTGGCGACCTCGTCGATCGAGCTTCAGCAGTCGGCCCTCGAGCTCTCGGCCGTGGTCACCACCGGCACCGGTGGCAGCCAGGTGGAGGCGAGAAAGCTCGGCAACACGGTGGCGTCGGTGACGGCGCCGGAGAACGCGCCCATCGCGAGCTTCTCCGACATCCTGCAGGGCCGCGAGCCCGGCGTGGTCTCGCTGCCGTCGTCCGGCACCACCGGCGAGGGCTCGCGCATCCGCATCCGCGGCAGCTCGTCGCTCTCCCAGTCCACCGAGCCCATCGTGTACGTGGACGGCGTGCGCATCGACAACGGCGGCGGATTCGGCGCCGGCTTCGTCGGTACGGGCGGCGGCGGACGCCCGTCGCGCCTCGACGACATCGATCCGTCGTCCGTGGAAAAGATCGAGGTGCTCAAGGGTGCCGCGGCCGCCACGCTGTACGGCACCGAAGCGTCCAACGGCGTGCTGCTGATCACCACCAAGAAGGGCACCGCCGGCACGCCGAAGGGCAGTATCGAATACAACGAGGAGGCCAAGGCGTATCCGCGCGGGCGCCTCGAGGAGCAGTGGGGCTTCGCCCGGTCCGACTCCCAGGCGACGCGACTCACGCAGCACTACAGCACGCCCATCAGCGCGTTCGTGCCGTTCAGCCGTGACATCGCCACCAGGCTGTTCGAGACCGGCCGCGCCCACACGATGACCGGACAGGTGTCCGGCGGCACGCCCGTCATCACCTACTTCGGATCGCTGCGCGGCTACAAGGAGGACGGTCCGTTCACGTCCAAGAACTTCGACTTCGCCGATGCCAACGGCCTGAGAAGCGGCGTGAACATGCGCGACATCGCCAACCGCTACCAGGGCACGCTGAGCCTGGGCCTCGTCCCGACGCGCACGGTGAAGCTGCAGGCGAACGTCCTCTACGCCAACACGCACAACGAGATCCCCGAGAACAACAACAGCATCTACGCGCCGTACACGGTAGCGCTGTTCTCCAAGCCGGAGAACGCGCAGTGCAACGCGTCCAAGACGAGCCCCACCGACCCGACGAACGGCAGCATGGGTAACGGCCTGTGCCGCGGACCCGGCAACCCGACGGGCTCCAGCTCGTTCGCCTCGCAGCGCGAGCTGCTGCAGCCGAGCATCAAGCAGGACGGGCGGCACTTCAACGGCCGTATCCGCGCCAGCTACATCCCCGTGCCGTCGTTCAATCTCGACGGCACCTTCGGCGTGGACTTCAGCGCACAGCGCTCCACCTACTTCGTTCCGTTCGGCAACAACCTCGACGGGCGCATCAATCGCGCGAATGCCGGTCAGGCGAGCGTGGACGATCGCACGCACCAGGAGCTCACGCTCAGCGTCAACGGCGGGTACACCCGCGACCTCACCCGGCTCGTCTCCTCCAATCTCATCTTCGGCGCGCAGGGCTTCCTCACGCGTGAGAACGACGAGAGCGGCCGGACCACGTCGTTCCCGGGCCCGGGCATCGAAGTCCTCGGCGGCGGCGCCACGCCACAGGTGTTCGAGTCGTTCAGCCAGATCACCAACACCGGCGTGTTCGCCCAGCAGCAGTTCGGCTTCGCCGACTGGGTCTTCGTCACCGGCGGCGCGCGCTACGATCGCAACAGCGCCTTCGGCAAGTCGTCGGGCGGCGTGATCTATCCCCAGGCGTCGCTGTCGATCATTCCGAGCGACCGGCCGTCATGGAAGGATGGCTTCATGGCCCAGTACCTCTCCACGCTGCGCTTCCGCGCGGCCTACGGCCGTGCGGGCCGCCAGCCGGGCGCCTTCGACAAGCTCACCACGTACCGCGCGCTCGCGGCCTCGACCGGGTCGGGCCTCGTCCCGGGCAACCTCGGCAATCCCGACATCAAGCCGGAGATCTCCAGCGAGTTCGAGGTGGGCGCCGAGATGGGGCTGTTCGCCGACCGTGCGTCCGTCGAGTTCACACGCTGGCAGCGCCGCGTCAAGGACGCGCTCTACGCGCGCCAGTTCCCCGTGACCGGCGGCTTCACCGCCGCACAGCTCGACAACATCGGTCAGCTCGACGCCTTCGGCTGGGAGCTCAAGACCAAGGCGTTCGTGCTCAATCGCCCGAACATCTCGCTGGATGTGTACGGCAGCACCGGGTTCCTCAGCCAGATCGTGACGAGCCTGGGTGGCGCCCCGCCGGTCAAGGTGGGCGGCAGCTATCCGCGCTACCGCAACTTCGTGAAGGAGGGCTATGCGCCGGGCTCGTTCTTCGGCGGCAAGCTCCCCGGAGCGTGCGCGGCCGGCGCGACCAAGACGTCCGGCGGCGGCGTCTGTCTCCAGCCCGGACAAGTGCCCTTCGACGTGAACAAGGACGGCCTGCCCGATACCGAGGCGCAGCTGCTGGCGTATCTCGCGGTGCCGCGCACGCTCGCCAACGTGGATCCGCTCGCCGCCGATGACGACAACAACGGCGACAAGCTGGATCACTACGACGGCAAGCCCTTCCCCGATTTCGAAGGCTCCTTCGGCGGCTCGATGACCGTACGCTCCAACTGGCGCGTCGGCACCAACTTCGAGTACCGGATGGGCAATTACAGCATCTCCGATCTCACCGGCGCCTTCCGGCGCGCCAATCCCACGAACGGCGGCAACACCGAGCTTCGGGCCCGCACCGAGGCCACCGTCCTCAATCCGGCCAGCTCGGCGCAGCAGCGGCTCGAGGCGGCCAAGGTGTACGCCTACGAGCTCAAGGGACTCTCGCCCTACGACGGCCTGAACCAGCAGTTCTCCGCCGACTTCCTCCGCTGGCGCGAACTGTCGCTCACCTACACCACGCAGGGCAGGCTCGCCGCGCTCGTCGGCGGAACTGACTTCGCCGTGACGCTCGCCGCACGCAACTTCGCCCTGTGGACCAAGTATCCCGGCGTCGATCCCGAGATCAACGTCTTCAGCCGCCAGTCCGGCGGCAGCACCGACGGCAACTTTGGCGAGGGGATCGACGCCTTCGGCTTCCCCATCCCGCGCTCCATCGGCCTCAACTTCCGCGTGGGCTTCTGACCATGAAAGCGATCATGAAGATTTCTCTCGCCGCGTGCCGCCGCTACCGCGCGGCCGTGGCGACGGTGCTGCTCGTTGCTGCCGGTGCCTGCGGCCTCCCCGACGTGGCCAACACGAACGCCGTGGAGGAGGCGGCGCTGGACAATCCCCAGGCCGCCGCCGCCGAGGCAAACGGTGTACTGGCCGCGCTGGTGCGCACCCTGTCGGGCGTGACGGTGCCATACGCCGTCGCCACCGACGAGCTGGACTGGATCGGTTCGCGCGATGCCTGGTTCGACATCGAGACCGGGGGCATCGCCAACTTCCTCAACGAGTTCATCGATGCGGTCTTCCCCAACGTCGGCGAGACGCGCTATCTGGGCGACACGCAGATCGTGCGGCTCGAGGGGTTCAACACGGCCGGCACGCTGACCGACCGTCTGCTCCTCGCCCGCACGTATCTTCACACGGCCATCGCATACACCACGATCGCCGACATGTACGACGACTTCGCCTTCTCGGACAAGCGCAAGCCAGCGGCGCCGATCGGCCGCGCGGCCATGGGCACGCTCTACGACAAGGCGATCGTGTACCTGGACAAGGCGCAGCCGATCGCCAACGCGGGATCGGACAATGCGCTCAAGTTCAACATCCTCGCCTACCGGGCACGTGTGAAGCACGCCAAGGGCGTCTGGGGCAAGATCACGCCGAAGGGACAGACGCCGGCCAATCCGCTGGTGAACGATGCCGGCGCCAACGCCGACGCCGCGGCGGCGATCGCGCTGGGGTCGCCCGACCAGAAATTCACCCTCATCAGCAATATCGAAGCGACGGCGGGCACCAATATCTGGTTCGAGGTGAATGGCCGGAACGAGCATCGGGTCGGTTCCGTCTACACGAACCTGATCGATCCCGTCACCGGCGCCCGGGACGTCACGACGCAGGCACTGCTCGCACAGTTCAAGGCGTTCGGCACGCAGTCCGGCGTCTTCACCCTCACGAGCATTCGCGAGCTTCGGCTCATTCTCGCCGAGGCCGCGCTGGCCAGCGGGAACAGCGCGACGTTCCGCACGCAGATCAATGCGGTGCGCGCCATCGACACCAAGCCCGCGTTCACGGGACAGGTCAGCGACCGCGCCATCCTGCAGCACGAGCGCCAGGCGCAGCTCTGGCTGATGAACCGCCGCCTCAGCGACATGTACCGGTTCGGGCTCAAGGAGGCCAAATGGACGCCGAATCCGAACTTCGAGTCGGCGGCCACGGTGCCAGGTCTCCTCTTCCCGATCCCGAATGTCGAGCGCCTCGGCAATCCCTGCATCAAGGACCCGGGGCTCTGCAGCAAGTAGCAGCAGAGCCATGATCCGTACAGCGCAGGCCGATACCGCTGAAGGCGATGTCGGCCTGCACTGCACGGAGGATTCGTTTCGCCAGGACCAACCCGGAATGATGACATGCTGAGAGGACGAAAGCTCGCCGTGATCGCCTGCGCGGCCGCGTTGACGCTGAACGCGGGCTGCTACGCGTATCAGCCGATGGTGGGGGCGACGCCCACGGCAGAGCGCCGGATCCGACTCGAGCTCACGCCGGACGGCACCACGGAGATGGCGCGTTATCTGGGTCCGCGCGTCGTGTCGGTGGAAGGCAGCTTTGCCGGCACCGCGCCCGATGGCGCAATGCGGCTCGGGGTGGAGTGGGTGCAGCTGGCGGGCGGCGGGCGGCAGCCGTGGACGGGCGAGGGGATCGTGAGCTTCCCGACGGCGTACGTGGGCGGCGTGCAGCAGCACGCACTGCAGCGAGGCACCTCGATCCTCGCCGCGGCGGCTCTCGCCGGCGCACTGCTGGCCGTCGCCGTCCTCGCGCTCGGGGTCGGTGGCTCGCAGGGCGGCGACGGGACCGGCGCCGGAGGGCCGCCCCCCTGATCCGGTCCGCGCTGCGCGGACTTACGCCAACCCCCGCGCGGGGCGTACTCTTTCCAGCATGGCCGCCGACACGCCGGACGATCCTGCCACTCCCAGCCCCGCGCCGCTCTCGGACGCGGACGTCGAGCGCGCCATGCGCGAGGCGGAGGCGGTCGCACTCGCCGCAAGCGGGCTGGGATCGGGACTCCTGGCGCAGCAGCCGGTGGCCGACGCGGCGCTCACGGTTGCCGTGCTCAAGGTCTGCCCCGTGTGCGCCACCGAGTACGAGACGGCGGCGCGATTCTGTCCGGCCGACGGCGCCGCCCTCCGCCCCAAGGGCACGGATTCACTGATCGGCCGCGTGCTCGCCGACCGCTACCACATCCTCAAGCGCATCGGCGAGGGCGGCATGGGCCGGGTGTATCTCGGCGAGCATGTGAAGATGAACCGCCAGTGCGCCATCAAGGTCATGAGCCCAGTGCTCGTGAACGATCACGAGTCGGCCGCACGGTTCGCGCGCGAGGCGTCCAACGCGGCGCGCATCATTCATCCCAGCGTTGCCGCGGTCTTCGACTACGGTGAGAGCGAGGGGCTCGTCTATCTCGTGATGGAGTACGTGGATGGCGAGCCGCTCTCGCGCCTGCTGGCGCGCGAGGCGCCCCTCTCGGTGGAGCGCTCGCTCGATCTCGCGCGCCAGATCGCCGACGGTCTCGGCGCCGCGCACGAACTGGGTATCGTGCACCGGGATCTGAAGCCCGACAACATCCTCATCAGTCGGACGCGGGTGGGCCGCGAAGTGGCGAAGGTCGTGGATTTCGGCATCGCCAAGGCGATGCAGGAGACAGCCGGCGAAGCGTTGACACGCACCGGCCTCGTCATCGGCACGCCGGAGTTCATGAGCCCGGAGCAGCTGCTCGGCGATCCGGTCGACGCGCGCAGCGACCTGTACGCGCTCGGCTGCATTCTGCATCTCATGCTGACCGCGGCCCCGATCTTCGAGGCGCCCACCCGGGAGCAGATGATCAAGCGTCGGCTCTCCGAGGAGGGGCCGCACCTGCGCAACCTCGATCCTGGTCTGGCCGAGTCGCTCGATCATGTGGTGGCGCGCATGCTGGCGCGGGCCCCGAGCGACCGCTACGGATCGGCCGCGGAGGTGCGCGATGCCCTCTCCGGCGCACATGGCCGTCGACCCGGCGCGGATGGGCATCCCTCATCGCCATCGCGCCATACCCCGCGCAGCATGCCGACCCTGTCGCTGGAAGCAACGGCGTCGGTGGCAAACAGAGTCGCGGTGGCGCCGGCGCCACCGCGCGGCCGGCGCGTGTACTTCGGCGTGGCGGCCATCGTGGTGCTCTCCGTGGGCTCGGCCATCGTAGCGCGCAACTCACGCGCGCGTACGCCGGACGCGCGACCCGCAGGTCGCCTCGACACCGCGGCTCGCGTCGCCCCGCCGGCCATGATTCCCTCAGCCGCCATCGCGCGCGACAGCGCGCGCATCGGGCCACCGACGGCGGCGGCGGGGGGGGCGGGGACGCCCGTGACGATGGTCGATTCCGCTCGCGTCAGGGCACAGGCGGCCGCGCGCCTCCGGCGCGACAGCGTCCGGAACGCGGCGAGCTCGCGCGAGGGCGCGGTGCGCGCCGCCATCGTGCGCTACGCCCAGGCCATCTCCTCAGGCGACGTGTCGCGGTTGCGGGCGAGCAATCCGGCGCTCACCTCGACGCAGCAGCAGTTTTGGGAGAACAACTTCGCCATCGCCGAGCAGATCCGGGCGGGCGTGCGCTACGGACCCACCACCGTACAGGACAGCACCGCCGAGGCGGAGTTCTCGCTGCGACTCGTCTTCGTGAACAAGTCGTCGAAGCAGGAGGAATTGATGATCATCCCGCAACGGGCCACCCTGGTGAAACGCGGGGGAAGCTGGCAGCTCACCGGCCTGCGATAGCGCTCACGGCTTTCTGGCGAGCCGTGTGCGAAGGTCGCCGGCCATCGAGTCCAGCTGCGCCGCGTCGAACCCGACGTCCCATTCCACGCCGCGCGCCCAGTTTGCCTCGCTTCGAAGCTGCAGCCGGCGCCAGTCGTCCCCGAGAAACTTGGCGGTGAGCCGCGTCCGGTAGCGCAGGTCGGGCACGCCGTCGCGCAGCAGGCTGGCCTGCCACGAAGTCATCGCGAAGCCGGCCCGGGCGTCCTGCACCTCCACCACGTATCGCTGCGAAAGTGCGTCGGTGACGCTTCGCATCGCCTGACCGTGGGTGAGCCCGTCGCGCACCTCGATCACCCGCGTCGACTGCGCATCCGCCGTGGAGCGAATGAAGCTGGCCGGCGCTGCGCCCGCCAAACTAGGCGCCCCACCGCGGCCGAATGCGCACCCCAAGAGGAGCGCGGCGCTGATGAGCAGGAGGGGAAGGCGCATGAGGGCAGGAAGACAGGAAGACAGGAAGACAGGAAGACAGGAAGACAGGAAGACAGGAAGACAGGAAGAGGAAGACAGCCCAGCGTCACCGGCCGTTTGATGGCACTGTCGTCCTGTCGTCCTGTCGTCCTGTCTTCCTGCCCCTACTGCACACAGCGCGCCTTGGGATCCGGCTTGGCCTTGTCCACCACCAGCCGATGGTCGAGATCGCCAAGCTTCCAGGCTACGTCATGCACGAGGGTGGCGACTCCGGCCATCCGACCGTAGTCGATGTACTGAGGCTCGTCGGTCACCTGGTGATAGTCCGCGTGCCCACCCGTCGTGATGAACGCGATGGGGATGCCGTAGCGGGCATACTCGTAGTGATCGCTGCGACAGTAGATGTTCTGCGGATGGCCATTGACGTCCTGCGAGTAGTCGAACCGGAAGCCGAGCTGACCCTTGGCGTTCACGCTCTCGATCAGGTCGCCGAGCTCGGTGGACAGCCGGCGCGACCCCACGAGCTGCAGGTAGCCTGGTCCGCCCCGCTGCAGGCCCCCTTCCTTGAGCTCACCTGTCACGTCGGCAGCCGCGCCGCGACCGACCATGTCCATGTTCAACTGCGCCACGATCGAGTCGCGCGGCACGGTGGGGTGGTCGGTGAAATGCTCCGCGCCCCACAGGCCTTTCTCCTCGCCCGCGTGCCACACGAACAGGATGGAGCGCTTCGGCCGCGTTCTCGCCATCGCCAGCGCTTCGGCGATCTCCAGCACGCTCACCGAACCGGAGCCGTCGTCGTCCGCCCCATTGAAGATGGAATCCGTCCGTGCACCGCCGTTCCGCAGATGCAGGCTGTCGATGGTGGTCCGCAGCCGCGCCGCGTCGGCAGCGGTGATGGTCGCGGGGGTCGGGCTGTCGGCGCCCTGCGACTTGAACATCAGGTTGAACGCGCGCAATGAGTCATGGTCCACGGGCGAGCGATCGAATCCCACGTGATCGTTGTGCGCGCCAATGGCGATGTACTGCCCTTTCAGCTGCGGATCCGAGCCCGGGAGAATCGCGATGACGTTGCGTCCTGGAGCCTGCGACTGCCTCGAGACGAGCGCGCCGCTCAACGGCCGGATCGCCACGGCGCCGGTCGCGAGGGCGCCGGCCGGCCCGAACAGCGCCGTGCCCACCTCGGGCGTCACATAGACGAGCACCGTGCCCGTTGGCGCCGGCGCGCCGCGCGTGAACGCGGTGCCGCCGCGAGCAAGCTGCGTCCGCTGCTCGAGCGGAATTCGTGTGAGCGAGGGCACCAGCACCACAGCCGCCTTGCCGACTCGGGCACGCAGGCCCGGGGTGCGAGGAAATCCGATCACGGTGGCCGGTACGCCGAACAGCACGGCCTTGCCCGCCATCGCCGCAGCGGACAGCCACGTGGTGCTGTCGTCCACCATGCCGCCGTACACCACCGAGATTCCCTCCAGCGAGACCTGACGATCGCCACTCACCAGCGGGATGAAGTCGCGTCCGAGCGCGAGGCTCACGTCGCCCGCCTTCATCGTGGACCCGTCAATGGAATACGTGAAGAGCGGGAGATTCTGGAAGTACGTGCCGCTGTCGCCGCCGGCGACGAGGCCGAGCTTTCGCACCTCGCGCTCGAGGTAGGCGGTGGCCTTGAGGTGATAGGGCGTGCCCACCTCGCGTCCCATCATCGAGTCGTCGGCGAAGACGTAGAGGCGCGTCATCAGATCGGCCGCGGAGATCGCCGCGCCCGTCGGCGCGCCGGCGTGCTTCAAGGGAAGCGTCGGGGGGGCGGGGCGCGCTGCCGGAGCCGCAGGCCCCTGCGCCGTCGCGATGCCGGCCATGACGAGGACGCCGCCGAGCGCGAGCGAGGCGGTGAAGCGCACTGACTGCATAGCGTGTGTCTCCAGGAATGATGGTGCCAATCCCTACGTGAGCGGGCGGCAGGGGATTCGGACGCCGAGACGCTGGCGAAAGATATTCACCGATGGCGGATCCGGCACGCTCTCGCCGCACCCAGGCCGCTGAAATCACCGAAATGGTTCCGGTCCGGCCCCTCGCCCGCGGTGGAGTGGTAGCACATCGACATTCCCGTGGTTCATCTCGCGCCGCATGTGGGACAGATGGAGCGCGTGCTCGGCGCGCACGGGTGACGAGGGGCAACCCTGGCGGCATCGTGCGCGGCGGGTAGACTCTCCCGCTCATGCACATTGCCGTTCCCAACGAGACCGTCCCCGGCGAGAATCGAGTCGCGCTCACGCCAGAGAGCGCGATGCGACTGGTGAAGGCCGGCCACCACGTGCGGGTTCAGTCGGGCGCGGGCATTCGCGCCGGCTTTTCCGATGCTGCGTACGAGGCGGCAGGCGTGGTGATGGCCGACGCCGCGTCGCTGTTCGCCGATGCGGAGCTCGTCTGCCGAGTGCAGCCGCCCTCCCCGGCAGAGATCGCCGAGCTTCCCGAGGGCTGCACGCTCCTCGCCCTCCTCGCGCCCGGTCGCGGCGATGCCGCGCTGCGGCTGCTGGCGGCGCGGCGTATTACCGCGCTCGCGCTGGAGCGCGTGCCGCGCATCTCGCGCGCGCAGTCGATGGACGTGCTGTCGTCGCAAAGCACGGTGGCGGGCTACAAGGCGGTGCTCGTCGGAGCGGCCGCGCTCCCCAAGTTCCTGCCCATGCTCACGACGGCGGCGGGCAACGTGTCTCCCTCGCGCGTGTTCGTCATCGGGGCGGGCGTGGCGGGTCTGCAGGCGATCGCCACGGCACGCCGGCTCGGGGGCGTGGTCTCCGCCTTCGACGTACGGCCGGCGGCGCGCGAGCAGATCCAGTCGCTGGGCGCCACCTTTGTGGCTACCGAGCTCGTGACCGCCGGCGCCGAGGCGGTGGGGGGATACGCCGCCGCGCAGTCGGACGTCGACGCGCAGCGCACGCGTGATGCCCTCGCGGCACATCTGCGCGACGTCGATCTCGTCATCACCACGGCACAGATTCCCGGCCGTCCCGCGCCGCGCCTCATCACCGCCGACATGGTGGCGGCGATGCGCACCGGCTCCGTGATCGTGGACCTCGCCGCCGAGAGCGGCGGCAACTGCGAGCTCACACGCGCGGGGGAGACGGTGCAGGCCGGCGGCGTCTCGATCATCGGGCCGGTCGATCTTCCCGCGACGGTGCCCTATCATGCCAGCCAGATGTTCGGCAAGAACATCCTCGCCCTCGCCATGCACCTCTCACGCGACGGCGCGCTCGTCGTCGATCCCGCCGACGAGATCACCGCGCCGATGATCGTCGTGCGCGACGGGCAGCTCGTCGCCTCGTAAGACCACCTCCACGTGATGCCGAATCGATGCTGATCCTCGAGCTGTACGTCTTCGTGCTGGCCGGGTTCGTGGGCTACATGGTCATCACCCGCGTGCCTCCGCTGCTGCACACGCCGCTCATGTCGGCGACCAATGCCATCTCCGGCATCTCGCTCGTCGGCTCCATGGTCGCCGCCGGCGCCGAACGTGGCACCGTGGCGACCCTCCTCGGCTTCGTCGCCGTCGTGTGCGCCACCACCAACGTCGTCGGTGGCTTTCTCATCACCGACCGCATGCTCAAGATGTTCCGCCGCGACCCGCACGATCCAGGCGCGCCCTCCGCCAAGCGCGGAGAGCAGTAGCGCATGCGCGAGCTCGTCACGCAGCTCAGCTACCTCGTCGCATCGATCCTTTTCATTCTCGGGCTCCGCAGCCTCACCCGGCCTGACCGGGCCCGACGGGGGATGCAGCAGGCGGCGGTGGGGATGCTGCTCGCGGTGTGCGGTACGCTGATGAATCACCAGATCGTGGACTACCGGTGGATCCTCGCCGGGCTCGTCCTCGGTACGTTGATCGGCTATCCGCTGGGCATGTGGGTTCCCACGACCGCACTGCCGCAACGAATCGCGATGTCGCTGAGCTTTGGCGCGCTCGCCGCCTCGCTCGTGGGCGTCTCGGAGTACTACTCCACGTTTCATGGTGGCGAGGGGCATCTCCCCACCTGGAAGATGGCCGCGCTCGGTTTCGAGGTCCTGCTCGGATCGCTCACGGTAACTGGTGCGCTCGTCGCCGCGGGCAAACTGCAGGAATGGATTCCATCGCGGCCCATGACGTATCGTGGGCAGAATCTCGTCAATCTGCTCCTGTTCGGCGTGGCGCTCGTGCTGTTCGGCTTGGTGCTGCTGTCACCGGCCAACGCAGCCGCGTTCTATGGCATGATCGCCCTCGCGGCGCTGCTCGGCGTCCTGATGGTGATGCCCATCGGCGGGGCGGACATGCCGGTGGTCGTCGCGCTCCTCAACTCCTATTGCGGTCTCGCCGCGGCGGCCACCGGCTTTGCGCTGGGCAACAGCATCCTCATCATCTGCGGCGCCCTCGACGGCGCCTCGGGATTCCTCCTCGCGGTGCTGATGTCCAAGGCGATGAACCGGTCCTTCGCCAACGTGCTGTTCGGCGCGTTCGGCTCCACTCCGCCCGCCGTCGCCGCAGGCGACGGCACGGAGCTGCCTGTGCGGTCGGTCTCCGCCGAGGACGCGGCGATCCAGCTCGCGTACGCGCAACGCGTCATCATCGTGCCCGGGTACGGCATGGCCGTGGCGCAGGCGCAACACCAGGTGCGCGAGCTGGCCGAGCTGATCGAGAAGCGCGGAGGCGACGTGAAGTATGCGATTCACCCCGTGGCCGGACGGATGCCCGGGCACATGAATGTCCTCCTCGCCGAAGCCAACGTGCCGTATGACCGGCTGTACGACATGGATGAGATCAACGGCGAGTTTCCGCAGACCGACGTAGCCCTTGTGATCGGCGCCAACGACGTGGTCAATCCAGCCGCGCGTCAGGACAAGGCATCCCCCATCTTCGGCATGCCCATCCTCGATGTCGACCGGGCCAAGAGTGT
Source organism: Gemmatimonadaceae bacterium (assembly GCA_046598315.1). GTDB lineage: Bacteria > Gemmatimonadota > Gemmatimonadetes > Gemmatimonadales > Gemmatimonadaceae > AG11. Next base: position 12,943 of record JBKJIY010000076.1, read on the forward strand.
GATCGTCCTGAAGCGCGGCATGGCCGCGGGCTTCGCCGGCATCGAGAACATGCTCTTTCACGCCTCCGCCACGTCCATGCTGTTCGGCGACGCGAAGAGCTCACTCACCAAGCTGATCACCGAGATCAAGTCGGCCTGAAGGATTCGGATGTGCCGAGCAACATTCGGATAGCGTGCGCCAGGTGCGGCGCGCCATTCTTTCTCCATACCCTGGAGGAAGCCCCATGCCGGAGACGATGACGAGTCCCACGGATGCCCATGTCTCGCTCGCCGAGCGCGTTCGCGACTTCATCGACGCCCACGCGGGCGAGGCGCTCCCGCTGGAGCGACTCGCCCGCGTGGGCGGCGTGAGCGCCGCGCATCTGCAGCGCACGTTCACGCGCGTGATCGGGCTCTCGCCCAAGCAGTACCAGGAGCACCGTCGGGTGGGCGCGCTCAAGCGCTCGCTCCGGCGGGGGCAGACCGTGAGCAGCGCGACGTACGACGCCGGCTTCGCCTCGGGACGCCGGGTGTACGAGACGGCGGCGGAAGCGCTCGGCATGACGCCCGGCGCGTACCGGCGCCGTGGCAATGGCGTGACCATCGTCCATACCGTCGTGCCGACGAGCCTCGGCATGCTCCTCGTGGCCGTGACCGAGCGCGGCGTGTGCAGCGTGGCCCTCGGCGACGACGAGGCTGGCCTCGAGGCCGCGCTCCACGCGGAATATCCGTCGGCGCAGTTCGAGCGCGCCGCCGAGACGCGTGACCGAGTCGTGGATGCCGTCGTGGCGCACGTGGAGGGTCGCGCGGGGGGCGGCGAGGTGCCCATCGACGTGCAGGCCACGGCGTTTCAGTGGCAGGTCTGGCGGGCGCTCCAGCGCATTCCGGAGGGCGCCACGCGCAGCTATCAAGCCGTCGCCGTGGAGCTCGGACGTCCCTCGGCGGCGCGCGCAGTGGCGCGCGCCTGCGCGAGCAACCGGGTGGCAGTGCTCATTCCCTGTCACCGCGTGGTGCGCGGCGACGGTGGGCTGGGCGGCTACCGGTGGGGGGTGGCTCGCAAGGCCGCCCTGCTGGCTCGCGAAGCCGTGGAGCACGAGCGGTAACTTCCAGCCCCGGTCGGTCGTACTGTTACCGGAGTGCCGGCCATCGCCGGGTCCGAGGACCGTGAGGGAGAGGGAGCGCATGAACGTCGTGAGCGAGCAGTCACCGCCCGCCGGGCAGAACCAGACCGAGCGTGAGCAGTTCAGGCAGCAGATCAGGCAGACCATCGAGGACGCGCGCCGGGCGGCGCAGGAGGCGGCGCAGGGGACGGAGACCGTGCAGGAGACCCGCATCGGCAGATCGGGTGGCACGACCATCACCGTCCCCGGTCCGCCGCCCATACCCGGGATTCCCACGACGGGGGACCGGTTCCGGCACGAGAGGGACGAGATCCCTCCGCATGCCGTGGACATGGTGAACGGCTTCTTCGTGATGTGCGTCGTCATCGCCATCGGATGGCCGCTCGCCCGGGCTTTCGGGCGGCGGATCGAGCGTGGAAGTCAGACGCCAGTGGTGAGCGCCGCCTCCGCGGAGCAGATGCAGCGCATCGAGCAGGCGGTGGAGGCCATCGCCATCGAAGTGGAGCGCATCTCCGAGTCGCAGCGGTTCATGGCCAGGCTGCAGAACGGCGCCGCCGTGGAACGGCAGTCCCTCAAGGCGAGCGACGCACACTAGCGGGCGCCGGCGGTGGAGCACGAAGGGGTGGGCCGACATCTCGGCCCACCCCTTCGTGCACTTCGTGTGAATCAGCGATCAGGGAAAGCGCGCCCGACCCAGCACCTCACCGAGCACGCGATCGGTGCGCCGGCCGTCATCGCGGCGGCCATCCCGGCGATCGTCCCGCCGGTCATCGCGCCGGCCATTGCGTTGGTCGTCGTAGTCTTCGGAGTCCTCATCGCTGTCCTCCGAGTTCGCGCCGCGACGCCGATGCTTCTCCCACTCCTTCGCCCGCTTCCGGTCGCGCTTGTCCATCTCGCGCTCGCGCCTGGCGCGCTCCTTCCCTTCCCACCTGTCGCGACCGCGGCGGCCGGCCCGCGCATCCTCACCGCGGCGGCGGTCGTCGAGGACGCGGCGTGCGTACTCGGGATCGAACCGCGGATCGCGCGGGTCCAGTCGGGGATCGTAGCGCGCATCGCGCGGATCGAGGCGAGGATCGTTGCGGGGATCCACCGTGCTGTTGTTGCGGTCCCCGTAGATGATGCGAGAGTTGGCTGGCGCATTGGCGCGCGCCGTCGTGCAATCGGTCGCCGCGGGCTGGCGGCTCGCCGGCACGCCGTCGATCCAGATGCGGCACATGCCGGCCGGCGGCTGCTCGCTTGCGGGAATCGAGGACGGGCGGCGCATCTGCGCCTCGACCGGAGCGGTGGCCAGGAGCAGCGCACCCGACAAGGCGATCGCGTAACGAAGTCTCTGCATGGGAACCTCCGGCGAGTGGGCCGCGCGTGCGGCGCGGTGGTGGTGCGGTCCTGCGAGAACGTTCAGGTGAGCGTGGTGCGCCAGGCATGGCGCGTCCGTGCCGTCATCAGTATCGACGCGTCGGCCGTGGCGCGCGGTCGGGCGGGTCGAGCGGACTGTTGGGCAGCGTGAGATAGTCCAGCGCCTGCACCAGGCTGCGACCGTCGACGGCAAGCCGCCTCGCCACGACCATGTGTTCCACGAACCACTGCCCGCGCTTGGTGGAGAGGGCGTCGTAGCGCACCCCGCGTCCGCTCGACGACGAATGGATGATCCGTCCGTCGCCCGCGTAGATGGCCACGTGCGAGATGGGCTTGTTGTCTTCGGCGAACATGACGAGATCGCCCTGACGCAGCGACGAGACCCGAGGCGGAATCCCCTCCCCGGCGCGAGCCTGCTCGCGCGACGTGCGAGGCAGCCGAACACCCTGATCCGCATACACGTAGCGCGTGTAGCCGGAGCAGTCGAACCCGGTTTCCGGCGTGTTTCCACCCCACTTGTACGGCACGCCGATGTACTCCTCCGCCTCTCGGATCACGCGGGTGGGCGAGGGAGTTCGCGTCGACGAGGGAGACGAGGTGGATCCAGTCGAGGATCCTCCGGCCAGCACCACCGACGAGAGGATGTCGACCGCCGAGCGGGTGATGGCCGCCTGCGAGCAGGCGGTGACGGCCAGCAGGCACAGCGGCGCGAAGGTGATTGGAGGGAGGGCGGCGGCGGATCTCATGCCATGGGTATAAGCATGATCAGGCCCATCGCTCAATGAACGCATAAGTCATTGTAAAACAACAACTTACATTCCATGCGTTCGGTGCACCACTGCGGCGTTTCGTCCGTTTCTGGATACAAGCCTGTGATCGGCAGAGGACATGTCGTGGCTGACGATCTCCTGCACCGGGGGACAGCACGCCATGCCCGATCATCACACCACCTCCAGCTCCACGGCATTCAGCGCCACGCCCGGGGACAGGTAGCAATGAACCCCGCACGGCACGAGCCCGGCGTCGGTGAAGATGCGACGATACCGGCCCTTGCTCCGGTGATGCCAGTCGTCGAGATCACCCTCCATGTCGTCTCCGGAGGTGTACGCCTCCAGGAACGCGACGCCGGTGAGCAGGGTGGTCAAGTGCGCGATGCCGCGCTTCAGCGGCGCGTCGGCGATGTACTGCAGCATGTCGGCGCAGACGATCAGGTCGTAGCCGCGCCCGAGCGAGAGCGTCGGGAGCGCCTCGAAGCTTCCCAGCCGTATGTTTCGACGCCGTCCGTGCTTCCCGACCACGTATTCGCTCGGATCCACGCCGAGGTAGCGAATGCTCGGTCGCAGTCGGCGCAGCTCCTGGCCCCAGGCGCCCTCTCCCGCGCCGATGTCCAGTACCGAGCGGAGCGTTCGTCCGAGAAAGTACTCGGTCACCCCCACCACCATCCGGATCTTTCGTCGCACCGCGTCCGGGCGATGGACCCGGGTGTGCGGATTGCGGTACCATCTGGTAAAGTATGCTTCGTCGTACGACTTGCGACCGGTGCGAGCCGGCGTCACGGGGGGAGCCATGGTGGAGGCGATGAGAGTGGGAATGTCGATTCGGGGCCGGCGGCGCTCGGCGGGTCTCACTGGAACGCTGCTCGCACTGATGCTGCTCGCGGCAACGAGCGCGTGCAGTGTGCTGAACAAGCAGTCGGATGAAGTGGTGGAGCCGCAGGCTCCCACGATGTTGCGCGTCGAGAATCAGGCCTTCCTCGACATGAACATCTTCGTCCTGCGCAGCGGCCAACGCATCCGCCTGGGCACCGTGAGCGGCAACAGCACGGCCAGGTTCAAGCTGCCGGCCAACCTGATCTTCGGCACCACGCCGTTGCGCTTCCAGGCCGACCCCATCGGTGGCAATCGTCAGCCCGTCTCGCAGGAGATCAGCGTGTCGCCGGGCGATGAGGTGGTGCTCACCATTCCGCCCAGCTGATCCCGGGCCTCCGCGCGCCATCGGCCGGCCGCGCATGCCCACGGCGTCCGTTTCTGCCGCGCTTCGCCTGCTGACGTTCGCGCTCGGCGCGCTGCTCCTGCTTGGCGGTTGTGTGCTGGGATACATCGCCGTGGTCGCGTTGCGGCGCGGCGAGGGCGTGTTCATGCCAGCCGGCTATACGGCGATCGCCTGTCTGGCGGGAGGAGCATTTCTGGTGCGGATGGCGGCACGCGCATGACGGCGGGGAGCGGAATGTGTAATCACTCCGCGGCGCTCGCCGAGCGATCCGTGCGGAAGTCGTGTTGTGGCGCGCGCGGCGCGGACAGGTCCACCATGAAGCCCGCGTCGAGGTAGGGCACAACCACGTCGAACTGGTCGCTCTGCTCCAGCCGGCGCACGACGCTGCGCATCCGCTCTGCCTGCTCGGCGATCACCCCCACGCGTGCCTGCTGCGTGGCGTCAAGCGACCCTTCCTGTTGCACGAGATCGGCATTCAACATGACGCTGGCCAGCGCGTTATTGAGCTCGTGCCGCAGGCCGAGTGCGAGCTGCTGCATGGCTTCGGCGCGGCGAGCCTTGGCCACCGCGCCTTCCCGCCGCAACGCGAGCAAGGACACCGCCGCAAGCATGGCCGTGAGCACGACCAGCGCGCTGAGCGACCACTTCTGCGCGCGGCGCGCGACCGCCGGCACCAGCAGGGTTTCGCTGGCGGGAAGGAAGGCCGTCTCGACGTCGAAGCCGCCGGGCATGGTACTGATCACCGCGCGCGATCGGAACGGCGAAGCAAGGGTGGTATCGCCCCGATGTGAATGCCACATCAATCGCCCTTTCCGGTCGGTGATACGCGCCACGAGCATCGCCCCATTCTGGACCTCTCCGGGCCGTACGCGCGTGGTGTCGTAGTTCCAGCGCGATCCTGCGGACGAGGGCGGGAGAAGGGGAGTCTCGCCGAAGACCGTGGCGGCAATCTCGGCAAATCGCTGTGCCCTGGTGTACGTGAAGCCGTAGATCGCCACGAGCCGTCCCGACGGATCGCGCAGCGGCACGTGCACCACGGAGTATTGCCGGTCATCCAGCGTCAGCACGAGTACGTCGGCGTTCGAGGTGCCCGGAAACTTCGCCGAGAGGGTGCGGAGGGTATCGG